>NZ_JAAKZX010000206.1 GCF_011045025.1 Streptomyces ureilyticus
CCCCTCACGAGTTCGAATCTCGTATCCTCCGCCAGTGCCTCACCGGGCACGAAGTCGAAGGGCCCTGGGGCCAAAGACGGCCCCCCAAAGCCCGGAGGGGCCCGCAATAAGCGAGCCCCTCCGGTAAGACGAGAACGTCACCTCTTGGACTTGGCCGCCTTCGGCGTAGCCAAGCGGCTGCCGCTCCAGTCCTTGCCCACGCTGATGCTCTTGGTCTGGGACAGCCCCGCGGTCGTCGCGGCTTCGGCGATGTCGCTGGCCTCCACGTAGCCGTCACGGCCGGTCTTCGGCGTCAGCAGCAGAATGCCGCCGCCCTCTTCGACGTACGTGGTGGCATCCACCAGCGCATCCGTCAGGTCGCCGTCGTCGTCACGGAACCAGAGCACCACGGCGTCGGCGACGTCGTCGTACTCCTCGTCCACGAGCTCGCTGCCGATCACTTCCTCAATGGCCTCGCGGAGCTCCTGGTCGACGTCGTCGTCGAAGCCGATCTCCTGGACCACCTGCTCGGGCTGGAATCCCAGCCTGGCGGCCAGGCTCGTCCGCTCCTCCGCGTGGTCCGCGGTCGCGCTCACGGGTTGCCTCCTGATCATGTTTGGTAAAGGTTCAAGCCACGCGCGTGCGCGAAGCATTGGCCGTAGTCCACACGGGCGGGACGGATCGCGCAAGTACCCGGCCGTTGAGACCGCCGAAACGGTGACGATCCTGGCGGTGTCGCCGCAACTCCAGACAGCCAATCACGGCTCCAGGTGACACACACCACAGCGATCTGCCCGCTTTGTGAATTTCGGAACCCTTCGAGGGTACGGGACTCGAATGACTTTGCGGACCGCGTCACGGGTCGGGCGTATCGTTGCGATGTGCCGGGTCCGTCCCAGCGAAACCGCGTAAACGTCCTGGTTACCCCTCGGTAGAGGTGACGTTTCCGTTCCCGAGGTACACGATGGGGATCGGTGTGAACCCCGAGGGCAGCGGCGAGAACACCAAGCAAGTACCCAGCAGAGCCGAGAAGAAGAACCGAGAAGAACGGCCTCCCTGAAAGCGAAGGAACAGCGTGGCTTCCGGACCCGATCGCAACCCGATCATCATTGGCGGCCTTCCGAGTCAGGTACCTGACTTCGATCCCGAAGAGACCCAGGAGTGGCTCGATTCCCTCGATGCCGCTGTCGACCAGCGCGGCCGGGAGCGAGCCCGGTATCTGATGTTGCGCCTGATCGAGCGGGCCCGCGCGAAGCGCGTGGCCGTGCCCGAGATGCGCAGCACGGACTACGTCAACACCATCGCCACCAAGGATGAGCCGTTCTTCCCGGGCAACGAGGAGATCGAGCGGAAGATCCTGAACGCGACCCGGTGGAACGCCGCGGTCATGGTCTCGCGGGCTCAGCGCCCCGGCATCGGCGTCGGCGGCCACATCGCCACCTTCGCCTCCTCCGCCTCCCTCTACGACGTGGGCTTCAACCACTTCTTCCGCGGCAAGGACGAGGGCGACGGCGGCGACCAGGTCTTCTTCCAGGGGCACGCCTCGCCGGGCATCTATGCGCGCGCCTTCATGCTGGACCGCCTCTCCGAGCGGCAACTCGACGGCTTCCGCCAGGAGAAGTCGAAGTATCCGGACGGGCTGTCCAGCTACCCGCACCCCCGCTCGATGCCGGACTTCTGGGAGTTCCCGACCGTCTCCATGGGCCTCGGCCCACTGGGCGCGATCTTCCAGGCGCGGATGAACCGCTACATGGAGGCACGCGGCATCGCGGACACCTCCAAGTCCCATGTGTGGGCCTTCCTCGGCGACGGCGAGATGGACGAGCCGGAGTCGCTCGGCCAGCTGTCCATCGCGGCGCGCGAGGGCCTGGACAACCTGACCTTCGTCGTCAACTGCAACCTCCAGCGGCTCGACGGCCCGGTGCGCGGCAACGGCAAGATCATCCAGGAGCTGGAGTCCCAGTTCCGGGGCGCCGGCTGGAATGTGATCAAGCTGGTCTGGGACCGCACCTGGGACCCGCTGCTCGCCCAGGACCGCGACGGCGTGCTGGTCAACAGGATGAACACCACGCCGGACGGCCAGTACCAGACGTACGCCACCGAGACCGGCGCGTACATCCGCGACCACTTCTTCGGTGACGACCAGCGGCTGCGGACGATGGTCGAGAACATGACCGACGACCAGATCCTGCACCTCGGTCGCGGCGGTCACGACCACCGGAAGATCTTCGCGGCGTTCTCGGCGGCCAAGGCGCACAAGGGCCAGCCGACGGTGATCCTCGCCAAGACCATCAAGGGCTGGACGCTCGGCCCGAACTTCGAGGGCCGTAACGCCACGCACCAGATGAAGAAGCTGACGGTCGCCGACCTCAAGGGCTTCCGCGACCGCCTCCACCTGCCGATCTCCGACAAGGAACTGGAGGCCGGCCCGCCGCCGTACTACCACCCGGGCCGGGACTCCGAGGAGATCCAGTACATGCACGACCGCCGCAAGGGCCTGGGCGGTTACGTCCCGACCCGCGTCGTGCGCTCGAAGCCGCTCGCGCTGCCCGAGGACAAGACGTACGCGAGTGTGAAGAAGGGGTCGGGTCAGCAGTCGATCGCCACGACCATGGCGTTCGTACGGCTGCTGAAGGACCTCATGCGCGACAAGGAGATCGGGAAGCGGTTCGTACTGATCGCGCCCGACGAGTACCGCACCTTCGGCATGGACTCGTTCTTCCCGAGCGCGAAGATCTACAACCCGCTGGGCCAGCAGTACGAGGCGGTCGACCGCGATCTGCTGCTCGCGTACAAGGAGTCGCCGACCGGGCAGATGCTGCACGACGGAATCTCGGAAGCGGGCTGCACGGCATCGCTGATCGCGGCCGGTTCGGCGTACGCCACGCACGGCGAGCCACTCATCCCGGTTTACGTTTTCTACTCGATGTTCGGTTTCCAGCGCACCGGCGACCAGTTCTGGCAGATGGCCGACCAGTTGGCGCGCGGATTCGTACTGGGTGCGACCGCCGGCCGTACGACGCTGACCGGCGAGGGTCTGCAACACGCGGACGGACACTCCCAGTTGCTCGCCTCGACGAACCCGGGCTGTGTCGCGTACGACCCGGCGTACGGCTTCGAGATCGCGCACATCGTGAAGGACGGCCTTCGCCGGATGTACGGCTCCTCCGAGGAGCACCCGCACGGCGAGGACGTCTTCTACTACCTCACCGTCTACAACGAGCCGATCCAGCACCCGTCCGAACCTACGAGCGTGGACGTCGAGGGCATCCTCAAGGGCATCCACCGCTTCTCGGCGGGTACTTCGGGCTCCATTCCGGCGCAGATCATGGCGTCCGGTGTCGCCGTGCCGTGGGCCGTCGAGGCGCAGAAGATCCTTGCCGAGGAGTGGAACGTCAAGGCGGACGTCTGGTCGGCGACCTCCTGGAACGAGCTGCGGCGCGAGGCCGTGGAGGTGGAGCAGCACAACCTTCTGCATCCCGAGGAGGAGCAGCGCGTTCCGTATGTGACGCGGAAGTTGTCGGATGCCGAAGGGCCGTTCGTGGCCGTTTCCGACTGGATGCGGTCGGTTCCGGATCAGATCTCGCGTTGGGTGCCCGGTACGTACCAGTCCCTGGGGGCGGACGGCTTCGGCTTCGCGGACACTCGGGGTGCGGCGCGCCGCTTCTTCCACATCGACGCGCAGTCGATCGTGGTCGCGGTCCTGACGGAGCTCGCCCGCGAGGGGAAGGTCGATCGCTCGGCCTTGAAGCAGGCCGTCGATCGCTACCAGTTGCTGGACGTTTCGGCGGCTGACCCCGGTGCCGCAGGCGGCGACGCGTAAGCGCTCCGCTTGAGGGGCGGTTCCAAGGTCCGCTCCTTGACTGCAGGTCCGTTGTGGCCGCCGCCGGCCACAACGGACACGTCACCTGCCCGCGGCCCCGCAGCCGATAATGCGGGGATGGATGAGAGATCGGCGCAGCTTCGTTGGGAGCGGCGTACTCAGCAGCCGTTGATGGGCATGGCGGTGGTCTTTGCCGTCGCCTACGCGGTGCCGATCGTTTGGCCCGACGCCAGTCGCGCCGTGATGGACGCGTGTGCCGTCGTGGAGTGGGTCGTGTGGGGAGCCTTCTCCCTCGACTACCTGGTACGGCTCGTACTGGCCGACCGGCGAGGCGAGTTCGTACGTACGCACTGGCTCGACCTGTGCGCCGTACTGCTGCCGCTGATTCGGCCGCTACAGCTGCTCAGGGTCGTGGCCACGGTGCTGCTGGTCGGACAGCGGGCCAGGATGGCCACGCAGATCCGGCTCACGACGTACGTCGCGGGCGCCGTGGTGGCGCTGATGATGTTCGGCTCACTCGCCGTGCTGTCCGTCGAGCGGGAGTCGCCGGACGGCAACATCAAGACGATGGGTGACGCGGTGTGGTGGTCGTTCACCACGATGACGACCGTCGGCTACGGCGATCACGCGCCGACTACCGGGCTCGGCCGCATGATCGCGGTCGGGCTGATGCTCTCCGGAATCGCCCTGCTCGGTGTCGTCACCGCCAACATCGCGGCCTGGTTCATCGCCCGCTTCGAGTCGGACGACGTGGAGGAACGCCGGCAAACGGCCGCGATCGAGGCTCTCTCGGAGGAAGTTCGGGCGCTGCGCGCCCAGGTCGCCGCGCTGTCCGAAGCCCCGGGATCGCTTCCCGGGAAGGACCGTACGCACGACCGTGTATAGGGCCGTGCATAGGGCGGCCGTACGCACGACCGTGCACAGGACCGCTGCAAGGGCCGTACCTAGGTGACCGCCCCGCGCCCCTGACGGAGCGCGGGGCTCCCCTCACGTCCCGCGGACCGCGGATCAGAACATTCCGGCCGCGGGAGTTCCTGCCCCGGCGAGCCAGACGATCGCCAGGACGGTGTCGATCGTGCCCAGCACCACGGCGATCAGTGCCGGTACCGGGCGGGCGCCGCTCCAGCTGCGTCCCATGGCGAGCCAGCCGCAGGCGATCGCCACCGGGCCGAGAACGATGCCCAGTGCGAAAAAGCCGGCGACCGCGCAGATGGCTCCGATGATTCCGAGCGTCGCGCGATCCGGCCCACTCCGTGACCACGTCCGGCTACGTGAGCGGGGGTGCTTGCGCGTGGTGTGTCCGAAGCCCGCCATCATCAACTCCCTGGGGTTTTGCTGCCGGTTCGGGCTCGATGCGGCGAGTACCCCGGTTCGTTATCCCTAGACACGCTCTCTGGGACGAGAGTTGAATCCGCGGCGCGCCATCCCCCTCCGGCGGCGCGCCGCGGCCTGGCCCGACTGCCGTGGCGTACGGATCAGTTGAACCACTCTGGCCGCCGGCAAGGGCCGTACGAAAGTCCTATGGACACCAGTCACCCTGATAGGCGAACCCCGCCGGGCAGACCCGACGGGGTGTCAGACGGGATGGGCGGCCGGTTAGATGTGCCCAGCCCCCGGCCCCGCCGCGTCCGCGTTGGCGCCGCGCTTGGTGAGGAAGGCGACGAGGACCGCGGCGGCGGCGACCCCGGCGGCGACCAGGCTGGCCAGGCTCATGCCGGAGATGAACGTGTCGTGGGCGACGTCCGTGATCTTCTCGGCGATCGGGGCCGGGGTGTCCGGCGGGACCGGCGCGGCGCCGACCTGGACCGCCTCGGAGGCCTGGTGGAGCTGGGCCTCGGAGAGCGGCGGAAGCTTGGCGTCCGCCCAGTTGCCCGCGAGGTCGTTGTCGACCTTGGAGGCCATCACGGCGCCGAGCACCGCCGTACCGAGGCTGCCGCCGATCTGCATCGCGGCCTGCTGGAGACCGCCGGCGACACCGGAGAGCTCCATCGGCGCGTTGCCCACGATGACTTCGGTCGCGCCGACCATGACGGGCGCGAGTCCGAGGCCGAGGAGGGCGAACCAGATCGACATGACGCCGCTGCCGGTGCCCTTCTCCAGCGTCGACATGCCATACATGGCGATGGCCGTGCACGCCATGCCGCCCGCGAGCGGGATGCGTGGCCCCACCTTGGTGATCATGGCGCCCGCGAGGGGCGAGCCGACGATCATCATGCCGGTGAGCGGCAGCAGGTGCAGGCCCGCGTCGATGGGGCTCATGCCGTGCACGTTCTGCAAGTAGAAGGTGACGAAGAAGAGGCCACCCATGAAGGCGATGGCCATCAGGACCATCAGGACCACGCCGGCCGACAGCGGTACGGAACGGAACAGGGCCAGCGGAATCAGCGGTTCCTTGACCTTGGTCTCCCAGAGCGCGAACAGGGCGAAGCCGAGCACGGCGATGCCCAGGAACGTCCAGGTCATACCGGCGCCCCAGCCCCACTCGGGGGCCTTGATGAGCGCCCAGACCAGGCAGAACATGGCGCCGGACAGCAGCCCGATGCCGAGCACGTCGAAGGAGCGCGGCGCGTTCTCGGCGCGGTGGTCGGTGAGGATCACGATGCCGAGGACGACGGCCAGGATGCCGACGGGGACGTTGATGAAGAAGACGGACTGCCAGTTGACGTTCTCGACGAGTACGCCGCCGAGGATCGGGCCGCCCGCGGTGGAGGCACCGATCACCATGCCCCAGATGCCGATGGCCATGTTCAGCTTCTCGGCGGGGAAAGTGGCCCGCAGCAGTCCGAGCGCGGCCGGCATCAGCAGTGCGCCGAACAGTCCCTGGAAGACGCGGAACGTGATCACCATGCCGATGGAGCTGGACAGCCCGATCACGCCCGAGGCCGCCGCGAAGCCCACGACGCCTATGAGGAAGGTCTGCCGGTGTCCGAACCGGTCGCCGAGCTTGCCCGCCGTGATCAGCGTGACGGCGAGCGCGAGGAAGTACGCGTTGGTGATCCACTGGACGTCGGCGAAGGTGGCGCCCAGGTCCGTGGCGATGGCCGGGTTGGCGATGGCCACGATGGTGCCGTCGAGGGCCACCATCATGACGCCTACGGCCACGGTGATGAGGGTCAACCAGGGGTGGCCGCGAAGCCCCCGGTCCGTTGTCCGGTCCGATGGGACGACTGGCGTCTTGTCCCCCGAGCCCGTCTTGTCGACAGTGGTCTGACTAGTCATGCGTTCGAGGCTAATGGCAGCCACTGACACTTGACGAACCGATTCACAAGTCGGTAACTGTCACGTCACTCACGGATAGGGTGAGTTGGACAAAAAGGCGTGGACAGGGCTTGGGCAGGGCTTGGGAGCGAACGAGGCTTGGTGCGAACAGTCCGGACAGTTGGAACATTTCAGGCAGCTCGGAAGGGAGGGTCCATGGACACGCTGCCCCGCCCCGGGCTGCGCGAGCGCAAGAAGCGGCGGACCCGGGACGCGCTGGTACGGGCCGCCCTGGAGCTGTTCACGAGCAAGGGGTACGAGGGGACGACGGTCGACGAGATCGCCGAAGCCGTCGATGTGTCACAGCGCACGTTCTTCCGCTACTTCGCGGGCAAGGAGGAGGCAGCCTTCGCCGTCCTGGAGATGACGGAGGCGCACTTCCTCGACCTGGTACGCGAACGCCCGCCCCACGAGAGCCCGCTGGAGGCGCTGCGCCGTGCCGTCCTGGAGAACTGGGACACCCTGAACGAGACCATTGAGAGCGTCATCCCGGTCGAACTCCACATGCGCACCTTCCAGCTGATCGAGTCGACACCCGCCCTGCTCGCCGTCCATCTGCGCCGCACCGCGGTACTGGAGGAGAAGCTCGCGCATCTGATCGCCGAGCGTGAGGGCCTGGACGTGGACGCCGATCCGCGACCGCGGGTGGCGGTGGCCGTGTTCAGTGGGGTGATGCGGGTGACCGGGCAGCGATGGAGCACGGGTGACGACATCAGCGTCGAGTCGATTCGCACGCTGACCACCGCTTATCTCGACCAAGTGGGGCCTGCGTTGGCCAAGGGCTGGAACGTACAAGGCAAAACGGACGGCGACACGGCGTGACGATTCAACTCCCATACGGGGCGTGACGCTTCAATCACCTACACAGCGTGAGGCTTTAACTCCCACTGAGCCCGGATTGCCCCAATTACCCAGTGAGAAACGTGATCCCCCTCACTCGGTTAACGCGAGACACTCTTGTTCTCTTAGTGTGTCCTCCCAGTGACTTCCTTCGACTCCCCTCCCCAACTCAACGTCTGGCGCGCTCTCCTCGCTCTGGCCGTCGTCTTCGTTATGCTGGCGACCACCGGCTGGACCGTCGTACGCAACCACAGAGCCGCCCCGACGCCGCTCGAAGCCTCCCTCTCCGCCTGGGAGCGCGGCAGCATCGGCGGACGCGCGCTGCCGGACCCGGACGCCGCGCCGGCCCGCCTCACCCGCTTCTTCGCCTCGCTCGACGTTCAGCAGCGGCACCGGCTCGCCGCCCGCTATCCGCTCGCGGTCGGCAATATGAACGGGGCGCCGGTGAAGCTCCGCTACCGCGCCAACCGCGTCGCGATCGACGAGGCACGCGTGACCGAGCGAGAACGCATGCACGACGAACGGCTCTCGCCCGCGGGTCAGCACGAGGCGGGCCGCCGTATGCATCGTTACGAGGACCTGCTGCACAAGGACCGTCAGATCCTCGCCTTCGACCCGCTGGGCGCGGGCCGGGTCGCCGAGGTCTTCGGTGACCTGGGCAGGGCGCAGCGCGTCTCGGTCGTCGTTCCGGGCGTCGACACCGACGTACTGAACTTCCAGCGCGCCGACCGCGAGTTCTCCGCGCCCGTCGGCATGGCGAGGTCCCTGTACCTCGAGGAGCGCGCGGCGAGCCCGAGTACGCGTACGGCCGTGATCGCCTGGGCCGATTACACGGCGCCCAGCGGGGTCGGTATGGACGCGGCCACGGGCGTACGCGCCGAGGAGGGCGCGGTCCGGCTCAACACGCTCGTACGGACGCTGCCCGGCAGCTCGCCCGTCGCGCTGTACTGCCACAGCTACGGCTCCGTGGTCTGCGGCGTCGCCGCGCGCACACTGCCGTCCCGGGTCTCCGACATAGCGGTCGCGGGCAGCCCCGGGATGCGGGTCGCGAACGCCTCGCAGCTGGGCACCTCCGCACGGGTGTGGGCCACCCGGGACTCCGACGACTGGATCCAGGACGTGCCGTACATGGCGGTCGGCTGGCTCGGTCACGGGGCCGATCCGGTGTCCTCGGGATTCGGGGCGCGAGTGCTGTCCGCGTGGGGCGCGAAGGGCCACGCGGGCTATTTCGAACCGGGTACGGAGAGCCTGCGCAACTTCGCCGAGATCGGCGTTGGCGCGTACCGGGCGGTGAGCTGCGCACATGAAGATGACGTGTGCCAGAAGGGTTTGTCCGACATGGCTGAAGCCGGACGCGCGTAGAGGACGAAGAAACAGCGGTTCGCACGGGGAGGGGACGAGGAAGCGCATGGCGCATACGATGGCCCGCATGGGTGACGTACTGGCCGGATTTCATGCCGCCTGGGAGTTCGAGTCCGACTCCGTGCTCATCCGCTTCGAACGGGGGATCCGTACGCCGAAGCTCTTCCAGGCGCTCGGCGAGCGCCGTATCCCGATCGAGGCGATCGCAGCGGTAACGCTGACCCCGGGCAAGCGCGGGACGGTCGTCCTGCGCGCCGAACCGAGACCGGGCGCGGACCCGCTGATGGAGGCGGCGGCGGGACAGCTGAAGGAAGCATGCGATCCCTACCGTCTGGTGCTCCCCGGCGACCGCGAGACGCTCGCCGAGTACTACGCCGACGAACTGCGGGCCCAACTCATTCCCGACGACGCGGCCGAGGCGGAGCGCTATCTGGTGGCCCCGCCCGAGGCGCCGCTGCAGTTCAAGGCGTACGACGGGAAGGCGTCCTTCGACGGCAAGTCGGTGTCCTTCCGCTGGTTCTGGACGGGCGCCTCGTCCGCCAAGTGGAAGGCTGGCGACCAGAGTTTCGCGGTCTCGGAACTGAGCGGCGTCGAGTGGCGCTCGCCCGAGGTCTTCGAGGGCCATCTGCGGCTGTTGCGCCGCGAACCGTCCGCCGTCCAACAGCCCGCGCAGGCCGACCAGGACCCGGCGGCGGTCGTCTTCGGCCTCGGTTACGGGCCCGTGCACGAGTCGCTGCCGTTCGCGGCCTCGGTCCTCGCGGCGGTACGCGCGGCCGGGCCCTCGGCGAAGAGTGACGGCGCCCCGGCTGCACGGCACCGTGATCCCGCGGACATCGCGGAGCGGATCCGGCATCTCGGCGAGCTGCACCAGGCGGGGCTGGTGACGGACGAGGAGTTCACGTCGAAGAAGGCGGAGTTGCTGGCGGAGTTGTGACGGGTCGTGCGGTGACTCGTCGTCATACCGCTCGTACCTGGGTATGAGGTGCGGGTGGGCTCTCAGGTAGGACGCGATGGTCGGATCTTCGCGCCTACGCTGATCAGGCCATGAGCAATGCAGCGACTCCTCCCCGTCAGGAGCCCCGCGCACCGGCCGAAAAGCGGTCCGGGCCCGGGGTGCGGCACCGTGCGCTCGCCGCGCTGCGTGAGGCCGGGACGCCCTTCGTGCCGCCGAGCGGTGCGGCCGAGCCCCTCCTCTCACAGGCTCCCAAGCGCTGGATGCGACGGCTGCCGTACGTGATCGTGCTGGGCTTCGCCGCCATCCTGGTCCCGGTCACGGCCCAGGTCCTGGGGAACGACTACGGGGTGAACGACGGTTTCTCCGGGGCGCTCGGCTTCGCCCAGGCCGCCCCACTGCTGCTGGCCGTGAGCCGACCGCTGGCCGCGTGGTGGATCGTCTTCGTGGCAGACGTCATCGGGGCGATCGTGCTGCTGAACCACGACGACGGCCGGCCCTCTCCCTTCACCGCCATGGTCATCGTGGGTTATGTGGTGCTGTGCCTGGCGCTCTCCCTGCGCGAGCCGCGCCGCACCGTGATCGGCGTCTGGGGGGTCACCGTGGCCGCGAGCCTCGTGCTGGGCACACCCCGGGCGCCTGACAGCCAGGACACCAGCGTGCTGATGATCGTCCTCAGCGGTGCCGCCCTGCTGCTGGGGACCCTGATACGCGAGCGCGGCGAGACCCGGCGGCGGCTCGTCGAGCAGGAGACGATCAGCGAGACCGAGCGCGCCCGGCGCACCCTGCTGGAGGAACGGGCCCGTATCGCAAGGGAGTTGCACGACGTGGTGGCCCATCACATGACGGTGATATCGGTCCAGGCGGACTCCGCGCCGTACCGGCTGAGCGGCGTCTCCGACGACATACGGAGGGAGTTCGAGTCGATAGCCGTCGGGGCCCGCGACTCGCTGGGCGAGATGCGGCGGCTCCTCGAGGTGCTGCGCAGTGAGGACGCGCGGGACGAGCGGTCCCCGCAGCCGGGCCTGGACAAGCTGCGCCAGCTCGTCGAGGCGACCAGACGCGGCGGTGTCCCGGTCGAACTGTCGCTTCCGAAACCGGTTCTCGAGAACGACGAGGAGGAGTGGCCGAAGGTGTCACCGGCCGTGGACCTGTCCGCGTACCGCATCGTGCAGGAGGCCCTGTCGAACGTGGTGCGGCACGCCCCCGGCGCCCCCACCCAGGTGTCGCTGTCCACCGACGGCCGGCATCTGACGGTGCTCGTCGTCAACGGGCCCGCGGCGAAGCCGGTTTCGGGCCTGGAGTCGAGCGGCACCGGGCACGGCCTGGTCGGTATGGGCGAGCGCGTCCGGCTGGTCGGCGGCACGCTGGACGTCGGACCGCTGCCCGACGGTGGGTTCCGGGTGGCGGCCCGGTTGCCGGTGGCCGAGCCCGCGTCGTCCGCGTCGTCCTCGTCGTCCTCGTCGTCCTCGTCGGAGCCAACATCGTCTTCGGCCGAGCCCGCATCGTCCTCGGAGAGACCGGTTGCGTCCATGACACCCGCGGATCCCGTAAAGGAGCCCGGCGCTTCATGACCATCCGCGTGATCATCGTCGACGACCAGGCCATGGTCCGCGCCGGTTTCGCGGCCCTGCTGGCAGCGCAGAGCGATATCGACGTGGTGGGCGAGGCAGCGGACGGCCGAAAGGGCGTCGAGCTGGCCCGCGGCACGAGCCCCGACGTCGTCCTCATGGACGTACGGATGCCGGAGATGGACGGTCTGGCCGCAGCGCGCGTACTGCTGGACTCGCAGGAGGAACGCAAGGACCACGAGACCCACGACGAGGGGGACGCCGTAAGCCGGCCGAAGGTGCTGATGCTCACCACCTTCGACGCGGACGACTACGTATACGAGGCGTTGCGCGCAGGAGCCTCCGGGTTCCTGCTCAAGGACGCGCCGCCCGCCGATCTGATCGCGGCGGTGCGTGTGGTGGCCGCCGGGGACGCGTTGCTCGCCCCGAAGGTGACGCGCCGCCTGATCGCGGACTTCGCGCAGCAGCGCCCCGCGCCGCGCAGAAGACCCGCCGTTCAGCTGGACGGCCTGACGCCGCGTGAGACGGAGGTGCTGGAGCTGATCGCCCGCGGGCTGTCCAACCAGGAGATAGCGGACCACCTGGTGCTGGCCGAGCAGACGGTGAAGACCCACATAGGCCGCGTACTGGCGAAGCTGGACCTGCGCGACCGCGCGCAGGCGGTGATCTTCGCGTACGAGTCGGGGCTGGTCACTCCCGGTGACCGGTGAGCCGCCGGGCCGGACGGCTCCATGCCGCCCCCGGCGGGGAGGCGGTCGCGGGAATGTGACACTTGCCCGCGCGACTGTCACATTCCCGCGACCGACCACCTGACCCGGGGAGGAGTTACCAGCAGCCTCACGGACACCGAGCGGGACCGGACCCGTGGCGGGACGGACTCAGGGGTCCTTACTCCCGGCCCGCCGACGTGAACGTCATGTCCGCGTAGCGGTTGCCCGCGACCTTGGCGGCGATCGGCTCCAGCAGGGCCATGTCCTCCTCGCCGAGGACGATGCGGGTGGCCGCTACGTTCTCCTCGACGCGGCTGCGCTTGCGGGTGCCCGGGATCGGTACGACCGGCAGCCCGTGCGTGGCCGCCTGCCGCTGCACCCACGCCAGCGCGATCTGCCCGAGCGAGGCGCTGTGGGAGTCGGCGACCGCGCGTATCGGCTCGAGGAGGGCCACGTTCGCGGCCGCGTTCTCGCCCGTGAAGCGGGGCTGCATACGGCGGAAGTCGTCGGCCGTCAGGTCCTTCTCGGCGTTGGCGAAGGAGCCCGTGAGGAAGCCGCGGCCGAGGGGTGAGTACGGCACCAGGGCGACGCCCAGTTCGCGCGCGGCCGGTACGACGCCCGCCTCGATGTCGCGGCTGAACAGCGACCACTCCGACTGCACGGCCGCGATCGGATGCACGGCCTGCGCCGCACGCAGCTCGCCGCCCGTGACCTCGCTCAGCCCGAGGTGCTTGACCTTGCCCTCGCGCACCAGCTCGGCCATGGCCCCGACGGTCTCCTCGATGGGGACGTTCGGGTCGCGGCGGTGCATGTAGTAGAGGTCGATCACGTCGACGTCCAGGCGCTTCAGGCTCGCCTCGACGCAACTGCGGATGTAGGGCGGGTCGTTGCGGATGGTACGCGCCGTGGGGTCGTCCGGCTGGATCGAGATGGCGAACTTCGTGGCGATGACGACCTCGTCCCGGTGCGCCTTGAAGAACGGCGCCAAGAACTTCTCGTTCTCCCCCGCGCCGTACATGTCCGCCGTGTCATAGAAGTTGACGCCGAGTTCCAGCGCGCGCTCCAGGGTGGCCCGAGCCTCGTCGGCGTCCGTGGGGCCGTACGCGAAGCTCATCCCCATGCAGCCGAGGCCCTGTACGCCGACCTCGGGGCCGCCCGTGCCGAGTTCCACCTTCGCGATCTTGCTGTCCGTCATCGGGACCTCTCCGACGCCGGGGCCTGCCCGGCGTCCGCGTAGAAATTGATCTTCCGGTCGAGCACCGCGAGCGTGTCCTGGAGTTCGGCGATCCGGGCCAGTACGTCCTCCCGGGTCGTCTTCAGCAGCTCGAAGCGCTCGCCGTAGGTGTGGTCGCCCTCGCGCACCAGTTCCGCGTACCGCACCATGTCCGCGACCGGCATGCCGGTCAGGCGCAGCTTGCCGACGAGGTCGAGCCAGTCGAGGTCGCGGTTGCTGTAGCGGCGCTGACCGGTGTGGGAGCGGTCGACGTGCGGCATCAGTCCGATGCGCTCGTACCAGCGCAGGGTGTGCGCCGTGAGGCCGGTGAAGGCGACGACCTCGCTGATCGTGTAGTGGTCCTGTCCGTCCGGACGCCGGTTCGCGGTGCTGAACGGGGTGGCGCAGCTGTCGGTCTTGGTACTACTGGTGCTCGTGGTCTCCGTCACCGTCATGGCCTCAACGCTAGGACCTTGGAGTGCACTCCAAGCAAGCGGATTCCGGCGAAATTCCGGCGACGCCGGGTTCGTTCACCGATTACCGTGCGGCCCATGAGTCTCGTACGCCGCGCCGTGCCCGAAGACGTCGAGGAAGTGCTCCGACTGCGTCAGGTGATGATCGACTCGGTCCATGCCGGCGACTCCTCCACGGGCTGGCAAGCCGAGTCCCTGCCGACCCTGCGCGTCAAACTCGCCGACCGCGGCGGGGACTTCGCCGCCTTCGTGGTCGACCACCCTTCACGGCTCGACGCGCTGGCGGCGCTTGCGGTCGGGACGGTCGAGTACCGGATCGGTCGGGCGGGGAACCCGCACGGGGCCGTCGGGTACGTGTTCAGCGTCGCCACCGACCCGGACGCGCGGCGCCGCGGTTATGCCCGCGCCTGTATGGAGACACTCCTGGACTGGTTCCGCGAGAAGGGCGCCGCCCAGGTCGATCTGAACGCTTCCGCCGAAGCCGAGCCGCTGTACGCGTCGCTGGGCTTCGTACGCAAGCCGGACCCCTCGATGCGGCTGACGTTCTGAGCCGCATAACCTCGTACGCATGCCCCTCAAGAGCCTGGCGTTGATCGAGAACTGGCCGGTGCCCACCGCCGCCGCTGCCGTCGTGCGCGCGGACGGCGCCGTCCTCGGCTCGTACGGCCCGACCGGGCACCGTTTCCCGCTGGCCTCGGTCACCAAGCCGCTCGCCGCGTACGCCGTGCTGGTCGCGTACGAGGAAGGGGCGATCGAGCTGGACGAACCGGCGGGCCCGACCGGCTCCACGGTCCGCCATCTCCTCGCGCACACCTCCGGGCTGGCCTTCGACGAGCACCGGGTGACGTCGGCGCCCGGGGAGCGGCGGCTGTACTCCAACGCCGGGTTCGAGGTGCTCGGGGACCATGTCGCGAAGGCGACGGACATCGCGTTCGCGGACTACGCCCGGCAGGCGGTGCTGGAGCCGCTGGGCATGACGTCGACGGCGCTCGACGGCTCGCCCGCCAAGGACGGCGTCTCGACCGTCGACGACCTGGCCCGCTTCGCGGCCGAGGTGCAGGCGCCGCGCCTCCTCGACCCGCGGACGGTCGCCGAGGCGATGACGGTCCAGTACCCCGGCACGAAGGGCGTCCTTCCGGGGTACGGCCATCAGAACCCCAACGACTGGGGGCTCGGCTTCGAGATCCGCGACGCCAAGTCGCCCCACTGGACGGGGAGTTCGTCCTCCCCGCGGACCTTCGGTCACTTCGGCCAGTCCGGTACGTTCCTGTGGATCGACCCGGACGCGGGGGTCGCCTGCGCGGCTCTCACGGACCGGGCGTTCGGGCCGTGGGCGATCGAGGCGTGGACGCCGTTCACGGATGCGGTACTCGCCGAGCTCCTCGAGCTCAAGAGCGGTGGTTGAGGCTCCGGTTGAGGCGATGGCCGATTCGTTCGGCTACTCTCCCCTGCACACACGCCGCACAGTAATCGGGGGAGAACAATGGGCGAGGCCCAACATGGCGGACAATTCCGCCCGTTGGAGGACGGCGACCCGAAGGTCGTGGCGAGCTACCGGCTAGCGGCACGGCTCGGCTCGGGCGGCATGGGCACGGTGTACCTGTCGTACACGCCGGGCGGGCACCCGATCGCGCTGAAGACGATCAGGCCCGAGCTGGGCGAGGACCCCGAGTTCCGCCGCAGGTTCCGGCAGGAGGTCAAAGCCGCCCAGCGCGTGCAGGGCCTCTACACGGCCCCGGTCATCGACTACGACACCGAGGGCACGCAGCCGTGGCTGGCCACCGCCTATGTGCCCGGCCCGTCCCTGCACTCGGCGATCGCCGAGCACGGCGCGCTGCCGGTGTCCTCGGTCCTGCTGCTGCTCGCCGGGGTGGCGGAGGCGCTGAAGGTCATCCACGCGGCGGGCATCGTCCACCGCGACCTGAAGCCCGCCAACGTGCTGCTCGCCGCCGACGGTCCCCGGGTCATCGACTTCGGCATCGCACGCGCCGCCGACGCCACCGCCCTGACCGGCACCGGCGTCTCCATCGGCACCCCGGCGTTCATGTCGCCAGAGCAGGCGGCCGGGAAGCCGGTCACCCCCAAGTCGGACGTCTTCGCGCTCGGCCAGGTGGCGGCGTACGCGGCGCGCGGCACCGGAGCCTACGGAGACGGGCCCTCGCACGCCGTGCTGTACCGGATCGTCCACGAGGAACCAGACCTCTCCGGGCTGCCGGGCGAACTCGGGTTCATCGCGCGCTGCCTGGCGAAGGATCCGGACGGCCGGCCCTCGCCCGCCGAGGTCATCTCCCTGTGCCAGGACGCGTCGCCCACGCAGCTGCGCCAGTCGGGCTCCTGGCTGCCGGCCCCGATCGGCGCCGACATCACGCAGCGAACCTCGGCGTCGGCGGAGCTGCTGGCCGCGCGGGCCAAGGCGTCTGAGGCACCGACCGCGGCGCAGGAGCATGAAGACGGTCTCTACGGGGTTCGCGCCGTGGAAGGGGGCGTGGCCGGTGGCGGCGAACACGAGCATCGAGCCGAGCGAGAAGACATCGCTCGCGCCGGTCACGCTGCGTGAGTCCT
>NZ_JAAKZX010000207.1 GCF_011045025.1 Streptomyces ureilyticus
GGAGGGCGGGACCCCGGTTCGCCGTGACGGATGATCTCGACAGCGAACTCATCCCGCAGCGCGAAGGGGTGTACGTGTCCTCCTACGACCCCGACCCACTGACCAAGCGTGCTTTCATCTCGAGCCCCAACACCGACCTGCTGACCCAGTTGAAGCGGCACCTGGGCGAAGCCGTCGTGCGCTACGAGCGCCAGGAGCCGATAAGAGCTCCTAACCTCGCCGTTTCGGTTGGGCGATGAGGTGTCGTTGAGGTGTAGCTGTCGGGTGGCCGACGGGATTTCGGTGTTCGGACACGGTGGAGACCCGGCGCGGTGGTCGGGTTCTCCGGGTCCTTCGGGTCGTGGGCGGTCGGGGTGGTTGCCGGTCAGCCGGCGGGTCGGGGCAGTGCGGCGAGGCGGTGGAAGGCTGTGGCCAGTTCGTTTCTCCAGGGCCAGGTCGCCGATATCCGCAAGCGCAGGCGTCGGCCGCCGCGGGTGAGGCGGGCGACGACGTGCAGCAGCCGGTAGCGGAGCTTCTTCGGCTCGGCAGTGGCCAGTTCCCCGTCCAGCAGCAGGACGCGCGTCCAAGCCAGCAGGTCGATCGCCGCGAGGCTGAGTTCGAGCCAGACGGCGTTGACGTTGAAGTCGCGGGAGGGGAAGCGGCCGAAGCCGGTGGTCTTGCCGCACCGGATATGGTCCTCGACGGTGGCATGCCCACGGTGGCGGACCTCCAGGAACTGGGCGGATCCGCCCCCGGAGTATGGGGTGTCGGTGAGGAACACCTGATGGCGCAGGCCCTCGTCCTGGTCGAACAGGGACAGCTGGGCTCCGGGGTGGGGCCGCTCCCGGCGCACGATGATGCGGGTGCCGATGGGGTAGCCGTCCAGATCGACCATGCCGGTCAGCTCGGCCGCCTCGGCGCCATCACGCAGCGTCCCGTCCTGGTCCAGGGCGGGATGCCAGGGGCGGTCGGGCACGGCCCGGACAGCTCGGCGGACCGGCTCGGTGATGGCGTACCCGACCGAGAAGAAGGTACGAATTCCTCGTTTCCGCAGGTCGCGGACGTGGGCGAGGAAGGCTTTCGCGGATCCGGCGCTGTCGGCGCGGATGAGGATGTCGGTGCCGTGCCGGTGCCGCTGTGGCAGGCCGGGGCGCTGGCGCGCTGGATGACCTGGTCGGTCCCGTCGTCCCGCCAGGCGGCGAAGTAGTAGTAGGTCGCGCTCTTCTGCGGCAGGTCGTGCGGGAGATAGGCTCACTGGCAGCCGGTCCGCCCCTGGTAGAGGATCGCGTGCACGATCTCCCGCATGTCGTAGGCGCCCTGGTGGCCGCTGACCGAGCGGTGCCGGTCCTTCCACGCGGTGATCACCGGCTCGATCAACGACCACTGCTCGTCCGATAAGTCGCTCGGGTACGGCTTGCGTTCACTCACCCGATCACATCACCAGATCAACAACCGCGGACCGGCAGATTCCGCCCAGCCGCCACACCATCAGGCGACAGCAGATCCCCTCAAAGACTCACGAACCGCCCACTAAGGCCACACGTCACCGACTTCGTCACCGCGGGCACGCCCCCTGATCGGTCACTTGTCCCGCGTCCGGGGCCACGAGTTGGGCCGGGCGGGGAGTGCTGGGGTTGGGCCGGGCGCACTTTGGGTGCCCCGGCCCGCACCGCCACCGGGCAACCGGCGTGGCTGCGGCTCGTGTCCTCACCGGAGGACAAGGCCGCGGGGAAGCGATGCCGGGTTCGATGATCCAGTTCGGTGTCCGCGGCCGGGTGCACCGGCCCCGTTCCAGCTCGGTCTGCCGCTGCTGCAGGGCTGCGATCTTCGCGTCGATGCCCCTTGGGTAAGCCCGGCGACGCCTGGGCAAGCCACCCTCAGCCGGTGGCTTGCCCACCCCGGCCCTGGACAGAGAGGCGCGTGATGCGATCCTTCGACGCCGGCGAGACGGTCGTAAGGCGGGACGTGCACCGCAGCGGCAGCGTGTGGAGCGAGCAGGCGCTGCGCGTCATCGCCGACACCAGCGAGGCCTTGGTGACCGCCTACGCGCCCGGTGCCGAAGCCCGCTGGCCCGCCCTGTACGCCAAGGCCCGCGCGGACGGCGACCGGTCGGTGCGCACCGAAGCGTTCGACGCGATGGCCACGGGGGAGTGGAAGCTCGCGCCCGGCGTGTGGCAGGAGACCGAGCTGCTGCTGTGGAAGCCGCCGACGGCGTGGTTCAGCATCAACGCGTTCTACACGAGCGGCGGGCTGCGGAACTGGTACGTGAACTTCGAGCCCCCAACCCGCCCGCACGCCCGACGGGTTCGACACCTTCGACCTCGCCGTGGACCTGGTCGTCGACCCCGAGCTGAGCCGCCTTACATGGAAGGACGAAGACGAGTACGCCCACGTGCGACGGCTTGGCATCGTCACCGACACTGAGCACCGGGCCGTGGACGACGCCCGCGCCTAGGTCCTCGGGATGCTCGAGGAACGCTCCGGCCCGTTCGCGAACGTCGCCGCGTGGACGTCGAGGCTCCCCGGCGGCCACTTCTGCCACCGAGCTCCTCGAGGACTGTACCGGGGACGCCGAGCCGTACGGCCAGGACGAGGAAGAGGTGCGCCGGCTCCTTGAGCGCCTGGCGCCCGTCACTGCGCCCGGGCACTGCCTGGTGGCCGGTCTTGTGGCAAGGCCCCAACACCGAAGACCCACACCCCAGTTCAGGAGGGCACCTCGCCCTGATCATCCAGCCCACCGGCGTGTTCCGTCTGTTGGCCTGGCTCCCTGTCAGCACCCCGCGCCACGCGCTGTGCTGCGGCACCGTCCGCCCAGTCGACCGCACTGTTCGACCGCTTCTTCCCTGACTCCTACGTGCAGCCGGGACGCGCGGGCATGCGCCGCTGGGCCGGAGGCTGTAGGCGAGGTGGACAGCAGCGTCGGGGCGAAGCCGCTAGCGGTGGCGGCGGACGCGTGGTCCGCGGCCGGGTGCGGGTTCATGGGCGGGATGGTCACCCACCCCGCCGCCCGGGGCGCGATCTTGCGCGGGCCGTGTGCGGCTTCGTCGTGGACGCCCTCGTCAACCAGCACGGCCGCGCCGCGCTCATGGTGCTCACCGGTAACGCGCCGGACATCGCCACGTATGAACGCCTCGGCATGGCCAAGTGCCTGTTCGGGGCGGCGCACATCGCGGCCCGATTAGGCCAGGGCTCCACCGTGGCAAGCCGGCACGGGCCTGCTCACGCGGAGTGATCACTGGCGGCCAGATAACTCCCCGCTAACTGGCCGCCCAGTGTGTGCCAGGACAGGCCGGGGTGCTCGAGGCGCAGCGCCTCCAGGCCCGCGGTGGCCAGCCCGCACCGTTGGTACTCATCGAGGGCCCACGGCGCAACACCGGTTCCTCCACATCGGGTGACGACCGTGCGTGGCCGTCTGAGGCGGACGCCACAGGAGACGGTCCGCCTCCTGCGTTACTGTCACCGGGCGGATCGCCTCGGCCGCAGCGGCCCGCCGCAGAGCCGTAGTAGACCGAAGAACGCGCGGTCGGGTCACCCCGGCGCGCTGGACTGCACAGGGAGTTCCATGCTGACCAGGCTGTTCGCCGCCCGCCGGCTACGCAGAGCGGCGCGAAGGGTCTTCGGGTGGGACCAACTGCGCCCCGGCCAGCTCACTGGGATGAAGGCGGTCATGGCCCGCCGGGATGCCATCGTGGTCATGCCGACCGGTTCGGGCAAGTCGGCCGTGTATCAGGTGCCGGGCACGCTGCTGCCCGGTCCGACGCTCGTGGTGTCTCCGTTGATCGCCCTCCAGCGGGACCAGGTCGCCGGGCTGCTGCGGAGAGGTGGCCAGACCGCGGTGGCGATCAACTCGTCGATGAGCCAGACGCAGAACGAGCGGGCTTGGGCGAGCGTGAGCGGCGGCGAAGCGCGGTTTCTGTTTCTGGCCCCGGAACAGCTGGCCAAGCAGGAGGTGCTGGAGCGGCTGAGCGCACTGAAGCCATCTCTGTTCGTCGTGGACGAGGCGCACTGCGTGTCGTCCTGGGGGCACGACTTCCGGCCCGACTACCTCAGGCTTCGGCAGGCCGCGGAGAGCGTCGGGCGCCCTCCGATCCTCGCGCTCACCGCCAGCGCCGCGGCACCGGTGCGCGCCGACATCGTCGAACAGCTGGGCATGCGCAAGGTCCGGGAGGTGGCGGCGGGCTACGACCGGCCCAACATCCGCCTGGAGGTGACCCACTTCCTCGATGACGCAGCCAAACGACGATCAGTGGTGGAACGGGCGGCCGCCGAGCCCAAGCCGGGCATCGTCTACGCCGCGACGCGCAAGGACGCCGAGACGTACGCCGCGGAGCTGAGCCAACTCGGCCTGGCCGCGGCCGCCTACCACGCAGGCACCCGGTCAGCCGAACGCGCCGCGGTGCACGACCGTTTCCTGGCCGGAGAGCTGGACATGGTGGTGGCCACCTCGGCGTTCGGCATGGGGATCGACAAACCCGACGTGCGGTTCGTACTGCACGCTTCGGTGCCCGGATCGCTCGACGCCTACTACCAGGAGATAGGCCGGGCGGGACGGGACGGTGCGGCGGCCCGGGCGATCCTGCATTACCGCAAAGAGGATCTCGGACTGCAGAAGTTCTTCTCCACCGGCCGCCCGGATCCTGACACGATCAAGAGGGTCGCCCTCACTGTGTGGGAGCACACGACAGCGGTGAAACCCACAGAGCTCCAGCAGAAGACCGGTCTGTCCGCCGGCAGACTGACCGCGGTGCTCAATCTGCTGGAGCAGGCCCAGGCCGTCACCGTGGAGCGCGGAAAGGTGTCCCGGGTGCCCGGTGCCGATCTGGGAGACGCAGTCGATCAGGCCGTGAGGCGTGGCGCCGCGCACGAGAGACTGGAACGCTCGCGGGTCGAGATGATGCGCGGCCTGGCCGAGACCACCGGCTGCCGACGGCGTTTCCTGCTCGGTTACTTCGGCGAGCAGTTGCACACCCGGTGCGACAACTGCGACAGGTGCCTGCAGCAAGCGGGTGCCCGGGCCGACGCCCTTCCAGACCTGCCGCGCCCACGCACCGCCTCGCCCGAAGGCCGCGACCACGCGTTCGCGCCCGGTGTCCGGGTCCGCCACCCCCAGTGGGGGGACGGCGAGGTCCTCAGCGAGGAGGACCACCGAATCACCGTACTGTTCGCCTCAGTCGGCTACCGCACCCTGTCGCTTCCGGTGATCCTGGAGAAGTCCCTGCTCACACCCATCCAGGAGTGACCGACGGCTGTGGGGCTCGAATTCCGTCGGTGCACATCCCGTCGCCTGCACATCAAGCCCGACATCTGGAGCAGAAGCTTTCTGCTTGACTGTGGCGGGCGGAGAGTCCCGTGAAGACCGGCAGCCTTTCAACGCGAGCCTGCGGAGGCGGGACGGTCAGGGACCGGGCTCGGCGGTGCGTTCGACAACAAGGTGGTAGGCCTGCATCGCGTTGACGTTGAATGCGTGTGTGCCGCCCCACAGGAAGAGCCGGAACGCCCGGTAGGGGGTTCGGTATCTTCGAGCTGCGGGCTCATCTCGTCGTTCGGCCACTGTCGGCCACGTTCGCCGACAGTCGCACGGTACAGGGCATGCACAACCGGCATGAGTGACGACGACAGGTGGGCGGCCTACTGTCGTGACAATCTCGTCCCCGGCTGCCGATGTGGCGCTATCCCTGTGGCGGGCCGCACTCGATACCGAGCTGACCCCCACGACGACGGCACGACCACGCTGCTCCTCACCGTCGTCAACACCAGCCCGCCGCCCGAACACCAGTACACCGACCCGACGGACGCCGTCGCCTACGGCCGTGACTACGTCGATACGGCGTTGTACGAGGTGCGTCTGTCGGCCGTACCGAGTGTGCCCATCATTCCGCACACGCTTGAGCAGATCGCTGACTCCTACCGCTACGACCGCCAGGTGCCCGGCTTCGGCCACAACAGCGCGCTGGTCGCCAACGATGCCGGAGACGGACTCACCAGGCTGACGACCGCGCATGTCGCCGTGGCCACCACCGACAGGGTGGAGCCGCGCACCGCCGCAGACGACGGCACGCCCGACAGCAGCTTCGCCACCATGGCCACCGACCCCCTGCCCGCCCTTCACGCACTTGCGGACGCCGCCGAGTCCTGGGTCCAAAAGCACTGGTCCGCCACGGCCCTTGACGCGCTCGCCCGCGAAGAGCAGTGGGACACGGCGACCAGGGAGAAAACCGACGATGACGCGGACGCCGCGCGCGAGGAGATCGACTGGATCCGTGCCGGGATCGCGGCACTGCGTGCCGACCCTCACCTCCTGCAAGCGTTCCGACTCGCGAACACCAGCATGGGGCAGGTGGCGGCAGCCAAGGGCTACAGCCAGTGGCGGCCGTTCCAGCTCGCCTGGATCGTCGGCTGCCTGCCTGGTGTTGCCGATCCTGCCGCGCACCGCAGCGAGGTCGGCATCCTGTGGTTCCCGACTGGTGGCGGCAAGACGGAGGCGTACCTCGGGCTCATGGGGGTTGTGCTGTTCTACGGCCGGCTGACCGGCACCACGGCTGGCGCCCAGGTGTGGGCCCGCTTTCCGTTGCGGCTGCTCAGCCTGCAGCAGACCGAGCGATTCGCCCAGGCGGTGTTCGCCGCCGAGATCGTCCGCCGCGCCACCCCGTCCACTGCACACGGCGACCCGTTCGCCGTCGGCTACTTCGTCGGCGGCGGCAACACCCCGAACGACCTCAAGGTTCCCCACCCCGGCGGCCGGTACTACAGCGGCCCCGACCCCCGCCGGGCGGAGACAGCGGAGGCGTGTCGCGTCCTGGAGACGTGCCCGGCTTGCCGCGGGCCGGACAAGGTCGAGGTCGCATGGAACGACACCGCTCAGCTCATGGAGCACCGCTGCACCAACCCACGCTGCCCGCTGGCCGGAACCCTGCCGGTCTGGTCGGTCGACAAGAACATCTACCGGACCGCACCGAGCGTGCTTGTCGGCACGGTCGACAAGCTCGGGCAGAACTCCGAGTTTCGCGTCCTGCTCGGCGGAGCCGCGGCCCGCTGCCCGCAGCACGGATACGGCGCAGACCCGAACTACTGCGCCATCTTCGGCTGCAGGGCCGTCCGCGCTCCGGTGTCGCCAGGCTTCGGCTCCGCGCGCCTGGAGATCGCTGACGAGATGCACCTGCTGGACGAGAGCCTCGGAGCACTCGACGGAAATTACGAGACTCTGTTCGAAGCCATCTCCGAAAGCCTGGGACACCCGCCCATGCAGGTCGTCGGAGCGACCGCCACCATCGAGGGCTACCGCGAGCAAGCAGATCACCTGTACCGGCGGGAGAATCCGCGCCGATTCCCGGTCGCCGGTCCCACCACCGAGGAGACGGCTGGGCGGCAGCACAGCACGGCCGGCCCCTGCGCCGCTACGTCGGCATCCTGCCGCGCCGCATCACCATGGTCACCGCAGCCCGCGAGATAACCCTCGTCCACGCCCGCTTCCGCGCGGACATCGCCACAAATCCCGTCGATGTTGCCGCTGAATGCGCACTGCCGCCCTCCGACGCGCCACGCGTCGCACAGGCCGCGACCCGATGGTACGAGGTGCACACCACCTACGGGCTGCGCATCGACGAACTCGACAACTACGTGCGTGACATCTCCGAGTACCCCGAACTGGTTGCCACCGAAGCGAACATCAGCCGGATCACCTCCGACGTGGGTTTCCTCAACATCCGTACAGACCTGGAGCGACTTGAAAACTCGCCCGCCGACCCAGAGGAGCGGATCCGGATCCTGGCCGCGACTCGCGCCATCAGCCACGGCGTTGACGTCAGCCGCCTCGGCATCATGACCGTGATGGGCATGCCCAACCAAGCGGCCGAGCTCATCCAGGCTTCCGCCCGGGTTGGCCGCAACGAGCCCGGCCTCGTGTTCTGCCTCATCAACCCGATGCGCGACCGGGATACCAGCGCCTTCCGCTGGTTTGCGAAATGGGCCTCCTACCTTGACCGCCTCGTCCATAAAGTGCCGGTCAACCGCGAAAGCCTCCCTGTGCTGCAGCGTGTCCTGCCCGGAGGCCTGATGGCGTGGCTCTACCAAAAGCACGAGCACGACTGGCTCGCTAGCGGCCGCGGACACAAGAAGCTACGCCAGTCCCACGCCGTCGTCGCTGCGCTCAACGCCGGAGCCATCGACGAATCGACACTGATCGACGAACTCCGAGATGGCTTCGGCATTGACCCTGCTGACCCCCGGTTCCGTAGGCACGCCCAAGAGATCGAGACGTTCGTCCACGAGACCGTCCGGCAGGCCCGGCTCAACGCTGACTCGAACCGCACCATGCCCGACCTACTCGACCCCCGGCCGCCGATGAGCCTGCGAGACGTCGGCATGTCCATCGAGCTGCGTGCCGAACTCTGACCGGTCCGGGAAGGACGCTCATGCCCAGCGACGTGATGACACGGCAGACCATCCCAGGCATTGAGCCTTTTCAGTACGGCCACTGATCGGGTGACGCCGGTGGTGTGCGCAACGCACGAGGCTCCGTGCCGTTGGGGGAGGTGTTCGAAGTCTCAACCCACAGGCACAGGAGCCGCGTTGGTTCCCCATCCTGCCGCACTCGACCTGCCCCACGCCCTGGTCGAGTGGGTCACCATGCTCATCGTCACCCGCGAGGATGACCGCCGCAGCAAACTCCCGCCGCACCAGCGTGCGCTCGTCGGCCTGGTGTACCTGCGCCGGCACGACACCCTCGCGGAGAGCGCCGTCGGCTTCGGTATCTCGGTGGGCACCGCCCACGCATACGCGGCAGCCGTCGTCGACCTGCTCGCCGACCGTGCCCCCGGCCTGCTAAGGGCCCTGCGGGAAGCCGACCCCGACTACGTCCCGCTGGACGGCACCCTGGCGGAGTGCGACCGGGTCGGCGACAGCCGGGCCGACTACTCCCACAAGCACCGCCAGCACGGAGTGAACGTGCAGGTGGTGACCGACCCGGGCGGGCGACTGCTGTGGCTCTCGCCCGCCGTGCCCGGCCGTGCCCACGACCTGACCGCGGCCCGCACCCACCGGATCATCCGGGTCTGCGAACGGCAGGGCGTCCCCGTCCTCGCCGACCGCGCCTACATGGGAGCCGGCCCGTGGGTGACGACGCCCTTCAGACGCCCGCCGGGCCGCGACCTCACGCCAACACAGCAAACCGTCAACCGGGCGCTGTCCGCAGCCCGGGCACCGGTCGAGCGCGGCGTCGCACGGCTCAAGTCGTGGCGGATCTTCCGCAGGTCTAGGTGCAGCCCGAATCGAATGCCGTCAATCGCCGCCGCCGTCCTCACCCTGGAGCGGCAACGCTGAAAAGGCTCACTGAACCTCTTTCATCCTGTGCCGCAGGTGTGAAATGGCCTGGTCAGCGGGATGGTGACATGACGAAGCCCCTCGTCGTTGGTGTGGTGATTCCACTCAACACGCCATCGGCCGGGGGGCTTCGTTGGTTCCGTATCCTTCCATGCTCGACGTCCCGTATGAGCTCGTTGAGCACGTCTCGTGGCTCATCTACGCCCGAAGGCGTGAACTGAACTCGCCATGGCGGAAGTTGGGCTGCTTCAAGCAGGCCCTGCTGGTCCTCGCACATCTGCGGAAGAACGAGACATTGGCGCAGGTGGGGGCAGGCTTCGGCGTCTCCGAGGCGACGGCGTGGCGGTACGTGGACGAGACGATCGAGGTCCTGGCCTCGTGGGCACCGGGGCTGCACGAGCCCCTTACCGGGCCGGGTGAGGGTGACTTCGTCATCGTCGACGGCACGGTGATCCCTACCGACAGAGTGGCCGCGGACGAGCCGTACTACTCGCAGAAACACAAGAAGCACGGCATGAACGTGCAGGTCATCGCGCGTCCGGACGGCACGCCGCTCTGGTTCTCCCGTGCGACACCAGGCCGCACCCACGATCTGACAGCAGCCCGCGCCCACGGCATCGTGCAGGCATGTCTGACCCGGCAGATCCTCGTCCTGGCCGACCGTGCTTACCAAGGCGCCGGCGCCACCGTCCGCACCCCCTACTACGGCCACCGCGAACTCCCAGAGCACTACCAGCAGTACAACCTCGACCATGCACGTCTCCGCGCTCCAGGCGAACGCGCCTTCGCCCGCCTCAAATCCTGGCGACTGCTACGACAAGCCCGGTGTTCAACGAACCGCATCGGCAGAACGGTCACAGCCATCCACACCCTCCTCACCTGCGAATACACAGGATGAAAGAGGTTCACTGACGCGGCGGTCCGCCGCACTGCCGAGCTCCTAACTCTCTCGTGCCAGGGCTTGCCCTCTTCGCCGAGGTACCGTCCCTTCTCGTGGCCGCCTTTTGTCGCCGCCCCTCCGGGCAATGCATCCCGACAGCCCAGCGAGGCGCTCTAGTCGGTCTTATGCGAGGCCCTGATCGCGTCCTGGGAGGTGGAGGAACGGGCAGCCTCCTGACTACGAGGCCACTGCGTGGAGGGCCGTTTCGACTGGAAACGCCAATCCGGGGCGGCGGCCGCGGCGGGAGACGATCGTCTGAGCTGTTGTCCTGTCTCGCAGAAGTTCGAGCTCGAGGAGAATCACTACTCCGCGCAGCGGACTACCGAACCAACGAAACCCCCTCAACCCGCTCCGACCAGCTGATCGCTGATCGGCACCTTTCGCACAGCGGGGGAACCTCAGAGGCAGCTGTCAGCAGTGGATCCGGACGGTTTGGTAGCCGATGTTGTCCTTGATCTTGTGCCAGCCAGAGGGCAAGTGCACGGCCTGACTGACCTGGCCGGTGCAGCCGTTCGGGACGTATACGCCGTCTGCGTCCTTCATACCGTCCGAGCCGTCCACGGAGCGTTCGCCCGGGTAGAGCCGGACCTTGTTGCCGCATGCGGTGCCGCTGCCGCCGCAGTTCCAGTTGTCGGCAACGACCAGCCACTTGTCTGACTTGCTGCTGTTGTTGACGCGTCCGCACAGCTCCTGGCCAACGATGTACGTGCAGTTCCCGGCAGCAGCCGGTCCCGCTGCTGCCATGTTGAGGCCGATTCCGGACAGTAGGACAACTCCGGTTGTCAGAGCCGCCCGGGTACGCGACATACGGATCCTCTTCATGGTCCTGCCTCTCCATGGTCCTGCGGTACGGCCTCAGCATGAAGGACGGCGCGAGGCAGAGGTACCTATAGATGTTCAGGGTGTCGCCTGCCGGTCCTCGGAGGTCGTCCACCTGACACTGCGCCACCTGCGTCTGAGCCCCGCGAAGGCAAGAGAACTCGGCGAGGCCCTCGCCCAACTGGTCGACGAGGCCGAGGAGAATGCAGAGGATCAGCCCGTGCACGGTGTGTTGGTGGCGCTCTATCAGCAGGCCCTGCCGACCAGCACCACCAGTTCCGTCTAGCCGTGCAGCGGTGGCTCCTCGCGCCAGTCCGTCCGCAGCGGGACCACCACGCGGATCGGGTTCCGCCATTACCGAGACAGCACCAGATGCGGAAGGAGCGTCTTTAAGGAGATCCGCATGCGGTGATCCCGACTGCATCCGACGGGTGCCAGAGGTGGCAGCGGCTCACCCCTCGTGGCGGCACGTCAGCGACGGCGGCTTCGACGTCCGCCGATACACGGTGGAGCCGCTGTCGATCTTGATCCGGAGGGCATCTGCGGCCTGTGATCCTCAGCCGCTGTTTCCGTAAAGACAGTCGGCGCAGATCGGGAAGCCGTCTTCGGGCGGCTGGAACAGCAAGGTGCAGCGCATGCAGGTCATCAGCCCTTTGAAGACGGTTGAGCAGCCGAAGCAGTACTGGACTTGTTCCTCTGGTGCGCTGGCCAGGTAGGCCTCGCCGATCAGCGCGTCGGCGCCGCACTCGGGGCAGTGCTCGGCGGCGGGCTCGCCCTTGCGATATTCACGCAGGGAGTGCCCCAGCACTCCCGTGGCGTATTCGAGAGGGAACAGCTCCGCATCCCAGTTCTTGTCGCAGAACAGGCAGGTGACCTCTCCGCCTTCTGCGAGCAGTGCCCACTGGCTGCAGTCCGGGCAGCGCATGGTGTACCACTCACGGCCGGCCAGCTCGCGCGCAACCCTATCCATGATGATCTTGACGTACCCCCGGATCCGCGGCAGGGCCACCCGGACGTTGCGCATCTCCTCGTCCAGGTGCTGGGCCTCGGAGCCCGACAGGCCCGGCCGCAGATAGTCGTCGACGAACGCGATGAGGAAGTCCAGCACGTGCGTGGCGCGTGCTTCCACGGCCTGGGCGCCCGTGGTGATGCCGAAGTGCTGGAGCTGGTTGCGCAACTTCCCGAGGTGGGTGATGTTCCCCTTGTCCTCCGGCTCGATCTCTATCCCCGCCGCCCGCAGCCGCTTGATGACCTCGTCGAGCGAGCAGCTCTTGAAGTCGCCGTTCCGGTACGCGGCATGGTCCGCCTCGTCCTCCTTGGCGAAGATCTTGCGCCAGTCAAGGGCAACCAATCGGGCCTTGAGGAGCGTCTCGGCGGCCGCCTGGAGGTGCAGGACGGCGTACTTGAGGTCCCGGGGGCCCGGCTCGTCCTGATCGAGGTGGCTCACCACACTGCGCAGGTAGTCCAGGCCGTTGTGCACCGGTGGGTAGTCCAAGTGGGCTGGTGGTGACTCCGGGGGAGGTGACGGCTTGGGGATCTTCAATGGGATCGGCTTTTCCCATGGCGGCGTATCGTCCGACGCCCAGGGGTCTTCGTCAGGCCCGGTCACCTTTGCCCCCTCTGATGCGCGACATCGCCGGCCCGCGCGGGAACCTTCATTGTGCTGCTAGGTCAGCGCGAAGGAGCTTGTCTGGCTACTCCTCGTCGTCGCGGTCTGCCTCTTCCTTGGCTTTGTCTGGGTCTTGGAGGTCGAGGTGTACACGAAGCCCGGACAGGAGCGAGCTGAAGCCGTCCGGATCGCTGGAGTGCTGTTCGCCTTCGGTCACACCGTCATGACCAGCTGATGGCAGGTCAGCACCGGATTGGATCCGGCGGCGGGGGCAATGGCACCCCCTGCCGCGGGGATCGAAGGCACTCTGGCCGGCTGGGTGTTGGTGTCAGTTCCGGGGGAGGGTCAGACAGCCGAAAGCCCACCTGCAACACGTACTCACGGCGATCGCCGTGAACATCGAGCGCCTCAGCGGCCGGCCACCGACCGAGGAAACCCCCTCACCGAGACCGCCGACCGCCTTCCAGACCTTTCTGGACCAGCCCGGCATCCCTCGGTCGAAGTCTTGGCGAACCCTCGGCAGTTGACCTCGTCCCCAAGATCCCCGACAGAGTCAAGCTCAGGCCACCCGTACCCGCAACATCGGCCGGTAGTAACCGGCGGGCCATGGCTCGCCGACGGGTGTTTCGCCGACTTCGACCCAGGCGTGTGCCCGGAACGGCTCGGTGCGTACGCCCGTGCACCAGGTGGGCTGCGTTCCGGTCATCCGGCACAGCAGGACGGTGGCCAGGGACCGCGGCAGGCAGCCCTCACCCGCGCACAGGGCGCTGACGGCGACCACCGTGTCACGGGCACGCTGCGCATCCTCGGCGCTGCACGGGCGGGCGCCGCGCGCCAGCAGCGCGAGGATCCTGCAGATGCGTCGCGGAGAGGTCCGTGCCAGCAGCCGTGCGGCGATAACGGCCGTGTGCCCCGCGACCCTGCGGCGAAGCGGAGGCTTCTTACGCTCCGGCATCGCCAGGGGCATGCTCATGTCCTGTGTCCTTTCTCGTCTGGTGACCGTCTGGGGGATCGTGTGGCGTGGCGTCTGCGGCAGGTGCGCGACTCCCTCACAGGGCAGCCAAGCCCGCTTCCCGCAAGGCGCGCATCAGCGCGTTGATGTCGGCGGCCACCCGGTCGGACTCGACCGAGTACCGCTTGGCGACACGTATGGCTGTCTCCTCGGGGCCGGTGCCGTCCAGCAGTTCCTGGGCGATGGCGGCACCAGTGCCGTTGAGCTGGAAGTAGCGGCCGGTGCGCTCGTCGAGCAGCACCATGCCGTCGTCGGTGGGGACGGCGGACACATCGGGGCGCAAGGTCAGGGACATGTGGCCTTCCTGGTCCGGTTGAGGTCGGTGGGTGCGAGGGCCGGGGCGCTGCGCTGCACCTGACGCAGCCAGGTTTCGATGCCGAGAGTGGATTCGATGTGCCCGAACATCGTCGAGTCGGTGTGTGGCCCGATGATGGCGCTGCGCAGCCCGTCGGGGTCGACCAAGCCCATGCGGGCCAGCCGCATGTCCTCGGTCAGCTCCAGCAGGGTGGCCTTGTGACGCTTCAGCCCGGCGAACGCGTCGGCGCTGAACTCGCCCTTGGTGCGCCGCGTCAGGATCTCGCTCGGCACGACGTCGCGCATGGCGTCGGCGAGCAGCGGCTTGAAGCGGTACGGGTCGCACATCTCGGTACCGTCCACGCGCAGCACCGTCGACACGACCACGTCATCCAGGTAGGGGCTGGTCAACTCCACGCCCGCGCTCCGGTACAACTGGGCAAGTACGCGCATGCCCAGGCCGGAGGTGCGTACTGCCTGGTACTTGGTGTGCGGGCCGCGCCGCAGTGCCAAGGGGGCGGCGTGCGTTGCGCTGGCGCGGATCTCTGCGGCGGCCATGTCGTGCGCGTCCGGGGTCACCCATGGGGGCAGGCGGGAGGGGTTGATCCACCCCAGGTTTGGTGTGCTGAGCTTGATCAGGGGGGCGTCGAGGCTCTCGGTCGCGCGGGCCAGTGAGCTTGCGTAGCCCTTGCGGTCGCCCAGTTGCCGCAACGTGGCCAGAGCGGGCCAGCGCAGCATGGCGCGGTAGCCCTTCGCGCGCTGCCATGCGGCCAGGGGCCGCCGACCGAACAGGTCGTGCAGGTACATCGAGTTGCCTGCGAACAGTTCGTCGCCGCCCTGGCCGTTGAGGTGCACCCGTGAACCGGTCGCAGCGATCCTGCGGGCATGCTCCACCGTGGTGGCGCGCACGCGTGCCCACCGGAGTGGCTCGTCCAGGACGGGACCCAGGGTGTCGAGGTCGGCGAACCAGAGGGGGAGGTCGCTGGACCTGACGACCTGGTGCTCGGCGTGGGGGAGCGCATCGCGGGCGAGGGCGGCGTAGGCGCCGTCGTCATTGCCGTCGTCGGTGGAGTCCCACCGGTAGGTCACCAGACGGGAGTTGGTGCGCGACGCCAAGAAGCACAGACTGGTCGAGTCCCAGCCGCCGGACAGGTCGGCGCTGATGGTGGAGTGGTGGGCGGCGCGTGCAGCCACCGCATCGGCGAGCGCCTCGGCGATCCCGGCGACCCCGTCGGCAGGGGACCGGTCCGCCTCGACCGGGCGCCACCACTGCGATGTACGCATCGTGCCGTCGCGCTCCAGGACGGCCGCTGTACAAGCGGGAACGGGATGGGTGCCGCGCCACAGGCAGCGCGCCTCCAGATCCTCGGTGAGCGGCGGGTTGAGAAGCCGGAGTACGAGGGAGCGCTCGTCCACGCTCGCCCCGGGACTTGTGATGACGCCGCAATGGTCGGCAAGCACGGTCGCGCCGCCCACCTCGCGGTGGAAGAGCCGCCGCATCCCGGAAGCCGACCCGCGTGCCCATATCTGGCCATCGAGCGTCACCACGAGGTGGAAGCACCCGGGAAGGTCGTGGGTCCGTTCCTCGACGGTGGCGATGTCGGCGCCGCCGACGATGCGCGACAGGTCGGCGGTCGTGACCGTGGAATGCCCGAACAGCGCGATGCGCGCCGGACCAGCGTGTGCCATCGTCACCTCGTCGGCACCCCAGCGCCCCACGATCCACGGGCGGCCGGAGTGATGAGGGACCACATGGTCAGCCGTAGGCTCCAGCGAGTGCGCGGCCGCGGCGCCCGCCCTCGTGTCGGGCAGTACCGCGAACCATGGGTAGTTGTCAGGCACGGGGATCCTTCCTGGTGGCTGGGCGGGTGCCCGGGGCCCGGCTTGCGGCGAAAGGCTGGCCGGACCGTGTTCTGGCCAGGACAGAGAGCAAGCCGGATGAGTCGGATGAGACAGACCCGGTCCGGGTTCTCAAACGACTTGCTCACTGCTAGACGTCGCCCGATCAGAAGCGGTGACGATTACCAGCCGTAGGCGGAGGTAATGAAGTCAACGGAGAGATGGCGAATGCCGCCGAGGGTGAGGTCGGCAAAGTCACCGAGCTCAACCAGGGTGGGGGGCTCGTAGGTGGGCGCGTGCTCGGTCATGCGATCAACTTCCTTTCTGGAATGTGTAGGTGCTTTGTGTACGCCGAACGCTGGATGTGCGCCGACATCCGGTCAGGCAACCGAGAGTCCCGTTCCGGTGAGCGCCATGCTTGTCCAGAGCGCTCTGCGACACCTATGCCTTTCGGCGGAGCCCGAAACACAAAGGCTGGTATTGAGCCAGCACCACATGGAGCACGCAGACATCGGCAGCACAACGCTCTGAATCCGCGGCTTTAAGCGACAGCTGGGTCACCTTCAACGACGGGCAGTTCACCGGCGCGCACGTCACCTTCAACGAGGCAACCTCCTTCCTGTACACGAAGCGGTTCGCCGGTGCGATCGGCACGTTCAACAAGGCACGGTTCACTGGCGGGCAGGTCATGTTCAACGAGGCAAGGTTCGCTGGCGGGCAGGTAGTTTTCGGTCTCGCGCGGTTCGCTGATGACCGGGTCTCCTTCACCGACGTGCAGCTCACTAAGGGCTGTCCCGTAAGTGCTGGTCACGGGTGAGATGATCTTGTCGTGTCTGGTGTGATCACGGCGTCGGAGCCGTCCTGGATAGCCCCGTTCACCGGGCTGAGCCCTCGTCAGTTCGGCAAGCT
>NZ_JAAKZX010000208.1 GCF_011045025.1 Streptomyces ureilyticus
AGCGCGTCTTGTCGCCCAACTCGTCGGGCGCCGGGACAGTGGTCCGCATCTGCGCCAGCTGCTCCGCGGGCAGCAGCCGGCCATTCATCAGGGCGCGCAGGAAGGTGTTCATGTCGTCGGTGGTGCTGATGACGGCACCGTCCGCACCGCCCTCCATTGAGAGTGTGGTGTCGGTGAGGTCGTCGCGGCCGGGGAACTGCAGGTATGCGGTGGCGGTGGGCCGGGGGACGTAGGGCGAGGTGCCGGGGGTGAGGGTGTGGCGCAGCTTCAGCGGCTCGATGACGCGTTCGTGGACTTCCTGCTCCCAGCGGTGACCGGTGGCCTTCTCGATGATCATGCCGGCCAGTACGTAGTTGGTGTTGGAGTACGCCCAGCGAGTCTCGGACCCCGGGTCGTCGGCGTCCGGCAGCCAGCCGGGCTTGCGCGTCATGGCCATCGCGACCTGTTCCTCGGGGGTGCGCACCTTGAAGCGCTGCTCGCGATAGCGCTCGGGCGTCAGCTCGGCCGGGTCCTCGAAGAGAATGTCGGTGTAGTCGACAAGCCCGCTGGTGTGCTGGAGCAGGTTGCGGATGGTGATGCGGCTGCCGTCGTTGCCGTTGCCGGTGACCACGTTGGGCAGCCACTTGTCGACGGTGTCGTCCAGGCTCAGCTTGCCCTCGGCGACCAGTTGGAGGGCGACGACGGCCACGAAGGTCTTGGTGTCGCTGCCGATCCGGTAGTAGGCGTCGTACGGCACGGGCCCGCCCCGCTCCAGATCGGCGACGCCTGACCTGACCGACGTGTCCCGGCCGGCGGCGTCCCGTGCCCTGGCCACCAGTCCGGTGGCGCCGGTGTCCCGGACCGCGTCCGCGTCCCGCTGGAACCGGCCGCGTGAGACCGCCTCACTGTCGGCGCCCAGGGCTCCGGCGCCGGAGCCGAGCAGCGTGGTCACCCCGATCGCCCCCACCCCGGCCACCGCCAGGGTCACCCTCATCCATGCCGACCGACTGAACCGCTCGCGTGTCTGTGTACCCATGCATCAGACGTTACGGAGCGTCACCTCCTCAGCCCATCCGGGCAGCCGGAAAGTTCGCAGTGGTGCCAACCCCAGTACCTGAGTGCGGAGTTCCTCAGCCCGACCCGATCCTCAAAGCGGTCGCGGCAGTGGCTGTTCGGTCCAGATGATCTTGCCGTTGGTGGTGTAGCGGGTTCCCCAGCGCTCGGTGAGCTGGGCGACGAGGAAGAGGCCGCGTCCGCCCTCGTCCTCGTTCCTGGCGCGGCGCAGCCGGGGCGAGGTGCTGCTGGTGTCGGAGACCTCGCAGATCAGCGCGCGGTCTCGGAGGAGTCGTAGCTGGACGGGGCCGGTCGCGTGGCGGATGGCGTTGGTGACGAGTTCGCTGGCGATGAGTTCGGTGGTGAAGGCCAGTTCGTCGAGGCCCCAGGCGGTCAGCTGCGCGGTGACCGCCGCGCGGGAGCGGGAGACGACGGCCGGGTCGCTGGGCAGCTCCCATTGGGCGACCTGCTCGGGGCCCATCGCTTTCGTACGGGCGACGAGCAGGGCCACGTCATCGCTCGGCCTGCTCGGGAGCAGGGCATCGAGGACGGCCTCGCAGGTGTCCTCCGGGGCTCGGCAGGCCTGGGCGAGGACGGTGCGGAGCGTGGCGAGACCGGCGTCGATGTCCCGGTGCCGGTCCTCGACCAAACCGTCGGTGTAGAGCACGAGTTGGCTGCCTTCGGCCAGTTCCAGCTCGACGGTCTCGAAGGGCAGCCCGCCGAGACCGAGCGGCGGCCCCGAGGGCAGATCGACGAAGTCCACCGTCCCGTCGGGTCCGACGACCGCGGGGACCGGGTGCCCGGCGCGGGTGAGGGCGCAGCGCCGGGACACCGGGTCGTAGACGGCGTACAGGCAGGTGGCGCCGACGATGCCGGCGTCCGGCTGGGCGTGCTCCACCGCCCAGCCCTCGCCCCGGTCGAGCCGTCCGACCAGGTCGTCGAGGTGGGTGAGGAGTTCGTCGGGCGCCAGGTCCAGGGCGCAGAAGTTGTGCACGGCGGTACGCAGCCGGCCCATGGTGGCGGCGGCGTGCAGTCCGTGGCCGACGACATCGCCGACGACCAGCGCGACCCGGGCGCCGGACAGCGGGATGGCGTCGAACCAGTCGCCGCCCACCCCGGCCTGGGCGGGCAGATAGCGGTACGCGACGTCGACGGCGTTCTGCTCGGAGCGGCCCCGGGGCAGCAGGCTGCGCTGCAGGGCGAAGGCGGTGTTGTGCTCACGGGTGTAGCGGCGGGCGTTGTCGATACAGATCGCCGCGCGGCCGACCAGCTCCTGCGCCAGGTAGAGGTCGTCGTCCTCGAAGGGCGTGGGCTTCTCACAGCGGTAGAAGCTGACCACGCCGAGCGTGGTGCCGCGGGCTCGCAGCGGCACGGTGATCAGTGAGTGGATGCCGGCCTCCAGCACCCGCTCTAGCCGCGGCGGGTCCTGGGCGATCCAGCCGCCCGCCTCGGCCAGTACGGGTTCCAGCACGGACTGCCTGCTCTCCAGGCAGCGCGCCTGCGGTGTGGAGGGCACGTACCGGACCGGGTCCCCGACGCCGTACAGATGGGACTCGTCATGAACCGCGCCCAGCGCGATCCGGCGCAGCGCGCTGTCCCCGCCGAGCGGTTCCGGCTCCTCGCCGCGCAGTACGCATTCCGGCAGGTCCACGGCGGTGAAGTCGGCGAACCGGGGAACGGTCACCTCCGCCAGCTCCTCCGCGGTGCGGGTGACGTCCAGGGTGGTGCCGATCCGGACGCCGGCGTCGTGCAGCAACTCCAGCCGCCTGCGGGCGAGTACGGCCAGCCGGCCGACGCCGAGCTCACCGACGAGCAGCGGCCAGCCGTCGGCACCGTCTGCGCTGCCGTTCCCGTCCGTACCGGTCCGGCTCCCCGGTTCCGGTCCCGCCGTGACGGGCTTGTGCGGCACGGCGACAGGCATGACGAACGGGGGCGTTCCGACTGGCGACGGCGCCCGGGACGGGACGCGCGCCTCCGGAACGGTCACCGGCTCCGTACCGGCCGGCGTGGCCTGCGCGTCGTGTGCGGGATGACGCAGCCGGGGGCCGCCGAGCAGACGGGCCTCGACGACCACGCCCGTCTCGCCCGCCGCTCCCCTGACCTGGCGACGCAGCAGGGTGGCGATCCTCCCGCCCGACAGGGGCACCTCGTCGAGGGTGCGGTTCGGCGAGGCGATGAGTGCCTCGGCCTTCTCCCGCAGCACGGCCAGGTCGACCGGGCGGAGGTCGCCGCCATTGTGCGCACCCCCGTGCCGCGAGGCCGTGTGCCCGGGCCGCCCGAGCCAGCCGCCGGCGCCGCCGGTGTCGTGGGATGCCCGCCGGTACGCGGCGAGCAGCGCCCGCTCCCGTGCCGTGGCCTGCTCCAGCAGTCGCGCCTCTATGCCGCGGGCGGCTTCACGGACCAGCCGCACCATGCCGGGGTCGCCGTTGTCACGCAGGCAGGTGATGTCGAGGACGGCCTCGATGTGTCCGCTGAGCGGGTCCCGGACGGGCGCGCCCGCGCAGGCGAACGGCTGCAGGCAGTCGGCGAAGTGCTCGCGGCCGATCACGTAGCAGGGGCTGCGTTCCGCCAGCGCGGTGCCGACGCCGTTGGTGCCCGCGGTCTGCTCGGAGGCGTCGAAACCGGGCGCGAAGCTCACCGCGTCTAGGCGTTCGCGCAAGTGCCGGTCACCGCCGAGGCGCTGGACCATACGGGCCTGCGCGTCACAGAGGGCGACCGTCATGCCGACCTGGGTGAGCGCCGCGGTCAGGTCCTTGAGCACCGGGTCGGCCGCGCGCAGGAACCGTTCGTCCAGTGCCAGATCAGGCGCGTACGGGACCACGAGACGGTGCGGCTCCACCCCCGCGGACCGGCATCGCTTCCAGGAGTCGAGCACCGGGCTCCGGACGTCCGAGTCGACCCGCACACCGGCCATGAACCGCTCGTGGGCATCGACGAGCCCGCCGATGTCGTCCCAGGTGACGGTCAACGGGATCACTTCCTCACCTGGAGGCGGCCCCGTCGCGCACCGCCACTCGGCCCGCCGCCGCGGGGAGTCCTCCAAGTGCTTTCACCCTAGACCTTTTGCGAGACAAGTCACAAATTTGTGCGAATACACGGGCCGGTTCCGCTGCGTCAAACGGGGCCTGCGGCTCCGTTTGCTGGGGCCTTCGAGCAGGAGGAGCCTCATAGGGAGAGGCCGCTTACGGCCCGCTCCCCGCCGGGCCCCGGCCTTCGACGACAGTCCACCAGGAGGTTCACCATGGGCACAGCCGCAGCCCCCGGCTTCGACACCGAAACCCTGCGCCAGGCCATCGAGGGCCAGAACGCGCAGGCACTTCTTTCGCTGTACGCCGACGACGCCGAGCTCCGCGTCGTCGACCGCAACACCCAGCCCAGCCACCCGAAGGTCATGCACGGTCGCGACCAGATCAGCGAGATGCTCAACGACGTGTACAGCCGCGACATGACCCACAAGGTGGAGCAGTGCGTCGTCCAGGGCGACCACCTCGCGTACACGGAGTCGTGCCAGTACCCCGACGGCGTCAAGGTCTTCGCCAGCTCGATGGTGGAGCTGCGGAACGGCAAGATCGTCGAGCAGACGCTGCTCCAGGAATGGGACGACGAGGGTCAGTAAGCGCTCCGCCGAGGGCCCGGGTCACTTCTCCTCCGACCCGGGCCCTCTCCATCCCACCGGCTGCAGCACACCCAGAAGCATCTGCACGAGTTCGTCGACGACCTCGTCGAGCGTCGCATCGACCCAGCCCGAACTCCAGTCGTGCAGCAGGCCGTTGACGCTGCCGATGAAGGCCGCGGCGGCGACCCGGTAGTCGCGGGACGCCGCCTCGCCGCGTTCGGCGGCGGCTTCGACCTCGGCGCAGATGAAGTCGATCCAGCGGGAGCGGCGGGCCAGCCGCTGCCGTTCGAGACGGGGACTGACGCCGATGATCTCGACGAACGCGATCCGCAGGCGTCGCGGATCGCCGGTGACATTGGCGGCGTAGGAGCGGAAGGCCGCGCCGGCGCGCTCGACGATCGGCCGGCCGTCCGCCTCGGCGAGTCCGGCCAGGGCGGCTTCCTCGGCCCAGTCGTTGACCCGGAGGTGGAGGGCGGCGAGTACGTCCTCCAAGTTGCGGAACTCCTCGTAGAACTGGCGCGTCGACAACCCGGCGGCCTCGCTCAGCGCGGCGACGGTCGTGCCGCGGTAGCCGGGGCCGTCGCCGAAGAGCTGTAATCCGGCGTCCAGAAAACGTCGACGCCGCTCGGCCTGCCGCTCCTGGGCGGACTTGCCGCCATAACGCCCGGTCGGCGCTTTGAGCCTGCCCGTCACTGGAGCCTCCTCGGTTTCACGTGTCACACAGGTGACCAATTTTGTCGCCTTCGACGTCTTGTGTAGAGCGGCATCGACTCCTTACTTTCCAGTAAGTAACTCTGAACGTCCACGTCTTCAGACTCCCCCTCCCGCCCCCGTTGTCATGCGCCCAACATCCAGGAGAAGTCCATGACTGCCTTCAAAGCCCGGCACGTCGGCTCCGTCGCAGCCGCCCTCGCCCTGACCGTCGCCGGGTCGGCGGCGGCCACGGCCGAACCTCAGGACGCCTCCAGTGGCACAAAGACCGCCTCCGCGGATCTGCGCGAGGTGATGTTCGTCGGCAACAACTGGGACGGCACCGCCGACGTCATCAAGCCCGGCGGCGACCTCACGAAGATCGGCCGGATCAACGTCATCCCGGACAAGGAGGAGCGGATCGCGGAGATCAACGCCGACCCGATCAAGTGGATCTTCTTCACGGCCATCCGCAACGGCGTCGGCGAGGGCCACGACCAGTACGTCGACGACATGTACTCCACGCCGGACGGCTCGGCCATGGTGGTCTCCCGGCCCAGCTTCGCCGATGTCGTGTCGATCGACCTCGCCACCGGGAAGATCAACTGGCGCTTCCCCGTGTCGGGTTACCGTTCCGACCACATGGCGGTCTCCCCCGACGGCAAGCGCGTCGCCGTATCGGCCTCGATCTCCAACACCGTGCACGTCCTCGACATCGTCACCGGCAAGGAGGCCGGCTCCTTCAAGACCGGCGCCAAACCGCACGAGAACGTCTTCACCGAGGACGGCAAGTACCTGTGGAACATGTCGATCGGGGACGTGAACACCGCGACCGACTCCGAATGGCTGGACTGGACGAAGGGCGACCGCAAGATCACCGTCGTCGACGCGAACACGTACGAGCAGGTCAAGGTCATCGACATGCGTGAGCGGCTCGACGCCTTCGGCCGCAAGGACCTGTCCGACGCCGTACGTCCCGTCGCCTTCACCCCGGACGAGTCGAAGCTCTACTTCCAGGTGTCGTTCTTCAACGGCTTCGTCGAGTACGACGTGGCGAGCGACAAGATCACCCGGGTGAAGACGCTGCCCAAGAACCCGGCGACCAGCGAGGACCGTACGACCTGGGTCAACGACTCGCGCCACCACGGCATGTCGATGAGCCCCAAGGGCGACAAGCTGTGCATCGCCGGGACGATGGACGACTACGCGACCATCGTGGACCGCTCCTCCCTCCAGGAGGGCCCGCTCGTCACCGCCTCGAAGCCCTACTGGGCCACGGTGAGCGGTGACGGCAAGTCCTGCGTCATCTCCGAGAGCGGCTCCGACCGGGTCACCTCCATCGACTTCGCCACGGGCAAGAAGACGGCGTCGGTGGAGGTCGGCGACCACCCTCAGCGCGTGCGCCTGGCCGAGGTGCCGGCGGACTGGACGGGCCCGTCCGTCGGCTGACCTCAGCTCAACCGGCCTTCGAAGCGGCCCAATTGGCCAGCTCCGTCCGCGCGGCCTTCAGCAGCTCCGCGGACGGAGCCTTGGCGCCATTCGTGACCAGGGCGAAGTGCGTGCCCGAGTCGGGTGCCGTCAGGAGCAGTCGGCGGCTGCCCGTCCCGCCCGGCTCGTCGGCCACCGCGATCGGGGTGGTCTTCGTGTACGAGGGCGGGGTCGCCGTCGTGCCGAGGTCCGAGACCACCGTGGTGGAGGACGTCGGGAAGGACGCGGGCAGGTGCAGTTCGGTGGGGGCCGAGCTGCCGTCCGAGCGCCACATGTGCAGGGCGTACTGGCCCGAGCCCACGAGCTCCTTCACGCGCGGGAGCGAGTCCGGCACCGGGTTCCAGGTCAGCGTCGTCGAACCGTCACGCGAACGGTCCTCGTAGGTGAACGCGACGGTGCTGCCCGCGGTGGCGGTCGGGTAGACGCGGTCGAGGAGCCGGGCGTCCTGGCGCAGTACGGCCTTGCCGGAGTCGTCGAGGCGTACGGCGGACAGGTCCTCGTCGTTCCAGGCGTCGCCGTGGGTGAGCACCTTGTCGGGGTTGCCGTTCATCGGCTCCTTGTGGCGGCCGTTGTAGATGTCCCACTGCCACTGCGAACCGGAGAGCACCGAACCGGAGTCGGACGGATTGGACCACCAACTGGCGCCCGGCACACGGGAGTCGAGAGCCTGGTACATCCCCTTGAGGACGGTCGGGGCCTTGTCGGAGACCAGCCCCGCCAGCGGATGGCCGAACTCACTGATGATCCCGGCCGTACCCGCCACGGCGGCACGGTCGCGCACCATGGCGAAGTCCTTGCTGTACTGACCGTCGCCCGCCTTGCCCGGCATGAAGATGCCGGAGATGGCCTTCTGGTCGTAGAAGTGGGTGTTGAAGACGTAGTCCGGGCCGAGCTTGCCCGCGTCGAGGAGGCCGCCCTCCTGCTTCTGGAAGTCGAGGTTGGCGTTCCAGAAGAGGTTCGGTTCCACGAAGGCGGGCTTGTCCTGCCAGCCGGCGGCGTCCATCCGGGCGCGGAACTTCTCGTAGAACGGCCACAGCACGTCCTTCTCCCAGGCACGGCTGGTCTGCCCGGAGTCCAGCGTGCCCGGGTGCGGTTCGTTGTACGGGTCGAAGCCGATGACGCCCGCGAACTGCTCGTCGGTCAGGTTCTGTTCGACGTACGCCATGGTCTTCTGGGCGGTCGTGAGGAAGGCCTCCTGGAGGCCGTACTTGTTGTGCCAGAAGTCGTGGGTCGCCTGTGTTACGGCCTTGTTCTGGGTGATGTTCTGCCCCCAGAAGGGACAGATCCCGCAGTACTCGTCCGGGTAGTTCCCGGCGTCGACGGCCCACTTGGGGGCTCCGTCGCCGGTGTACCAGCTGTCCGCGTCGAAGAGGTGGCGCGAGTACAGGTCCTGGTGGAAGTCCGGGTACACCCGAATCCCCGCGTCGAGGAAGGCCCGCATCTGGCCGGTGGCGGCGGAGAGATACTCGGCGCTGACCTTGCCGCGTTCGGGTTCGGCGTACGCCCAGGAGAGCAGGAAGCGGACCGAGTTGCCGCCGCCCAGGGCCCGGAGCGCGTTCGCGGACTTCTTGGCGTCGGCGACCGAGGCGAAGGGCAGTCCCTTGTTCTCCGCCAGTTTCGTCTCACCGGAGACGTTGTAGCCGCGAAGCACTACCTCGCGGCCGAGGCCGTCGGTGAAGCGGCCGTTCTTGACCGTGAGGGTGGACGCGGCGCGTCCGTCGAACCAGAGGTCGTCGGGCAGAGCGGTGGCGCGCTGGGCGCCCGCTGTGCTGAGCAGGCCGGTGAGCAGCACGAACGCACCGAGCACAGGCATACGCAATCGGAACATGTCCGTCATCTTTGACATGCCCATTACGTTCGCAGCGCTTCAGCGGCCGCGTCAACGCCTCTGACTCCAGAGTAAGTACCCAATTTACTCGCGAGTAAGTGACCTTTCCCTCAAGGGCAGTTCGCCGTCACGCGCCGACACGTCGGGTCACGTTGAGTAGGTACTCCTTGCGGTCCAGCGGGTTGTGATCGGTGCGCTCCCGCTCGGGCAGCGCGCCTCCGGCGACCGGTGCGTAGTGGTCGAAGGCGGTCTCCAGCTCGCCCTCGCCGCGGGTCAACGCCGGGAGCCGCTGCTCCAGTTGGTGCACCTGAGCGGCAGGGATCCGGCCCTCCAGCACGGACGCCGTGCCCCGCGCCTGAGTCGTCTGCGGTACGGCGCGCAGCTTCGCCAGGACGGGCAGCACCGCGCCCAGCGTGTCCGCCGGTGTCTCAACCCGGAACGCGTGCATCGGCTCGTGCACCAGGGTGCCCGCCTGCCGCAGCGCGTTCATCAGCACCAGCGGCGTCACTCCGCGGAAGTCCGCGCCCGTACTCGACATGCTCTTGTCGAAACCCTGGTGCGCATGGCTCTGCCGCGGTGAATAACCGGAGTGCGTCATGGTGACCGTGCAGTCGGTGACCTGCCAGCCGTGCGGTCCCTGGCCGAGCGTCTCCCGCACGGTGTCCTCGACGGCCTTGAAGAAGGCGTACGGCATCGACCCCAGCTCGACCTCCAGCCGGAACTCCATGCCGGCGCCGACCGGCGCCGGATCGACGCGCAGTCCGACGGTCGCGAGAAACGGGTTCGGGTCCTTGCCGTTGAACTCCACGGCCGCACCAGTTCCGACCAGCCGCTCGATGCACAGGGGCGTCGTCTCACGGAAGCCGACGTCGAGGCCGAACTCGTCGGCCAGCGTGGCCTGGATGACCTCCTTCTGCACCTCTCCGTACAGGGACACCGAGGTCTCCTGCCGGATCTCGTCATGCCGCAGGTTGATCAGCGGGTCCTGCTCGGCGAGTTGGGTGAGTGCGAGATGCAGGGCGCCCTTGTCGGTCTTGTCGCGGGGCACGACGACGGTTTCCAGGGTCGGTGGTGAGAAGTAGTGCTCGTCCGTCCCTTTCCGCGGTACGCCGAGAGTGTCGCCGATACGGATGCCGGTCAGCCCCCAGAGTCTGCCGATCCGGCCCGCGGTCACCTGGTCGTCCCGGAGATCCGAGCCCTGGTCGAAGACGGTGATGCCGGTGACCTTCCCCTCCTCGCCGTCCCCGAAGGTCACGCGGTCGCGCGTGCGCAGTGTGCCGGAGAACATCCGCACGTAGGCGATCTTCTCGCCCGCCGGTCCGCGCTCGACCTTGAAGACGGTGCCCGACACCGGCCCGTCCGCGTCCCCCTCGGTCGAGGGCAGCAACTCCCGGATTCCACCGATGAGTTCATCGACGCCCGCGCCCGTGACGGCCGAGCCGAAGAACACCGGGTGCACCAGTGACTGCCCGGTCTGCGCGGCGAGTTCGGTGCGCAGCCGGTGCTGCGAGACGGTCGCCTCGTCGTCGACGTACGCGGCCAGCAGTGCGTCGTCGTGCTCGGCGAGCAGTTCGAGCAGGCGGGGCGGGAGACCGTCGTACGGGGTGAAGTGGGCTTCGCGCGTGCCCAGTTCGCGGACCTCGCCCATCGGGAAGATGGCCGGGGTGAGTCGGGTGGAGATGCTCTGCAGCAGGTCCGTGTAGCGCGCTCCGGCACGGTCGATCTTGTTCACGAAGATCAGCGTCGGAATGCGCAGCCGTTGCAGTGTCCGCATGAGGACGCGGGTCTGCGCCTGTACGCCTTCCACGGCCGAGATGACGAGGACCGCGCCGTCGAGCACGCTCAGGACTCGTTCCACCTCGGCGATGAAGTCGGGATGGCCGGGGGTGTCGATCAGGTTGACCGTCACGTCGTCGATCGCGAAGGCGACGACGGCGGACTTGATCGTGATACCGCGCTGCCGCTCCAGCGCGAGGCTGTCCGTCTGCGTACTGCCGTCGTCGACGCTGCCGATCTCGTCGATGACCCCGACGGTGTGCAGGAGCCGCTCGGTCAGGCTCGTCTTACCGGCGTCTACGTGGGCGAGGATTCCCAAGTTCAGCGTGTGCAAGTGACGTCATGTCCTTTGGAGTGAGAGTGATTCCTTCCTGGGGGGACATGAACGTTGCTCGCATCGTTGCTCCTTGATCATTGGGACGGCTCGTCCCCCGTAGTGCAGCAGGCGGCCGTAGGCGAGGGCAACGGATTAACGCTCAACAAGGCCTGCGGCAGCACTCGCCGGGCCGATCGTTCTCGTACGGATGACTGGTCCGTCGTTCGTCAAAGCCGGTGCAGCGTCACGTCGGTCAGCCGGCCGCCGTCCACGAGCGCGGTCATGTACGTGCAGTGCGGCTGGCGTCGGCGGTCCGTGGGTGAGCCCGGGTTGAGCAGGCGCAGGCCGGTCGGTGCCGTGGTGTCCCAGGGGATGTGGCTGTGGCCGAAGACAAGGACGTCGAGGTCGGGGAAGCGGGCGGCGCAGCGGCGTTCGCGGCCCGCAGCGGCGCCGGTTTCGTGGACGACGCCGAGGCGCAGGCCGTCCAGTTCGGTGCGGACCACTTCGGGCAGGCGAGCCCTGAGCTCGGGGCCGTCGTTGTTGCCGTAGACGCCGATCAACCGCCGCGACCGGCTTTCCAGGAGGTCGAGGGTGGCTGCGTCCACCCAGTCGCCTGCGTGGATCACGACGTCGGCGCGCGGGAGTTCGGCGAGGAGCGGTGCCGGGAGTTCCTTGGCGCGCTTGGGGAGGTGGGTGTCGGACGTCAGCAGGAGGCGGAGCACGCCTGAAAGCCTAGGGCGGATCGCTGCGGCTTACCGCTCAGCTCAGGGCGATCTCGCACCAGACCTGTTTGCCCCCGCTCACCGGCACCGTGCCCCACGCCGCCGACAGGGCCTCGACCAGGAGGATGCCCCGGCCGCCGGTGGCTTCCCAGCCGATGCTGGTGGGTTTGATGGGGGTGCGGGGGGAGATATCGGCGACCGCTACGCGGAAGCGGTTGTTGATGAGTGTGAGGTCCAGGCGGACCTGTCCGTCGGTGTGGACGAGGGCGTTGGTGACGAGTTCGGACACGACCAGCAGGATGGCGTCGGTCTGCTCGGTCACGCCCCAGGCGCGCAGGGTGCGCTTGGTGAAGCGGCGGGCGTGGCCGACGGCTTGGGGTACGCGCCACACCGTCCAGGATTCGCGCTCGGGGCGTAGCGCCATGCCGTCGTAGCGCATGAGCAGCAGGGCGACGTCGTCGCTGCGGTTGGCGTAGGTGAGCAGGGCGTCGGCCACGAGGCCGAGGTGGGCGGGGTCGGAGGCGGCCATCTGGTCGGCCATGCGGCGCAGGCCGTCCTCGAGGTCGAGTTCGGCGGACTCGACCAGGCCGTCCGTGGTCAGAGCCAGCAGCGCGCCCGGCCGCAGAGGTATCTCGGTCATCGGGAACTCGGCCTGGGTGACGACGCCGAGCGGGGGTCCGCCCTCCGTGACCACGATCTCGGTACTGCCGTCGGGGTGGCGCAGGACCGGGGGCAGATGTCCGGCCCGTACGCACCAGGCCATGCCCTCCTCCATGTCGACGTCGACGTAGGCGCAGGTGGCGAAGAGGTCGGTCTCCATGTCCATGAGCAGCCGGTTGGCGTGCGAGACCACCACGTCCGGAGGGTGCCCTTCGACGGCGTAGGCGCGCAGGGCGGTCCGCATCTGGCCCATGAGGGTGGCGGCTCCGGCGTTGTGCCCCTGGACGTCGCCGATGACGAGGGCGACATGGTTGTCGGGCAGCGGGATCACGTCGTACCAGTCACCGCCGACCTCCAGGCCCGCGGTGGTGGGCAGATAGCGGGCTACGGCGACCGCGCCGGGCAGGGTGGGCAGCCGGCGCGGGAGCAGGGTGCGCTGGAGCGTGGCGACGAGTTCGTGTTCGGCGTCGAAGGCGTGGGCGCGCATCAGGGCCTGGCCCGCGAGCCCGGCGGAGGCGGTGAGCAGGGCGCGTTCGTCGGGGCCGAAGTCGTGCGGGGCGTCCCAGCCGATCAGGCAGGCGCCGGCCATGCGTCCGCCGGCCGGCAGCGGCAGGACGGCGAGGCCGCCGGGGCCGACGTCGGCGAGCGCGGGTTCCAGCGGTGTCCCGGCGGGCCAGATCGCGGCGCGTCCCTCGCGCAGGGCGGCGGCGAGGGTCGGCATGGTGCGTACGGGCGCGTCGGGCCACTCCGAGCGCCATTCGCTGCGCCACAGTTCGGGCCACGCCTCCGGTTGGGGCGGGTCGAGGACGGTGACGACGAGCCGGTCGCCCTCGAGTTCGGCGAGTGCTATTCGGTCGGCCCGCAGTGGCTGGCGCAGGGCGGTGACGACGGCCTGGCTGACGTCGCGGACGGTGCCCGCGGTGGCGAGGGCGGCGGCGAGGCGCTGGACGCGGGCCACCTCGTTGACGCCGGGCCGCAGTTTCGAGGCGTCCGCGACGGTGCCCACGAGCCGGTCCGTCTGCCCGTCGCCCGCGGGCAGCAGCCGTCCGCGCAGTCTGAGCCACTTCTGCTCCCCGGTGGGCCGGAGGATGCGGAACTCCAACTCGCGGTCGCCGATGGACATATGGTCCGCCTCGACCACGGACATCAGCGAGGGCAGGTCCTCCGGCACCGTCATGCGCAGCAGCGTCTCGACCTTGCCGTCGAACTCCTCGCGCCCGATGCCGAACAGCTCCAGCGTCTCGTCGTCGACCTCGACCCGCCCGGTGTCCATGGCCAGGCTGAACGAGCTGCGGGGCAGCAGGTCCTCGGCCGCCAGGGCGTCCTCGGGCGCGGGCCGGGACTGCTCCGGGCAGACCATGGCCTCGGCGAGCAGCCCGAGACAGTGCCGGTCCTCGGTGTCGAAGCCGTCGGGGCTGTCGGTGACGGCGAGCAGACAGCCGCCGCCGTGCGGGCCCGTGGGCAGGGGCAGGGCGGCCAGCGAGAAGTCCCCCACGGACGTCCGCGGGGTGTCGGGGCCCGCGGCGACTTCCTCCGGGCCGAGCCACAGCGGCTGTCCCAGGCGGTACGACTCCGCCGCGGGCGAGCCGCCGGTCAGCGGGTAGCTGTCGCGCAGCCCGTACAGAGAGCGCGGTACACCCGCCGACTCGAGCAGGGTGAGCCGGTCGCCCTCCCCTGGCGCGTCGCCCTCCCCTGGCGCGTCGCCCTCCCCTGGCACGTCGCCTTCCCCCGGCGCGTAGACGGCGGCGACGACCGCGCCGCTGAAGACCAGGACCAGTTCGATGACGCCGCGTAGCCGCTCGGGGGAGCCGCGGTCGGCGTTGAGGGTCTTGAGGGCAAGTTCGGCACGCAGCGTTCGTGTTCTGCGTCCCGCAGCGCCGTCACTGACCACGTCCGCAATTACAGCGCGTCCGGGACGCATGCGCAGCCCCTACGGCGGTACGTGACCGGCGGTCACTGTGGGTGCTCCCTGTGCGCGAACCCCGTACAAGAGAGAGCCTTGACGCCTGGGCTGCTTCACATCTGCCCGCATCTGCCGTGGGAGGAGGTGGTCGGCGTGTCCGACCAGACGTCCGGGCGGCAGTCGGAGCGCACGGCGGCACCGGTCGGCCGGCCGCTGCTGTCGCTGACGCTGGCCGCGATCATGGACGATGTCGGCGCCCACTCCGGCGCGGTCTATCTGCTGGCGCCGGGCGAGCAGGTGCTGGAGATGGCCGTGATGGCGGGTCTGCCGCGGGCCTTCGCGGCGCCCTGGGAGCGGGTGGGGCTGAGCGCGCCGGTCCCGGTGGCGAAGGCGGTGCGCGACCGGCGGCTGGTGTGGGTCGGCGGCGAGGAGGACATGGCCCGCGACTATCCGCGGATCGCCGTGGTCCTGCCGTATCCGTTCGCGCTGGCGGCGGTGCCGGTGGCGACCGAGCGTGCCGTGTACGGGGCGATCTTCCTGACCTGGCCGGGCACGCGCCCGGCGGAGCTGTCCGACCGGGAGCGGGACCATCTCACCGCGGCCTGCGGCCGGCTCGCGCTGCGCCTTGAGCGGGCTGCCGAGGAGGGCCACCCGGTGCGTCCCGAGCCCGATCTGCTCGCCCCGGCGTCGGCGGCGACCGTGGCCGGGACGCTGGGGGCGGTGGAGGCCGTGCGGATGGTGGCGCGGCTGCCGTACGGGCTGTGCGCGCTCGATCTGCGCGGCCGGATCAGCTTCGCCAACGCGGCGGCGGGCGAGTTGCTCGGGCTGCCGGTCAGCGCGCTGCTGGGCTCGCATCTGTGGGCGTGCGTGCCGTGGCTGAACGACCCGGTCTTCGAGGACCGCTACCGTGCCGCGCTGATAGGCCAGCAGGTGACGTCGTTCGTGGCGCTGCGTCCGCCGGCCGACCGGCTGTCGTTCCGGCTGTATCCCAGTACGAACGGGCTGAGTCTGAGGATCTCCCGGGCGCGGGCGGCGGAGGGGACCGGCCGCACCGGGCAGCGGCCCGAGAACGGCGGCTCACGTCTGGTCACCATCTCGCACGTACTGAACCTGGCGGGCGCGCTCACCAAGGCGGTGGGCGTCCAGGACGTGGTGCAGCTGGTCGCGGACGAGATCGCGCCCGCCGTCGGCAGCCAGGCTCTGGTCCTGCTCGGCTCGCAGGGCGGACGGCTGCATGTGCTGGGCCACCGCGGCTATCCGGACCCGCACGTCGCGGAGCGGTTCGACGGTGTGTCGCTCACGGCGCAGTCGCCCGGGGTGCACGCGCTGACCAGTGGGGTGCCCGCCTTCTTCGAGTCCCGCCGGCAGTTGGAGCGGCTCTATCCGGAGCAGGTCCCGATGCCCGACTCCATGGCGGCCTGGGCGTATCTGCCGCTGATCGCGTCGGGCCGGCCGGTGGGCACCTGTGTCCTCGCCTACGCCGAGCCGCATCATTTCCCCGCCGACGAGCGTGCCGTGCTGACCAGCATGAGCGGGCTGATCGCGCAGGCGCTGGAGCGGGCGCGGCTGTACGACGTGAAGCACCAGCTGGCGCACGGTCTGCAAGCGGCGCTGCTGCCGCATTCGCTGCCGTCGCTCCCCGGTATAGAGGCGGCCGCCCGCTATCTGCCCGCCACCCGGGGCATGGAGATCGGCGGCGACTTCTACGACCTGGTGCCGACGCCCGGCGGGGCCGTGGCGGTGATCGGGGACGTGCAGGGTCACAACGTCACCGCGGCCGGGCTGATGGGACAGATCCGGACCGCCGTACGCGCGTACACGACCGTCGGCCAGCCGCCCGAGGAGGTCATGAGCAGCACCAACCGGCTGCTGATGGACCTGGGCAGCGATCTCTTCGCCAGCTGCGTGTATCTGCGCCTCGACCCGGCGCGAGGTCAGGCCGTGATGGCCCGGGCCGGTCATCCGCCGCCTCTGCTTCGACGGCCCGACGGGCAGGTGCGGGTGCTCGATCTGGCCGGCGGGCCGCTGCTCGGGATCGACGAGGCGGCTACGTATCCGACGACTCAGGTGGCGCTCGCGCCCGGGTCCCTGCTCGCTCTCTACACCGACGGGTTGATCGAGTCCCCCGGTGCCGACATCGAGGAGGCGCTCGCCCGGCTCGCGGGGCGGCTCACCGAGATCGGCGACCAGCCGCTGGAGGAGCTGGCAGACGCGGTCGTTCGGCACAGCGGGACCGAGTTGGAGCGGGTGGATGACGTGGCGCTGCTGTTGTTGCGCGCCACGCCCTCCGGATGACGGTGGTGACATCGCGGGCCGGTGGGGGCTTGGCGCGCAGTTCCCTCCCCGCGCCCCTTACGGGGCGCAAACGCGGGGCGGTCCGGCTCTCCCGCCGGAGAGCCGGAC
>NZ_JAAKZX010000209.1 GCF_011045025.1 Streptomyces ureilyticus
GGTTTGGGGCGCAGCCCCAAGGATGGGACGGGTAGGGGCGGCGGGGGCGAAACGGGGTGCCGGTAAGAACGCTGTCACCAGCCGCAAACGGTGGTGATCTTGTGGGGGAGTCACCCGTGTGGGTGAGTCCGGGCCGTACGGCTGCGCGGGGTGAAGCCCCGAGAGGACGAGCAGGGGCTCGTGTCCGGCCTCGCTGTCCGCCCCCAAAACGATCCGCTACCTCCTGGTCAGCCAGCAGACCGTGGCCGACGACCGGCTCCCGCAAGGCCGTGCGCTCCACCGTGGAGACAGCCTCAACCTGTGCCGGTACAGCACGTCGATCGGGCTGCGCCAGCGGCTGGTGTGATGCGACACCGACACATCGCTGACCTGGGCGGTTCTCCGTCCCGAGCTACGGTTCCAACCGCGCGACCCCTCCCGTCTCAAGGGCCACCCACAGAGCGCCGTCGGAACCTATGGTGATGCCGTGCGGCTCGGACGACGGTGACGGCAGGCTGTACTCGGCGATCTCGCCGCTATCGGTGATGTGGCCAATGCGGTTGGCTCCCCATTCGGTGAACCAGCAGTCCCCTGTGGACGCCGCGACGATGGCGTGGGGTTTGGCCGTGCGGTCGGGCAGCGGGAACTCCTTGATCCCGCCATCCACCGAGATCCTGCCGATCTGGCCCGCTGCGATCTCAGCGAACCACAAGGCGGCGCCGTCACTGGTGATTCCCACGGGGGCGGCGCCGGGGGTGGGGAGTGGGTGTATGACGATGTCCCCGTGAACAGTGATGCGGCCGATTGCGTTCGCCTGGTTGAGGGTGAACCACAGGGCCCCATCAGGGCCTGCGGTGATTGCCGCGGGATAGGCGCCCGTATGGGGAAGGACGAACTCGGTGATCTCTCCCTTGCAGGTGATGCGGCCGATACGGTCGGTGTTCATCTCCGTGAACCACACCGCACCGTCTGGACCGGCCGTGATACCGAAGGGTCCGCTGCCGGGCGTCGGTACGGGGAAGGATTCCGTTTCGCCGTCGGCGGTGACGCGGCCGATCCGGTGGTCCTGGGACCGGGTGAACCACAGTGCTCCGTCGGGCCCGGGAGTAATGACCGTGGGGCGGCACTCAGACGAGTCCAGGGGGTATTCGGTGAGTTCGCCGTCGAGGGTGAGACGCGCGATGCGGCCACTGTGCGCGAAGGTGAGCCACAGCGCACCGTCAGGTCCGGCCGCGATGCCGTAAGGCCCAGCACCCTTGTCGGCCACGGAGATCTCCCTGGTGGCCGGGGCATCAGAATGGTGCACAGCAACTCCGTGTAGGGGTGAGGGGTGAGGATCAATCGACGTTCTTGGCCGATGCCGCAGCTCGGTCTCGCACCAGGTCGAGAATGATCGCGGCGAGGTCAGCAGGCCGGGTCATGGGGACGTTGTGGTTCGAGCTGATGTCGATCAGCCGGTGGCCAGGGACGGCATCGACGACGGCACGCACCTCGTCGCGCCGTGAGGCGTAAAGGCCATCCTCGGCCAGCACGATCGTCATCGGACAGGTGAGGCGGGCGTACACATCGACGGCTGGGAAGACTTCTGCACCGGGCTCCACGGCAGTGACAGTCGCGACCTCCTCGATGGCCGGCCGCCGTACCCACCCGTGGCCGCAGCGCATGAAGGAGCGCTGCGTAACCTCCTCGACAAGTCCGGGCCGTGCTCCGGCGTTGAGCCAGTCCCCTCCGGCCTCCCGCACGCACTGCTCGACATAGCCATGCATCTGGTCGTCGTCGGCTTTCCAGCCGTAGCGGAACATCGTCCGTAAGCGGTCCGTCGCCTCGGTAGTCCGCACGTCAGCATGCTCGGCGAGCGACGCGTCACGGTCATCGAGCACCACGCCGTCCACGACGCAGAGGGCGGCCGGTTCCACAAGTCCACTGGCAGCGGCGGCCGTCACCGCGTACCCGCCGGTGGAATGGCCGACCAGCATGGGGCGGTCCCAGGCCAGCGCGGTGACGACGCTACCGATGTCTCGCCAGTACTGCTCGGGATGGGTGGAGTCGAGCCGGGTCTGCCCATGGCCACGCAGGTCGATGGCAATCGGATGGCACTCGCTCACCAGATGGGACGCCACATCCATCCAGGCCGCAGCGTTGTGGCCGCTGCCGTGGACAAGCAGCACGCCCTCACCGTGACCGCCGAAGTCCACACCGGATAGGACTCCATCCACGACGGGGAGTTCGATCTCTGTTCCGGTCACCACCGCACCCTGTCTGCGAGAAGACAGCCAGTGCAACTGCTTTTCTCACAGGGAGTCAGGGCGGGTCTCGCTGACGACGTGGGGGTGGATGTTCGCCGGTGAACCGGCGCCGATGGGGCGCGAGGCCCCGCTGGCCCGCTCAGGAAGTCGCGGCGAGTTGGTCGCGAACCCGTACGGCCGCCCGGTATGTGTCGCCGGTCGGCCGCGTCGCCAGCCGGCCAGGCTCCCTCGTCCAGCGGTCCTCGATCGTGAACCAGTCGATGGTCTTCGGCTCCCGGCCCTCCTCCAGTGCGGACCGCAGCTCGTCGAAGTACGTCGACCAGCGCTGCCGGTACAGCCCGCCGAGCAGGCCCGCCCACTCCCGGTTGGCATAGTCGCGGAGCCCCGCGTTCGCGCCCTCACGGGTGCCCCAGACGGTCAGCAGCGACAGGTTGTCGTACGCCAACTGGTCCCGCTCCTCCCCGTCGGCACCCCAGGCCCGCGCGTCGGCCACCCAACGCCCCACCAGATGACGGGAGTCGGTGGCCATCAAGGTCTCCAGTACGTCCATCAGGGCGAGCCAGTCACCGGCCAGCCGGTCCAGCTCGGCGGCGTCCCCGGCGTCGTACGCCTTCTTGATGCGGGGGAGGAGGACGCGGCTGCGGTTGGAGGCGGCTTGACGGGCCACGTCGAGGAGGTCGTAGCGGTACGCGGAGGAGTTCCGGAGGCCCGCGGGCACCTGCAGCAGTTCGTCCAGCGCGGGCTCGAACTCCTCGGCGCTGTAACGCAGTTGCTTGGGTGACCACTTGGCGGCGGACTTGACCGTGAGCGAGGGGCGGGCCCCGAAGAACCCGTCGGCGCCCTCGCTCCACGAGTCGGCGCGGGTCGTGCCGTACGCGGTGCGGCGCAGGATGTCCCAGGCGGCCTCGGCGTGCGGATCACGCGCTCCGTAGCGGGCGTGCGCCCAGTCCTTGAACCAGGCTTCGAGGTTCACGTCGGCGTCTTCCCAGGCGAGTTCGGAGAACAGGTCGAAGGCGGCGGGATTGTTGTCGGCCGCCTCCGGCATGAGGGCGACACCGCGCAGGGTGCTGCCTTCCTTGGTGCGCCACTTGTTGTAGAGCTCGACCCAGTCAGGGGTGTTGGCGCCCATCGCCGTGTGGCCGCCGAAGTTCCAGATGGAGCCGAAGGCGTACGGGGTGTCACCCCAGTCGGCCTCACGGTCGACGACGGTCGGGAAGCGGTCGGACAGTCCGTCGACGACGAGCATGTGCCGCTTGTCGACGGCGTCGACGATCGCCCTCGGCGGATTGCGCTGCCAGCCGAGAATCACCCAGATCGCCTCCGGATGCGCGGCCAGCAGCGCCTTCTCGACGCCCTTCGCCGCATCGCCGACCGGTACGTCTCCGGGGTCGCCGCCCTCGTGGAGCAGGTCCATCTTGTAGAGCGTCGAGGGGCCGAACATCTCGTCCTGGACGCGGTAGAAGGTGGCCGCGACCCGCGCGAAGTGGTCGGTCCGCGGGTCCAGCCAGTCGGGACGCGTGAGCCCCATCCACTCGCCCTGCGGGATGGGCCGCGCGCCCGGATTCCGCTCGGCGAAGCCCGGCGGGACCGTACCGAAGTAGCCCGGGAACACCGGCGTCATGCCCAACTCCCGTACCCGGTCGACGATCCGCCGCCCCAGTGCGGCCCGCGCGTCGAGCAGCTGCCGTGAGAGCGGATACGGGAACGCGCCCATGTTCTGCATCAGGAACCACGGCAGATGCGCCGGGCCCGCGATCCACGCCCGCAGCTCCGCGTCCGTGTGCCCGAACTCCTGGAACACCCGGTGATAGAGCGCGTCCGCGCCGATGTACACCAGCACCTCGTTGTAGCCGTGCAGCGCCAGTACGTCGAGTTCGCGCTCCCAGTACGACCAGTCGTTGTACGCGCCCGTGTAGCCGTCGTTCGTGTCGTTCAGGACGAAGCGGTGCGGGACATTGGCCTGCCGGGTGACGGTGCCTTCGAAGCCGGGCAGCCGCTCGGGGAGGTCGAGCTGTTCACCGGCCCAGCTGATGTTGGCGTGCGCGATGTTCTTCAAGTACCAGCGCAGTCCGGCGAGTTGGGTGCCGGGTGTGCTGCCGCCGATGGTGATCCGACCCGTGCTGCCCGAGACCCGGAAGGCGTCGGCCCCTGCCGGACTCGTCGTCTCGAACTTCAACTGCCGCCAGTGCCGCGGCAGCAGTCGCCGCGCCGCCCTGCTCGCTGCGCCGGTCTCACTCACTGAAGCCCCCTTGGCGTCCGTGGACGAGGAACCTTTCGCTGGTGCGTTCGAGCAGGCTACGACACCGGCCGATCCGGCGACCGCAATCAGAAACGCACGACGAGCAAGCGGCATTGGGGTCTCCGGTTCCACAGCTGAGGGGTGAGGTGCCGTGGTGAGAGATACCCGCTGTGTGAGGACTTGAGCATGGAAATACGGCCACATGGGGGAGAACGCCCCATGAATGGGCAGTCGGTTTCGCCACCGACTGCCCGCCATGTCGCCGCCGACTGCCCGTCACGTGGCCGCCGACTGCCCGTCACATGGCCGCCGACGTGCTGGACCAGAGGCCGCAGCGGCCGATGTGTGGGGGGGATCAGAGACCGAAGTACCGAGGTTCACTCGCCAGGGCGCGGAAGTACTCGCGTGGGTCCGCGACGAGCTTTCGCGCCTTGAGGTCCATCAGGCCGCCGGTGGCCGTGATTTCGGCGGCGACCGTGCCGTCGGACTTGCGTATCTCCTGCTCGACGCGGAAGACCTTGCTCTCGTCCATGAGGAAGTCGCACGTCACGTCGACCTCTTCGCCGGCAAGCAGCTCCCGCTTGAAACGGATGGTCGTCTCCAGCGCCACCGGCCCCACCCCCTTGGCTATCAGGCCGGACTGGCTGATCCCGGCGGCCTGCAGTAACGACCAGCGGGCGTGCTCCGCGTAGTTGATATAGACGCTCTGGTTGAGGTGGCCCTGGACATCGGTCTCGTACCCACGGACCATCACCCGGACGGAAAACGGACCTGACGGCTCTGATGGCCCTGATGAGCCTGGCGCTCCGGGCGTTCCTGACGCTTCTGGCACGGCGTCCCCTTCACTCTTTCCCGACGGTTGTGATCACTCAGCTTGGCATGCTCCTCTCACGCTCGTCGCGGGGAGGCCAGCAGATACCGCGCTCGCGTACGAGGCTCCGTGTACTCCCCCACCTGCCAACCCGCCTTCTCCAGCGTGGTCGCACAGCCCTGCCGCGACTCGGCGTCCGGCACATGCACCGCGACCGCCTCCGGCTGCGGTGTCGCCCGCACCCGGTAGCCGTCGACGTCCTCCCCGGCGGGCCGGTGCCCCGCCGCCTCCAGCGCCAGCGCGGCGGCCTGCACCAGATGCGTACGCTCCCATCCGCACGGCCGGTCCACGGAGCCGTCCGGATTGGTCATCCGCCGCAACTCCAGAAGCCCCTGCCAGGCGCTGTGCACCTCCCGTATGCGCCCGGGCCCCGCGTCGACGACGCCCTCCTCACCGCCGACCCGGGCGGCGAACACCCCCGTGCCGGCGGAGGCACGGGCGCCGCCCGCCTGAGCGGCTACCTCTCCGTCCGGACCACCAGAAGCCTCCGCGGCCCCCTCTTCACGTATCCGATGCCCGGCCGGTGTCAGAAAGTGACCGTGCGGCGGCCGGGGATGCCGAAAGGCGAGCCCGCGCTTCACCAGCGCCGCGAGCTGGCTCTCCGTACCCCTGAGCCGTCCCGTCACGGGATCGGCGGCCTCGATGACACGCCGCTGCGCGGCGGTAGGCGGTCGTGTCATGGCGTGCACCTCCCCGAATCCGGCTTCGCCTGATCAATGAGCCCGACCTGATCAGCGAACCCAGGCTGATCAGTGCGCCCAATTCGAAGACTACGACCCGGGTCTGACACTCACCTTTTCGTTCGTCGGAGCTCGCGAGCCCACCGCTCCAGCTCCTCGAAGTCCCGCTCCCGCATCCCCTTGCGCGGATCGATCGGCAACAGGAGCGCCGCTGCGTCGTGGTGCGCGGCGACATGCCGTACATCGAGGTCGGTGATCATGTCGTCGACCCACACGAAGGGCCGGCCGGCAGCCCACGCCACGACGTGCCGGGTCTTCCAGTACAGCCCCTCGGGATCCCTGACGAACATCTCGGGCCACTCGATCACCGGCAGATCGCCTGGCAGCCCAATCACCGGCGCGATCATCTCGTTGGCCTCATGCATCCACGTCGTGGCCCACGCCAGCTCGTACGGCAACGCCTTAAGCCGCGCCCCATGCCCCGGATTGAGCCGCACGCGCAGCCCGCGCCGCAGCCGCCGCGAACCCGGCACTTGCCGCGCGGACCAGTTCGCCGGTCGTAGCCGCCGCGTCACGTATCCGCGCGGCCGGACGAACCGCGCGCCGTGGGGATTGAGCGGTCCGTCGACGTCGAGGAGCAGCAGCGGTCGGTCAGTCATGCGAAGAGAGTTACCCAGGCCAACCGGGCATGTACTCACAGGAGTTACTGCCAAGAACCCCTACCGCCGACTACTGCCGATACCCGCTCAGGAACCGCCCGATCCGCCCGATCGCCGCATCAAGGTCGTCGACGTACGGGAGCGTGAGGATGCGGAAGTGGTCAGGGCGGGGCCAGTTGAAGCCGGTGCCCTGGACCACCTGGATTTTTTCGCGGAGGAGCAGGTCCAGGACGAACTTCTCGTCGTCGTGGATCTTGTGGACCTGGGGGTCGATGCGGGGGAACGCGTACAGGGCGCCCTTCGGTTTGACGCAGGAGACGCCCGGGATCTCGTTGAGCTTCTCCCAGGCGCGGTCGCGCTGTTCGCGCAACCTGCCCCCGGGGGCGGTGAGTTCGCGGATGGACTGGCGGCCGCCGAGTGCGGCCTGGATGGCGTACTGGGCGGGGGCGTTGGCGCACAGCCGCATGGAGGCCAGCATCGTCATGCCCTCGAGGTAGTCGCGGGCGTGCTGGCGCGGGCCCGTGACGACCATCCAGCCGGAGCGGAAACCCGCCACGCGGTATGTCTTGGACAGTCCGCAGAAGGTGAGGACCACCAGGTCGGGGGCGAGGGAGGCGACCGAGTGGTGCACGGCGTCGTCGTACAGGATCTGGTCGTAGATCTCGTCGGCGAAGACCATCAGGCCGTGCCGGCGCGCGAGGTCGAGGATGCCCTCGATGATCTCCTTCGGATAGACCGCGCCCGTCGGGTTGTTGGGGTTGATGATGACGACGGCCTTGGTGCGGTCCGTGATCTTCGCCGCCATGTCGTCCAGGTCCGGGTACCAGTCCGCCTGTTCGTCGCAGAGGTAGTGCACCGCCTTGCCGCCCGCGAGCGTCGTCACCGCCGTCCAGAGCGGGAAGTCCGGGGCGGGGATGAGGATTTGGTCGCCGTCCTCGATCAGCGCCTGGACCGCCATCGAGACGAGCTCCGAGACGCCGTTGCCGAGGAAGACGTCGTCCACGTCGACCTCGAGGCCCAGGTCCTGGTAGTGCTGGGCGACGGCGCGGCGGGCCGAGAGGATGCCACGGGAGTCGGTGTAGCCGTGTGCCTGGGGGAGCATGCGGATCATGTCCTGGAGGATCTCCTCCGGCGCCTCGAAGCCGAAGAGCGCCGGGTTGCCGGTGTTCAGCCGGAGCACGCTGTGGCCCGCCTCCTCCAGGGCGTTCGCGTGCTCGATGACCGGACCCCGGATCTCGTAACAGACCTCGCTGAGCTTGCTCGACTGCCGGAACTCCATGCGGTGCGCACCTCCAGGTTGGCGTGTTGCTTGGTTTTACCAAGTAGCAGCTTGGAAAGTCCAACAACTTGTTTAGACTGCGTCGCATGTCACCACGCCGAAGCTACGACCAGTACTGTTCCGCAGCCCGCGCCCTCGACGCCGTCGGTGACCGCTGGACCCTCCTGATCGTGCGCGAGCTCCTCGCCGGTCCACGTCGCTACACCGACCTGCACGCGGATCTGCCCGGCGTGAGCACGGACGTCCTCGCCTCCCGGCTCAAGGACATGGAACGGGACGGACTGTCGAGCCGGCGCCGGCTGCCCCCGCCGGGAGCGGCCTTCGTGTACGAACTCACCGACCGCGGACGCCAGTTGCTCCCCGTTCTGCAGGTGCTGGGGGAGTGGGGCGCACCCATGCTGGAGGAGCGGCGGCCCACCGACGCGGTGCGCGCGCACTGGTTCGCGCTGCCGTTGCTGCGCTGCCTGGCGGGACTTGGCGACGGGGTCGTACAAGTGCGGCTGGAGGAAGGGGAGTTCTACGTACGCATCGGCGCCGAGGACGGCGGACCGGTGTACGCGGAGGGGGCCGCGCCCGAAGAGCCGGACGCCCGGCTCGCGGTCGACTCGGGGACGTGTACGGCACTCGCCGGGGGTGGCCTGACGCTTCAGGAGGCGATACGGGCCGGGCGTGTCGAAGTGGTGGGGGACGGGCCGCTGGCCAAGGAGCTGCGGGACGTCTGACGACCTCGGACGTCATCTGCCGACACGACACCAGGGTCACAAGGCCGCCGCACTTCACGCCAACAGCGGATTCGGCACCCGCGCCCAGATGTCCCCCCGCCGCTCCGGAGACAGCCGCATCAGCGTCAGCGCCTTCGTGGGCAGCGGTCCGTCCAGCACGGCCGTCAGGTCGGGGGTGCGCGGCAGGTCTCGTACGGCCGTGGAGAGCGCCTCGCCGAGCGCCGCGCTCGAACCCGCCGTCGCCCCCAGCGTTCCCGTGAGGAGCGAGCCGAACACTTTGCGGCGCAGGGCGGTCTCGTCGTCCGTGATCAGCCGGCCGGACAGGTCCGGGGCCGGGATGCCGTGGCGGGCGAGGCGGGCCGGGCTGATGCGGATGTCGGCGAGGTCGCGGTAGATCAGGCGAGTTGGGGCGCCCGAGGGGGAGAGCACCACGAGGAGGTTCTGGCCGTGGGCCTCCAGCGCCACGCCCAGCTCCAGCAGCCGCAGACCCACCGTCAGCGCGAGCTCGGTGAACTCCGCCAGCCAGGAGGGAGATTGGGGCAGCCCTGTCAGGGCGAGTGCGGCGACCGGCACCACCCGCTCGCCCTCGGCCGCGTACGTCTCCGGCGCCTCGCGCACCACCGCCGCGAACTCCGGGGTGTGGGCGGTGGCCGCCCCGAGCGTGCGGGTGATGTGGAGCAGCCCGTCAAGACGGGCGGCGAGGGCGTCCGCGAAGGCGGACACCGTCGCGGACGTCGCGATCGAGTACACCGAGATGTCCCGCACCGCCGACGTCAGCCGGGCGCTCAGCGCGGTCTTGATGTGCGGTCCGCCGGGCGCGGCATCGGCGAGGGTGCGCAGCGACATGAGGGGGTGCGCCGTGACACCCGCCGCGTCCGCCAGCTTCTCGTCCTTCAGTACATGCCGGGCCTGCCACGGGTGCACCGGGATCAGCACCCGCCCGGCCTCCCGATCCCGGTACGGCCACTCGCCCGTCACCAGACAGGCCTCTTCCGGCGCGGCGACCAGGCCCAGCTCGACCACCGGCCGGTGCTCGGGCGCGTACGCCAGCTGCTCGGTCACCGAAAAGCCCGGCCGTGAACGGCAGTTGGGGTGGAAGGGATGCCCGTCGACGATCCGCTGCTCCCACTCCCAGGGCGCGGAAGGGGCGTCGTCCAGGGGCGGCTGGCCGGCGCGAGACAGGGCCAACGAGGCGACGCTGTGGTCGAGTTCGGCGGCGAAGGCATCACCGTGCGGGAAGGAGAGCGCCGTCATGAGCGCGGCCGGGTGGTCGTACGCGGCACCGTCCAGCTCAACCTCCGTGACGCGGGCGGCAGTTCCGTACGCATCCGAGTGCGGTCCGCGCAGCCGGCGGCCGTCGGCCAGCTGGAGCGTCAGCCCCTCGCGCCCCTGCTCCCGCCGCGTGATCCACGGCAGCGGCTCATGGGCGAGACCACGCCACAGCCGCGTCAGCACGGCCGCCCGGGCACCCGGGAGCTCGGCGGCGTACGGCGACAGCAGGGCGGGTCGTTCGGTACGCAGCTCGGCGGCGAGCGCGTCCTCGGCCTCGGCCGAGGGGGAGGGGTGGTGCACGGGGTGGCTCCTCGGGTGTGGGGACGGCGTCGGGACCGGGTACTACGCCAGACATACTGATCGTCACTACCCGTATGGAACGAATGGACCGCGTGGAGCCCATGCCCCCCAGGGACGACGTCGCAGAGGCCGCCGACGCGTACGCGGCAGCGCCGCTGCTCAATTGTCTGCTGCGGGAGGTGGCCGAGTGCGCACCGGGGTCCGGTGAGCGGCCCGTGTACCGGCTGCCGGCCGGCGGACGGCTGCTGCGGGTACGCGGCGGACGCCGGCCCGCCGAGCCGGAGGTGTACGCCGCCGGGGCCTGGCACCGCCTCACCCACACCGAGCTGGTCAAACTCACCGCCGATGAGCTGCGCCGGCACACCGGCCTCGCCAGCTCCGAGCTGCCCACCGAGATGATCGACAGCCGGGACGCGGTGGCGGCGCTCCTCGTCGCACGCGAAGGGGCCGCCCCGCCTGAGGACCCGTATCAGCGCTCCGAGCAGTCCCTGATCACCGGGCACCCCTACCATCCCGCGCCCAAGGCCCGCGGCGGCGGCCCGGTCGCCGGCTGGCTTCCGTACGCCCCCGAGGCGTACGCCCGCTTCCCGCTCGTCCTGCTCGCGGTGCGCGAGGATTCGGTCGTCGAGGAGGGCGACCTACGGGCGCTCGACGCGCTGGGCCAGGCCCCTCCCGGCTACCGGCTGCTGCCCGCCCATCCCTGGCAGCTCGACCTCGTCGGCAACCGGCCGGAGATCCGCGACGCCTTCGCAGACGGCCGCCTCGTACGACTCGGCCGCTCCTCGTCTCCGGTCTGGCCGACGGCGGCCATCCGGACGGTGTACGACCCCGCCGTCGACCTCTTCCTGAAGTTCAGCCTCGATGTCCGCATCACCAACGACATCCGCCGTCTCTGGCGCCACGACCTCCTCAAGCTCCACCGCACGGACACGGCGGTCACCTCGGCGTTCGCGGCCCTGAACGGCCCCGCGGCCTGGCTGAGCGACCGCGGCTACCGCACCGCGGACTTCGCCTTCGAGGAACTCGCCGTCCTCGTACGCGACGGCCTGCACGAGCATGTGACGCCGGGCGCGACTCCGCTCCTCGCCGCCGCCCTCACGGAAGGTTTCGCCGGCAGCCCGCTGGACCACCTTGCCGACCCGGCGGTCTGGTGGGCGGCGTATGTGCGTCAACTCGTCCCGCCCGCACTGGAGTTGTTCGCCCGCCATGATGTCGTACTGGAAGCGCATCTGCAGAACACGGTGGTGGCCGTGGACGACGCCGGTCTGCCGGTGCAGGCCCTGTTCCGGGACGCGGAGGGCGTGAAGCTGCTGCCCGACGTCACGCGCGCCGCCGGGTGGGAGCGGCTGGTGTACTGCCTCGTCGTCAACAACCTCCTTGAGATCGCGGGGGTGTTGGAGGAGCGGTATCCGGGGGTGGAGCTCTGGCCCGCCGTACGGCGGGAGCTGAGGCGTTACGAGGCGGAGGTGCCCGAGGCGGGGGAGCTGCTCCGGGCTCCCACGCTGCCCGGCAAGACGAACCTGCTGTTGCGGTGGACGGGGGCGGACGGGGCGGACGCGCGGTATCTGCCGCTGGCCAATCCCTTGCGATAGAGCCGGTGGCGCGGAATATGCCAGTGAGCATGGTGACCCGCTGATTTACAGTGGCCGGTGTGCTGCGCGACGTGACCGCTGTTCGATACGTGACCCCGCTGAGGTCCGGCGGCTCCGTGCCCGGAGTCGTGGAGGCCGACGACCTGGGGACGTACGTCGTCAAGTTCACCGGGTCCGCGCAGGGCAGGAAGGCGCTGGTCGCCGAGGTGATCGTGGGTGAGCTGGCCCGGGCGCTGGGGCTCAGGTTCCCCGAGCTGGTCCTGGTGCACTTCGACCCGTCGATCGCCGACGAGGAACCGCATCAGGAAGTGCGGGACCTGCACAGCGCCAGCGCCGGGATCAACCTCGGCATGGACTTCCTGCCGGGCGCGAAGGACTTCACGCCCGAGGTCGCCGAGACATTCAGCGTGGACCCGCTGGAGGCGGGCCGGATCGTCTGGCTCGACGCGCTGACCGTCAACGTCGACCGCACGGTCCACAGCTCCAACCTGATGGTCTGGCCCACGCTCGGCATCGCACCCCCGCGCCTCTGGCTCATCGACCACGGCGCCGCCCTCGTCTTCCACCACCGCTGGGACGCGACGGAACCGGAGAAGGCGTACGACTTCCGGCACCACGCGCTCGGCCACTACGCCCCGGACGTACGGGCCGCCGACGCCGAGCTGGCGCCCCGCGTGACCGAACAACTGCTCCGCGAGATCACCGCCGAAGTGCCGGACGCCTGGCTCACGGACGAGCCGGGCTTTGCCACACCCGACGAGCTGCGCGAGGCCTACGCCGGCTACCTCCATGCGCGCGTACGGGCATCGGCGGCGTGGCTGCCCACGGATTTCCCCACCCGGGAGGAACTCGCCGCCGAGCAGGCCCTGCGCGCGGCGAAAAGTCAGCAAGGCCGTCCGAAGTGGCTCCAGCGGGTCCCTGACCTGCACGGCAAACCGGCGGCGGAACAGGATGGGGCGGTACACCTCGGATGACCCACCGCGTTCAGATCGAGTACTGCACCCAGTGCCGCTGGCTGCCCCGCGCCGCATGGCTGGCGCAGGAGCTGCTGACCACCTTCGAGACCGAGCTGACGGAACTCGCCCTCAAGCCCGGTACCGGCGGCGTGTTCGTCGTACGCGTCGACGACGAGGTGGTCTGGGACCGGCGCGAGCAGGGCTTCCCGGAGCCGACGGCCGTCAAGCGCCTCGTACGCGACCGAGTGGCCCCGGGCAGGACCCTGGGCCACTCGGAGAAACCGGCGGACTGACTCGACCTTCGAGCTGACTCAGCCGGCGAGCTGCTCGTACGCGGGCAGCGTCAGGAAGTCCACGTACTCCTCGTCCAGCGACACCTTCAGCAGCAGGTCGTGGGCCTGCTGCCAGTTGCCGGCCGCGAAGGCCTCGTCGCCCAACTCTGTGCGGAGGGCGGCCAGTTCTTCGGCGGCAACCTTGCGGGCCAGCTCGGGCGTGGCCTTCACCGTGTCCCCGGCGTGCTCGAACTCGACGCCCGCGTTGATCCACTGCCAGATCTGGGAGCGGGAGATCTCGGCGGTGGCCGCGTCCTCCATGAGGTTGAAGATGGCGACCGCGCCCATGCCGCGCAGCCAGGCCTCGATGTAGCGGATGCCGACCTGGACAGCGTTGACCAGGCCCGCGTACGTCGGCTTGGCTTCGAGGGAGTCGATGGCGATCAGGTCGGCGGCCTTGACGTCGACGTCCTCGCGCAGCCGGTCCTTCTGGTTCGGCTTCTCGCCGAGCACCGCGTCGAAGGAGTCCATCGCGATCGGCACCAGGTCCGGGTGCGCCACCCAGGAGCCGTCGAAGCCGTCCCCCGCCTCACGGTCCTTGTCGGCCTTGACCTTCTCGAAGGCGACTTTGTTGACCTCCTCGTCGCGCCGCGAGGGGATGAACGCCGCCATGCCGCCGATCGCGTGCGCCCCGCGCTTGTGGCAGGTGCGCACGAGGAGTTCGGTGTACGCGCGCATGAACGGAGCCGTCATCGTCACCGCGTTGCGGTCCGGCAGGACGAACTTCGCCCCGCCGTCACGGAAGTTCTTCACGATGGAGAACAGGTAGTCCCAGCGGCCCGCGTTCAACCCCGAGGCGTGGTCGCGGAGTTCGTAGAGGATCTCCTCCATCTCGTACGCCGCCGTGATCGTCTCGATGAGGACGGTGGCGCGGACGGTGCCCTGCGGGATACCGACGTAGTCCTGCGCGAAGACGAACACCTCGTTCCAGAGGCGGGCCTCCAGGTACGACTCCGTCTTGGGGAGGTAGAAGTACGGGCCCTTGCCGAGGTCGAGCAGGCGCTGCGCGTTGTGGAAGAAGTACAGGCCGAAGTCGACGAGCGCGCCCGGCACCGGGGTGCCCGAACCGTCCACCAGATGGCGCTCGTTCAGGTGCCAGCCGCGCGGGCGCATCACGACCGTCGCCAGCTCCTCGGCCGGCTTCAGGGCGTACGACTTGCCCTCGGGGGAGGTGAAGTCGATACGGCGCTCGTACGCGTCGGTGAGGTTGAGCTGGCCGAGGACCACGTTCTCCCAGGTGGGCGCGGAGGCGTCCTCGAAGTCCGCGAGCCAGACCTTGGCGCCCGAGTTGAGGGCGTTGATGGTCATCTTGCGGTCGGTGGGCCCGGTGATCTCGACGCGGCGGTCGTTCAGGGCCTCGGGCGCCGGGCCCACCTTCCAGGAGTCGTCGGCCCGGATCGCGGCGGTCTCGGGGAGGAAGTCGAGCGTGGAGGTACGGGCGATCTCGGCGCGCCGCTCGGCACGACGGACGAGGAGCTCGTCACGCCGGGGCGTGAACCGCCGGTGCAGCTCGGCCACGAAGGCGAGTGCGGCGTCCGTGAGGACCTCACCCTGCCGGGGCAGAGGCTCGGCGTCGACGATGGCCAGCGGGGAGGGCGCTGGTGCGGACATGAGCTGTCACTTCCTTCAGCGAGCTGACTTCAGTACACGGCGGCACTGGATGCCAGTGGATACTAATTTCCTCATAGTGGAAGTTCAATGCTGGGCGGCTGTGGGTGGGACGTCACTCACTCCAAGTGGATCAGGTCGTCCTCCGTGTCGATGTCGTACGCCTGCGCCACGTCACCGCACTCGACGAGCGTGATCGCGTCGTCGTGCGCCTTCAGGTAGGCGCGTGCCCCGCGATCCCCGACCGCAGTCGCGCTGATGCCGGGCCAGTGCTCGGCGCCGAACAGCACGGGATGCCCGCGTACACCGTCGTACGAGGCTGCCGCGAGCGAGGCTTCGGAGGCGTACGCGGCGAGCACGCGGGCCACCGCCTCCGGCCCGATGCCGGGCTGGTCGACCAGCGACACGAGGGCTGCACGCGCCCCCGTTTCGGCCAGCGAGTCGAGGCCGGCACGCAGGGAGGAGCCCATGCCCTCCTCCCACTGGGCGTTGTCGATGAGCACGCAACCGGGCAGTGCGGCCGTGGAACGGACCAGGTCCGCCTGCGCCCCGAGGACCACATGCACCTGGTCGCAGCCGCCCTCGCGAAGCACCCCAGCCGCGTACTCGACGAGGGGGCGCCCCCGGTGTTCGAGCAGCGCCTTGGGGCGCCCGCCGAGCCGTCGGCCGCCGCCTGCCGCGAGGAGCAGGCCCGCTACCTGGTCGCGTTTCGCTGTCATGCGTCCTGCATACCTGACACCGCGGCGAGTTCATGGTGTCCATGGACTGAATTTCGGTCCTCGGAGTGGCGCCCACCGCTCCGGGTGGCGTTTACTGGCCCGCGGTCCCCGGTGCCTGACCAACGCCACGGGGTGTTCGACGGAAGCAGTGCGTCCGGCGCACGAAGGAGTGCGAGGGGGAGAGCTGTGTTGCGGAGCTTGGGGCAGAGGTCAGTGACCGGCAGCGACGAGGATCCGAGGGTGGCGGAGCTCAGGACCGCGGTGTCCCGCTTGCGCCGCGAACTTGCTGCGCATCCCGCCGAGTTCCCGGACCGCGGGATCGCGGAGGACGAGCTGGCTGCGCTTGCCGCGATGACGGTGAGTGGCATCCCCGAGGTTCCGCGGCTGCGCCGCTCGCTGCTGTTGATCGCCGGGTCCATCGGCTCGGTCAGCGCGCTGGCTCCCGGCTTGCGGGAGGTGCGCAGCGCCGTGGAGATGTTCGGGGAGCCTCCCCGGGGCTGAGCGTTTCGCGCTGAGCGCTGCGCTGGGCTGGAACGGTTTTGCTCCAAGGCGCGGCTGCGTTGTGGCTGGTCGCGCCCACGCGGCGGAGCCGCACATTGATACAGGCCCGCGCCCCTGAACGGGGCACCGACCGCCGCGCTTGAAGCTGCGGGTCCGTTGTGGCTGGTCGCGCCCACGCGGCGGAGCCGCAGATCGATGCAGCCCCGCGCCCCAGAAAGGGGCGCCAACCGCCGCGGTCGAAGCTGCGGGTCCGTTGTGGCTGGTGGCGCCCACGCGGCGGAGCCGCAGATCGATGCAGGCCCGCGTCCCTGAAGGGGCGCAGCCCCCAGCGGGGTCCGGGGCCGGCCCCGGGATGGGACGGGTAGGGGCGGCGGGGGCGAATCAACCCCCCTCAGCCACCCACCTCCCGAAG
>NZ_JAAKZX010000020.1 GCF_011045025.1 Streptomyces ureilyticus
GCCCCCACCCCCACCCGCTTCCAAGGCAAGGTAGCCATCGTCACCGGCGGCGGCAGCGGTATCGGCGCGGCCTGTGCTCGGCGGCTCGCCGCGGAGGGGGCCGCCGTGGTCATCGCGGATATCGATGACGCGGCGGGCGAGCGCGTGGCCGCTGAGATCAGGGCGCGGGGGCAGCGTGCCCGCCACGTGCGCTCTGACGTGGCCGTCGCGGCCGACTGGCGGCGGCTGGCCGAGGTCGTGCTCGGCGAGTACGGGCGGGTCGACGTCCTGGTCAGCAATGCGTACGCGCTGATCGTGGGCGCCGCGCACGAGCTGGCCGAGGACGACTGGGACCGCGTCGTCGACGTCTGCCTGAAAGCCACCTACCTCGGAGTGCGGGCCTTGCACGCGCCCCTGCTCGCGGCCCGTGGCAGCGTCGTCGCCGTCTCCTCCGTGCACGGGCGCACGGGCGCCCCGGGTTTCACCGCGTACGCCGCCGCGAAGGGCGGACTGGAAGCGCTGGTACGGCAGTTGGCGGTGGAGTACGGCCCGCACCTGCGCGTCAACGCGGTGACGCCGGGCCCGATCGCCACCCCCCAGTGGGGCCGTACCCCCGAGCAGAGCCGGCGCGCCGAGGCCGCGCGCACGGTCCTCGGCAGATTCGGCGAACCGGAGGAGGTCGCCGCCGCCGTCGCGTTCCTGGCCTCGCCGGAGGCCGGGTTCATCACGGGCGCCGCCCTGCCCGTGGACGGCGGCTGGAGCATCCGGTCCTGAGACCACGCGGCGACCCCGCCCGACCAGAGAGGCCCCATGAAGATCGTCAAGATGGAGACATTCCGTGTCCCGCCACGCTGGCTGTTCCTCCGGATCGAAACCGACGAGGGCATCGTCGGCTGGGGCGAACCCATCGTCGAGGGCCGCGCCGAAACGGTCGCCGCGGCCGTCGCCGAAGTCTCCGACCTCCTCATCGGCACCGATCCGCGCCGCATCGAGGATCACTGGCAGGTGCTCGCCAAGGGCGGCTTCTACCGGGGCGGCCCGGTCCTGTCCAGTGCGCTGGCCGGCATCGACCAGGCCCTGTGGGACATCAAGGGCAAGGCCCTCGGCGTACCCGTGTACGAGCTGCTCGGCGGCCCGGTACGGGACCGCGTCCGCGTCTACCGCTGGCTCGGCGGCGCCACAGCGAGCGAACTGACCGACTCGGCGCACCAGGCCGTCGCGGAGGGCTACGACGCGGTCAAGCTGAACGCCTCCGACCAGCTGCGCCACCTCGACACCCCGGCCGCCGTCCGCGGGATCGTCGCCCGGCTCACGGCGCTGCGCGAGGCGGTCGGCTGGGACGTGGACATCGCCGTGGACTTCCACGGCCGCCTCTCCACGGGTATGGCCCGCCGCACCCTGCCGCTGGTCGAGCCGCTGCTGCCGCTGTTCGTCGAGGAGCCCGTGCTGCCCGAGTTCTCCCGCGACCTCGCCCCACTGGCCGCCGCGACCGCCGTCCCCCTCGCCACCGGTGAACGCCTCTACTCCCGCTGGGACTTCAGGGACGTACTGCCCACCGGGATAGCCGTGGCCCAGCCCGACCTGTCGCACGCGGGCGGCATCTCCGAGGTACGCCGCATCGCCGCGATGGCCGAGGCGTACGACGTGGCCCTCGCCCCGCACTGCCCGCTGGGGCCCATCGCCTTCGCCGCGAGTCTGCACATCGACTTCGCGACCCCGAACTTCCTCATCCAGGAGCAGAGCCTGGCCCTGCACGCCCCGTACGACAACCCGCTCCTGTCCCACCTCGTCGACCCGGCCGCCTTCCACTACGCCGACGGCCACGTCACGCCCCCGCCCGGGCCCGGCCTCGGTATCGAGATCGACGAGGAGGCGGTACGCAGGGCCGCGTCCGAGGGCCACCGCTGGCGCAACCAGATCTGGCGCCACGGAGACGGTTCCTTCGCCGAGTGGTGAGCCGAACGGTGCGCCGCGCAGAGTCTGGCCCGGCTCGCGCCAACCGGTTGGAGTAACCGATTACGACGAGATTCAAAGGTCCCGTCACCATCGACAGCAGCTGGCGAACTGATCGTTCTGTTGCGGCAGATACACCGCACTAGCTGCTACGCCGCCCTGCCGCGACGCTTGCGTACACGCCCGACAACATCGGAAACCACCGGCCCCAGGGATCACCCTGCGCATTGACCGCCCTATGCGTCAGACTTACGGTAGAAGACGCTTTCAGAAAACGTTTCCCAGCACCTCAGGAGAGTCATGTCCAGCGCCCAGCTGCCGAGGGCCGTGTTCGCCATGGATCCGGTGCACCTCCCTCTGCTCTTTCCTCCGCCGCTCATGGCACGGCTCCAGCAGGTCGCCGAGATCGACACCTCGCTCGTCGTACAGGACTTCACCGCCCCCAAGGCCGCCGCGGCACTGGCCAGGACCGAGGTGCTCATCACGGGCTGGGGCTGCCCCCACCTCGATGAGGACGTCCTCGCCGCGACCCCGAACCTGCGCGCCGTCCTGCACGCCGCGGGCTCCGTCCGCTCACTGGTCGGCGAGGCGCTGTGGAAAGGAGGGCTCACCGTCTCCAGCGCGGTGACCGGCAACGCGCTGCCGGTCGCGGAGTACACCCTCTCCATGATCCTGCTCGCCGGAAAGGACACCTTCGCGCACCGCGAGCGCTTCCGGGACACCCACGCCTACCCGTCCACCGCCGAGACCGCGGCCACGGGCAACCTCGGCCGCCGGGTGGGGATCATCGGCGCCTCCCGCGTGGGCCGCCGGCTGCTGGAGCTGCTGCGGCCCTTCGACCTGTCCGTCGCGTTGTACGACCCCTATGTGGACGCGGACGAAGCGGCGGCGCTGGGCGCCGAACTGCTGTCGCTCGAGGACCTGCTCAGACGCAGCGACATCGTCAGCCTGCACGCCCCCGACATCCCCGAGACCCACCGCATGCTCGACCGCGAAAAGCTCGCCCTCATCAGGGACGGCGGAGTGGTGATCAACACCTCCCGCGGAGCCCTGGTCGACCCCCACGCGCTCGCCGACGAACTGACGAGCGGCCGCCTGAGCGCGGTCCTGGACGTCACCGAACCCGAACCGCTGCCCGCCGAATCCCCGCTGTACAAGCTCCCCAACGTCTTCCTCACCCCGCACATCGCCGGCTCCCTCGGCAATGAGCTGGCCCGCCTCGGCGGCATCGTCGTCGAGGAGCTGGAACGCGTTTCCGCGGGCCTGCCTCCGGCCCACGAGGTGCGGCATGCGGATCTGGCCCGTGTCGCATGATCCCGGCCCCGGGCACCAGCCACCGCCTCGGAGAAACAATGGGATACGGTTCCCGCACCGGCCCAGGGCAGGCGCCCTGGGTGTCCGGTCGGGAGTCACTACGGTGAAGGAGCCGCAACGGTGAGCGAGCGCACAGCGTCGGGTGACTCCGGACGGGCCACCATCCGGGACGTGGCCGCACGGGCGGGCGTCTCGGTGGCCAGCGTGTCGCGCGTCCTGTCCGGCAACTATCCGGTGTCGGAAGAGCTGCGCCGCCGCGTGATGAAGGTGGTCCAGGACCTGGACTACGTCACCAACGCCCACGCCCGCTCACTCGCCGGCGGCGGCACACCGACGGTGGCCATCCTCATCAACAACATCACCGGTGCCGCCTTCACCCACGTGGCCAAGGGAGTCGAGGGCGCGGCCTCGTTGCGCGGCTGGCTCTCGCTGGTCGGCACGACCGGAGACGATCCGGAACGCGAACTCGCCCTGGTCAACCTGATGCGCCAGCAGGGCGTCACCGCGGTGATACTGCTCGGCGGCGCGTACGACTACGACGAGTACCAGCTGAGGATGGCCCGCTTCGCCCGCTCCCTGGACGCGGCAGGCTCGCACCTCGTGCTGGTGGGCAGGCCTCCGCTGGAGGGCGACGTACCGGCGACGACCGTGGACTACGACAACGAGGGCGGCGCGTACGCCATGGCCAGCCACCTCCTGTCCGCCGGTCACCGCCGCGTCCTGGTGCTGCCGGGCCATGCCGAACTCACCACCGCCCAGGGCAGGTTGAACGGCGCCCGGCGGGCCTTCGAGGCGTACGGCGTGCCCTTCGACCCGAAGCTGGTGCTGCACGGCCCGTACGACTACGAGCACGGGTACGACGCCGTCGAGGAGAGCCTGCGCCTCGGCCTTGACTTCACGGCGGTGCTCGCGGGCACCGACGTGGTGGCCGCGGGTGCCATGCAGGCCCTGCGTGCGGGTGGGCTCAGGGTGCCCGAGGACGTGTCGATCGTCGGCTACGACGACATCCCGCTGGCCTCGCAGCTCACCCCCCAACTGACCACCGTCCACGTGCCGTACGAGGAGATGGGCCGCGTGGCGCTGCGTGCGGTGGCCAACCGGCGCGAGAGCGGCGGCGGCCGCCGCAGGGGCGGTGACGGCGACCATGTGGTGCTGGGCACGCACGTCGTCGTACGGCAGTCCGTCCAGCCTCCCCCGGTGTCTTAAGGGCCTGGGAGACACCCCCAGTACGGCAGTCGTAACTGCTCTCATGATTGCTGTTACGTAAACGCCTTCCATGTTGTTCGAAGACGCTCAGTAGCGCTCCCAGAGCGCCGCAGGCCTCCGCTTGCGCACCGCTGACCTGTGCTTTCGCTGCGATGCGCGGGTGGGACGCGACCGCGAAAGACCGCCACGTCAGCGACAACCGAACTTAACAATTTGCCGTCGGACTCTTGCGGGAAACAGAGCAGTCGACCTACGTTTCACAGCAACCGTTTTCTACAGCTTCCGCCAGAGGGTTTCCGAGACACGAGCCGACGTCTTCCCCGCTCGCCGTCGCCCCACCGAGCCACCCCTCTTCCGCGATCGTCTACGCCTCGAAGGATGACCGTACGATGAACTTCACCAACCCCCGGAGAAGGTTCGCTCGCGCCGCTGTCGCGGGCATCGCCCTGACAGGTCTGCTCGCCGCCTGCGGCGGATCCGGAGACGATGAGCCCGCCGAGGCCTCCGGTCCGGTCACCCTCGACTTCTGGGGCTGGGCCAACGGCCAGGAGGCCGTCGTGAAGGCGTTCAACGCCAGCCACAAGGACGTCCAGCTGAAGTACACCAAGGTCACCGACCAGCTGACCATGCAGAAGCAGCTGACGAACGCCGTCAAGGCCGGCAACCCTCCCTGTCTGATGCAGAACACCGGCGAGTACGTGACCAGCTGGGTCTCCCAGGGCGCGCTCGCCGACATCACCGAGTACGTCGAGGGCGAGAAGGACAAGTTCAACCCCGGCTCGTGGGCCACCGGCCAAGTGCAGGGCAAGGTCTACGGCGTTCCCACCGCCTCGGCGCCCGCCTTCACCATCTACCGCACCGACCTCTTCGAGAAGTACGACCTGGAGCCGCCCCAGACCTGGGACGACTTCATCGCCGCGGGCAAGGAACTCAAGAAGCACGACATAAAGGTCACCAACTACGCCGGTGAGGACCCGAGCACCCTCGAGGTGCTCGCCATGCAGGCCGGAGCCAAGTGGTACTCCGTCGACGGCGACGCCTGGGCGGTGAACTTCAAGGACGAGGGAACCCTCAAGGCCGCCGACGTGATCCAGCAGATCATCGACAACGACCTGAACTCCAAGCTCTCGTTCGCCGACTACGCGGCCGTGCAGCGCAATTACGACAACGGCGGCACCGCGACCCGGCAGATCTCCACCTGGCAGATGTCCGGCATGGTGCAGAACTTCACCAAGTCCTTCGGCGACTGGGCGCTGTCCCCCTGGCCGGCCTTCAAGGGCGAGGCGCCCAAGACTCCGGCCGGCACCAACCAGAGTGGCAACCTGACGCTGGTGTCCGAGGAGTGCAAGAACAAGGAGCAGGCCGCCGAGGCGGCGCTGTGGATGTCCACCGATGCCGGCGCGGTCAAGACCATGGCGAGCCCCGAGACCGGCAGCGGTGTGATGCCGGCGCTGGCCGACAGCGACGCGTACGTCTCCGAGGCGATCTCCGAGAAGCTGCTCGGCAAGAACTACGAGCCGGCCAAGAAGATCGTCACGGACAGCCTGAGCACCATCAACACCGACTGGACCTTCGGCCCGAACTGGACCGCGATGTTCACGGAGATGCAGGACGAGTGGGCCAAGGTCGTCAACAAGGAGCAGAAGGTCACCGACCTTCTCGACCACATGCAGCAGTGGACGGTCAACGACCTGAAGCAGCGCGGCATCAGCGTCAAGGGCTGAGGCACACTTCATGATTCGCTCACTGCGCTGGAAGGGTGCCGCGTTCACGGTGCCCTTCCAGCTCGGCTTCGTCTTCCTCTATCTGCTTCCGATCGGCTACGCGGTCTACCAGTCGCTGTTCCTGCAGAAGCAGTCAGGGCTCGGTCTCGGCGGCGCGACCAGGGAGTTCGTCGGGCTGGAGAACTACCAGCAGGGCCTGACCGACTCGGCGTTCATGACGTCCATCCTCAGGGTGGTGCTGTTCGCCTGCGTCCAGATCCCGTTCATGCTGCTGATCAGCCTGGTGCTGGCGCTGTTCCTGGACGCGGTCACCTCGAAGGTGGCCGGCCGGTTCCGGATCCTGCTGCTCGTTCCGTACATGATCCCCGGCGTGGTCGCGGCCATCGTGTGGGTCAACCTGTACAGCCCCGAGGTCGGCCCGCTGACGCCACTCGGCGAGCTGTTCGGCTTCGACTGGAACTTCTTCGCGCCCTCGATGGTCTGGCCGGCCATCGGCAACCTGCTGACCTGGCACGGCATCGGCTACAACATGGTGATCATCTACGCGGCGCTCCAGGGCGTACCCCGCGAGCTCTTCGAGGCCGCGCGGCTCGACGGCGCCTCCGAGATGCGGATCGCGCGGAGCATCAAGATCCCGTTCGTGCGCGGGGCGCTCGTCCTCACCGCTCTGCTGTCGATCATCCAGATGCTGCAGATCTTCAACGAGCCCGCGCTGTTCAGGAACGTGACGCCGCAGACGGTCAGCGACAGCTTCACCCCCATCATGATCATCTACAACCAGGCGTTCAACGCCGGCAACTACCACTACGCCGCGGCCCTTTCGGTGCTCCTCGCCTTGATCCTCGGCGTGGCGTCCTTCGTCTTCTACCGACTGACCTCGAGGGAGGTGGACTGATGGCGCTGACGGAAAACCGTAAGGAAAAGGGCACGGAAACCGCCGCCGTGCCACCCAACGGGCCCGCCATGCGGCGGCGCACCCGCCTCGACCCCGCGGCCCGTTCACGGGGCGGGCAGCGGTTCCTCCTCCTCGGTCTGGTCCTGGCCAGCGTCTACAGCCTGTTCCCGGTGTACTGGCTGATCATCGCCGCGACCAAGGACCGCGTGGGGCTGTACCAGAGCAACGGGCTGTGGTTCTCCGGCTTCCACCTGTGGGAGAACCTGCAGCAGGTGTTCACCTACGACGACGGCATCTTCCTGCGCTGGACCGCCAACTCGTTCCTGTACGCGGGAGTCGGCTCTCTCGGCGGCACTCTCATCGCCCTTCTCACGGGCTACGGCCTTGCCCGCTTCGACTTCCCCGGGCGGGGCGTGGTGTTCGCGGCCGTGGTGGGCTCCTTCCTCATCCCGATCGCGCTGCTCACCCTGCCGCTGTACCTGATGTTCTCGGAGATCGGCCTGGTCGACACCCCCTGGGCGATGCTGATCCCCTGCCTGATCAACCCGTTCAGCGTGTACCTGGCCAAGGTCTACACCGAGGCCACGATCCCGTTCGAGCTGCTTGAGGCGGCCCGGATCGACGGCGCCGGGGAGCTGCGGATCTTCTTCAGCATCGTGCTGCGGATGATGACCACGGGCGGTGCGACGGTGTTCCTGCTGGCCTTCGTCAACACCTGGAACGCCTTCTTCCTCCCGCTGACCGTGCTGCGCGGCGAGGAGAACTGGACGCTCAACCTGGGCCTGTACAACTGGTCCGGCAAGCGCCTGGAGTCGGGCATCGACGTGACCAGCCTCGTCCTGACGGGCGCGCTGCTGTCCATCATCCCGATGGCGATCATGATGGTCGCGATGCGCCGCTACTGGCGGAGCGGCGTCACCCTGGGCGCACTCAAGTAACCAAGTCTTTGGAACGCAACTCGGCGGTCAGCCACGTAACTTCGTCGCTGACCGCCGAGGCGTTCGCCAGGCACTACCGGCGGAGAATCCCTACTCCTGCCCGCCGTCCTTGCCGTCCCCTCCGTCCAGATCCCGCACCTCGAACCAGTCGAAGTCGGCCGGAGCGCGCGTTCCGCCCAGGTCCTGTGCGCAGATTCCGACGAAAGCACCGGTGAACCGCAACCGGTTCCCGTAGTCGTCGGAGAGTTTGCTCGCGTCCAGGACCGGGCCCACGGCCTGCCAGTCCGTCCCGTCGGGCGAGGCGAAGAAACGCAGTTCCGTGCCGTCGAAGCGGGCCCGCAGGTACGCCAACGGCCAGTCGTCGACGTCGAGTTCGGACTCCTGGAGTTCCCGATACGCCCCGTCGTCGGTGAGCACCACGCCCAGGACGCGTCCCCTGCCCTCGGTGTGGGTGAGGCGCAGGTAGTAGTGCGTCGACGTGTCGTACCAGCAGATGAGGCCCGCGCGCTGGCTGAAGTGGGAGGGGCGGAAGTCGACGACCGTCGTCACCTCGCACCGCACGGAAGTGAGCCGCCGCGCGAGCAGGCTCTGGTCGAAGAGCGAGTGCGGACTCTGCCGGCCGCGCAGCCGCAGATGCCCGGGGCGTTCGCCGAGCGTCAGCCACTCGGAGGTCGCGGGGGCCCGCAGCGTACTCCAACCGTCCTTCAGAGATGGCGAGTTGAAGTCGTCACGGGCCGGAGGCCCGGCGACCGGGCCTGGCTGTCCTGGCTCCACCCCCGTGGGTGCCGGCACCTCCAGGCTCGGCCGCCGTCCGCCGTCGGCCAGCCGAAGCCAGCCGTCGTCCGTCCAGGTCACGCGCTGCAGGCAGGTCTCCCTGCCGAGAACGCAGCGCGGCCCTTCGGGCGTCTTTACGGGGCGGGAGGCCAGGTGCGCGAGGTACCACTCCCCCGCCGGCGTCTCGACCAGCTCGCCGTGACCCGCCTTCTGCAGTGGCCAGTCCGGGGTGTCCCGGGTGGTCAACAGCGAGCCGAGCGGGTCGAGTTCGTACGGTCCGGTCAGCTCGCGTGAACGGGCCATGAGGATGCCGTGGTTCCAGCCGGTGCCGCCCTCGGCGAGCATCAGGTAGTACCAGCCGTCCCGGCGGTAGACGTTGGGGCCCTCGACCAGCTCATCTTGCGTGAGGATCGTGCGGGGCTGTCCGATCAGGGCCCGCTTGTCGGCGTCGTACTCCTGGAGCAGGATCCCGGCGAAGGACGGCTGGTCGTCGCGCGGGTCCCACTGGATGTTCAGCAGCCAGCTGCGGCCGTCCTCGTCGTGGAAGAAGGACGGGTCGAAGCCGGAGGAGTTCAGGTACACCGGCTCGGACCACGGGCCTTCGATCGACGGGGCCGTGATCAGGTAGTTGTCGAGGTCCTTGAAGGGGCGCCCGATGGTGCGGACGATCGTGTAGACCAGCCAGAACTGCCCGTCGTGGTACGACAGTGAAGGCGCCCAGACGCCGGCCGAGTCGGCGACTCCGCGCAGGTCGAGCAGATCCGGGCGGTCCAGGATGTGACCGGCCGGCTCCCAGTGGACGAGATCCTTCGAGCGGTGCACGGGCACGCCCGGGTACCACTCGAAGGTCGAGATGGCGATGTAGTAGTCCGCGCCGACGCGCAGGATGCTCGGGTCCGGGTGGAATCCGGCCAGCACGGGGTTGCGGAGGTGGCCCGAGGTCATGCCGGTCCTTTCACAGATGACTCAGGTGTCTCGAAGGCGGCTGCGCCAAGGGCGGCTTGGACGCCGCCGCGCGGCGGGGGCCTCGGGGCCTCCGCCGCGCGGGGCAGTTCGGTGACGCTCAAGAAGTTGCGCTGGCCGTAGTCGACGTGAGCGGTGACGGTCCCGCCGTCCGCGCTTACGCCGTATTGAGACGCACCCCAATCTAGGAACCGGTTGCTATCCGGTCAACGATTCCTTCGCGTGAGCTGCGCTACTCGGAACTTTCGCTGCCACTCGCATCCGCCCGGGGACGGGTTACGGCCCTCTTCCTGGGCAGCTCCGCAGGCGCAGCCCGGCACGGTCGTGCGAACGTCGCCTCCTGTCGTCAGGGCGCAGACGATGCCGGCGTAGGCCTCGACGTAGTCGCCGGTCGTGAGAATGCTCAGCGACCGGCGCGCGGCAGCATTCCGGTGCGTGCAAGTCCTCCGAGCCAGGCCGCCGAGGGCTTGGGAGTACGTTCGAAGGTGTCGGGGTCGACGGAGATGAGGCCGAAGGTGGGCTTGTAAGAGCCCCATTCGTAGTTGTCGAGGGCGCTCCAGTGGAGGTAGCCGTGTACGTCGAGGCCGTCCTCCAGGGCGGCAGAGACTTCCTGGAGCGCTCCGGTGGTGTAGGCGATGCGGCGGTTGTCGTCGCCCGTGGCGATGCCGTTCTCGGTGACGATCAGGGGGACGTCGCCGACGATCTCTGCGGTGTGGCGCAGCGCGTATCCGAGGGCTTTGGGGTAGTACTCCCAGCCGGTGAGGGTGCGTTCGGCGTCCTCGGGCGCCGGGATGGGGCCGTCGGTGGTGATCCTGGTGCGGGTGTAGGACTGGACGCCGATCCAGTCGTCGTCGCGGGCGGCCTCGATGAAGACGTCTTCGCGGGGGTGGCTGTAGGCGGCGGTGGCGGCTTCGGCGCCGGGCAGGGCCTGGTAGACCTGGTTGGCGATGGACCAGCCGACCTGGATGTCGGCGGAGATCGCCTTGACGACGGCCGTGGCGCGGTGGTGTGCCTGGATCAGGGCGTCGGTGGTGGCCTTGTCGGGCAGCGGGAGTCCCGCCGTGGGGGGTGCTTCGGTGCCCAGCTCACGGATGGCTCCGGCGACCGCGACCATATTGGGTTCGTTGATGGTGCACACGTGCCGCACGCCGGTGCCGATGACCGGCGCGGTCGCCCGCACGTACCGCTCGAACAGGTCCACCGCCCTGTCCGCCGTCCAGCCGCCGCGCTCGGCGAACCAGCGCGGGACGGTGAAGTGGTGGAGGGTGACCATGGGTCGCAGGCCGCGTTCGATGGCGCCGTCGACCATGCGTCGGTAGTGGGCGATCTCGGCCCGGGAGAAGTGGCCGGCGGCGGGTTCGATGCGGGCCCATTCGATGCTGAAGCGGTAGTCGGAGAAACCGAGTTCGGCGAGCAGATCCATGTCCTCGCGCCACCGGTGGTAGCTGTCGACCGCATCGCCGCTGGGCTCGGCGACGGAGCCGCCGCCGTGTTCCGTCTGCCACCAGTCGCTGTTGACGTTGTTGCCCTCGATCTGGTGGGCGGCGGTGGAGGCTCCCCACAGGAAGCCGTCGGGGAAGCGGAGACCGTCGGCGGTGACGTTCATGGCTTGGCCTTTCCGGGTGCGTGCGGGATGTCGGTCAGCAGGCGCGGAGTCTCGCTGTCACTGGGGTACGGCGCCGGGCCAGATTGCCGAGGCATCGTCGCGGTGCGGGTCGGGCAGCCGGATCGGGCGAACGGGGATGGGGATGGGGATGGGGCGTTCGCGTCCTTCGGTGACGGCTGTCCACGGTGTGGGGTGGCCGGAGTAGCACAGGGCCGTCAGGGCGAAGACGCCGTCGGCGTAGACCTCGACGTACTCGCCAATGGTGAGAATGCGCAGCGAACTAGCGGGTTCGCTCAGGATGGTCTCGCCGAGCCGGGTGCCGTCGGGGCCGGTGACCCAGAGGTTCTTGCCGTCGCAGCCCACGGCGAGGGCGGCACGGTCGGTGCCCTGTGCGTCGGTGCGCAGGGTGATCTCGACGGGTCCGGAGATGCCGATGTCGCCGACCGCATGCAGGGCGGGGTGGTCGGTCTCCTCGCCCAGCCAAGCGTTCAAGCCGGACCACCATCCCAGATGGGGCGCTGAATCGCCTTGCACCACAAGGGACTTGGGCTGGGCGAGCATGCCGCGGCAGCGTTCCCCGGAGTCGCTGAGGCCGACACGGCGGGGAGTCGTGTGCAGTACGACTCGGGAGCCGTCGGGGGCGGGAATCACCCTGGGGGCGTAAGCGCCGGTCGGGCCCAGTGCGCCGCGGCGGGTCCACGGGCCGCGCAGGCGGGGGGCCGTCCACGCCTCGATGCAGCGGGTCTGCCCGATGGAGCCGAGCAGCAGCCAACTGCCGTCGTCGAGGCGTTCCAGGACCGGGCACTCGAACTCGTCGACGTCACCGGGTGAGATGAGCGGCGGGTGGACGGTCCAGTGCTCCAGGTCCTCGGAGGTGGCGAGGGCCACGCAGCCGCTGGCCTCCACCGGGAGGGAGGCGTCGCTGGCGCAGACGGCCATGACCCAGCCGTCACCCTCGTCGTCGCGTACGACGAAGGGGTCGCGCCAGCCCATCTGCTCGCCGGTGCGATACCAGCGCGGGTCCGCCTCGGCGACCGGCCCGGTGCCGTGGCGACGCCAGCCCGTGCCATCGGTGCGGTCGGAGTACGCGAGGCCGACGGACTGGAGCGGCGTGCCGCCGGGCAGGAGACCGCTCACCCCCGTGTAGAACATCGCCATTCCGTCGCCGTACCGGAACGGATGCATCGTCCACACCGCCTGCGCGTCGAAGCGGCCGGGCAGCCCGTTGCCGAAGGCGGGTCCCTGCGGCTGCCAGTGGACCAGATCGGTGGAGGTCGCCCGGCCGTACGAGGTCTCCATCCGCAGGTGATCGAACTCGGCCGTCCAGGGCCCCTGAAGGTGCAGCACCGTGTAGGTGCCGTCCTCGTCCCGCAGCAGGGCGAAGTCGTTCACGCAGTGACCTGGCGGGGCGTATCGCATGCACAGTTCCTGTCGGCTCACAGCGCCCAAACGCATGCGCTGACCATCGATTCAAGGCGGACTCACTTTGGAATCGGCCCAAGTAAATCTGAACGCAAACGCTTGCGCAACAGCGAGGCCGGGTTTACGGTCTCGTCACCCCCACATCACACCGACGTGAAATCAACGGGAGGAACTGCGCCGTGACGGCCAGCATCAACGACGTCGCCCGCGCCGCCGGCGTCTCAGCGTCCACCGTGTCCCGCGCTCTGCGCGGTCGGTCGGGCGTCTCCGACGAGGTGCGGGACAAGATCACGGCCGTCGCCGCCCAGCTCGGCTACACCGCGTCCCGCTCCGCCGCCAGCCTGGCCAGCGGCCGTACGTTCACCATCGGCGTCCTGGTTCCGTACGTGGGCCGCTGGTTCTTCGGCACCGTTCTGGACGCCGCCGAGCGTGAGTTCAGCGCCGCCGGGTACGACGTGCTGCTGTACAACCTGGGTTCGCCGGAGATACGCAAGCGTTTCTTCACCAGGCTGCCGGTGCGCAAGCGGGTGGACGCGGTGCTCACGCTGCTCATCCCGGACGAGGAGGAGTCGGCGGCCCTGCGCTCACTGGGGGTGCCGCTGGCCACCACGGTCGGCGGGTCCCGGCCGGGCTTCACCGTCGTCGGCATCGATGACCGGGCCGGCACCGAGAGCGCCGTACGGCATCTGGTGAACCTCGGCCACCGCCGCATCGGCATGATCAGCGGAGCCAGCGGGCCGCTGCACTGGACCACCCCCATCGATCGGCGCAACGCCTACCTGGACGTCCTGGCCGACGCCGGAATCGAGCACGATCCGGCTCTGGAGGCGGACGGCGACTACACCGTCGAGGGCGGTGAGCGGGCCATGACCGAACTGCTGGCCGTCTCCCGCCCGCCGACCGCCGTGTACGCGCAGTCCGACGAGATGGCGATGGGTGCCCTGCGCGCCCTGCGCCGCCACCGGCTCAGGGTCCCGGAGGACGTGTCGGTCGTCGGCTTCGACGACCACGAACTCGCCGACGTGGTCGGCCTGACCACCGTCGCCCAGCCGGTCGCCGACCAGGGCGCCGAGGCGGCCAGGCTGCTGCTGCGTCAGCTGGACGAACCCGGCGCCGAACCACCCACGGAGCAGGTGCAGATGCCCATCCGTCTCGTCCTGCGCGAGACGACCGCACCTCCCAGACCGCGCGGACCGCAGTAACCCGCACCCTTCGAGACCCACTCCCCCACGCCCAGACAGCACGTCAGCACATCGCACTGCAAACCCTCGCCACAGCACGGAAGGCACAGCCCATGAGTTCGACCAGCAGAAATGTCCGCCGCACAGCGAGTACGGGCCTGGCCCTCGTCCTGCCCCTGGCGGCGCTGGCCGCCTGTGGCGGGGGCGGCAGCACCGACACCTCCGCGGAGGCGGGCAGCGGCAAGGGCACCATCAGCGTCTGGGCCCACCAGGGCCAGAAGAGCGAGGACACCGCGATACAGAACGCGGTGAAGTCCTTCAACTCCTCGCAGAAGGACATCAAGGTCGATCTGAAGCTGATCCCCGGCAACGACTACACCAAGACCATCACGACGACGGACGCCTCGGAGCTGCCGGACGTGATGGAGTTCGACGGCCCGACCATGGCGAACTTCGTCTTCAACCAGAAGCTCGCCCCGATCGACGACTACGTCTCCGCCAAGACCCTGAGCAACGCCACGGACGCCATCAAGGCGCAGGGCGAGATCGACGGCAAGCACTACGGTCTGGGCCAGTACGACTCGGGCCTGGGCATCTACGGCAACAAGAAGCTGCTGGACGCGGCCGGCGTGAAGTACCCGACGAGCGTGGACGACGCCTGGACGGCGGACGAGTTCACCGCCGCGCTCAAGGCCCTGAAGGGCAAGGACTCCGACGGCAAGGTCCTCGACGTTCAGGAGAACAGCGGGCTCGCCACCGAGTGGGGCACCTACGGCTTCTCCCCGATCGTCTGGTCGGCCGGCGGTTCGCTCCTCAAGGACGGCAAGGCGGAGGGCGCACTCGACTCGCCGGAAACCGTGTCGGCCTTGAAGACCCTCCAGTCCTGGAAGTCCGACGTCGACCCCAACACCGACGGCAACGCCTTCGCCAAGGGCCGCGCGGCGCTGAGCTGGGTCGGCCACTGGATGTACCCCACGTACAGCGAAGCCGTCGGTGACGACCTGGTCGTCCTTCCGCTGCCCGACTTCGGCAACGGTCCCAAGACCGGTCAGGGCTCCTGGGCCTGGGGCATCGGCGCCGACTCCAAGAACGCCAAGGCCGCCGGCACGTTCCTGGACACCCTCCTGAACGACGAGAACGTCGGCGCCATGACGACGGCCAACGGCGCCCCGCCCGCCACCAAGTCCGCGCTCGCCGCGAGCGAGCTCTACAAGCAGGGCGGCCCGCTCCAGCTGTTCGCCGACCAGCTCGCCAAGCCCTGCGGCGACACCGACATCTCCAAGTCCTGCGTCGCCACCACCCGGCCGCTGACCGCCGGATACCCCACCGTCACCGCCAAGTTCGCCGAGGCCCTCAACTCGATCTACGGCGGCACCGACCCGAAGGACGCCCTGTCCAAGGCCGCCAAGGCCATCGACCAGGACTTCTCCGACAACGCCGGCTACGAGATCCCGTAGGACCCATCGGCCGGGGCGGGCCGCGCACGTCGCGCCCGCCCCGCCGGGAACAGGACCCCCCGTGAAATCCGTCGAACCCGCGCACGCCGCGCCCCATTCCCGGGAGCAGGCCCCACCCGTGACCTCCGTCGAACCCGCGCGTCCGGCGCGCTCTGTGCGCAAGAACCGCGACTGGTTGCACGGACTGCTCATGTCCGCCCCCTCCGTAGTCGGGCTCATCGCGTTCGTAGGCATTCCGTTCGGCTACGCCGTCGTCCTCTCCTTCTACAACGTCCGCCTCGGCTCCCCGCTGGAACCGACCTGGTTCGGAATCGAGCACTACCGGCGTCTGTTCACCGACCCCGATCTGTCCGGCCCGTTCCTGCGGGCCCTGCTCAACAACCTGACCTTCGCCGTGGTCGTCGTACCCGCGCAGACCGGTCTGGCGCTCGGCCTGGCGATCCTGCTCAACCGTAAGCTCAAGGCGATCGGCGTGTTCCGGTCCCTGTTCTTCATGCCGGTCGTCTTCCCGATGGCGCTGGTCGCCGTGATCTGGCGGCTCATCCTCGCCCGCAGCGATCAGGGCATGCTCAACTCCGCCCTGGACGCGGTGACTTTCGGCAACTGGGGCGCCTTCGACTGGCTCGGCGACTCCGCCAGCGCGATGATCTCGATCATCATCCTCTCCATCTGGCAGGGCGTCGGCTTCCAGATGGTCATCCTGCTCGCCGGACTCCAGAGCATCCCGAGTGAGCTCTACGAGGCCGCCGAGCTCGACCGTGCCTCCCGCTGGCAGCAGTTCCGCCATGTCACCCTCCCCGGCATCCGCGGCACCCTCGTCTTCGTCGCCCTGCTCACCTCGGTGTTCGCCTTCCGGGTCTTCGACCAGATCTACGTCCTGGTCCAGGGCGGTGGCCTCAACGAGGACGCCGCGCGCACCGTGATGTACCAGGCGGTCACCACCGCCTTCGACCAGAACAACATCGGCCAGGCGTCCGCGATCACCGTCGTCTTCTTCCTGATCGTCCTCGTCCTGACCCTCATCCAGCGCCGCGTCGTCCGGCCCGACAACGAGGACTGAGCATCCATGAGCATGAACCCGGGCCTCACCCGCACACCCCTGCGCCGCGTCCTCGACTACGCCGTCCTGTCCGTGCTGGCGTTCATCTTCGCGCTGCCCGTCATCTACCTGTTCATCGGCAGCCTCAAGCCGTCCGACGAAGTCCTGAACGGTCTGTCCGGCTTCCTGCCCACCAACCTGTCGTTCGACAACTACACAGCCGTCCTCGACAGCCTCAACTCCGACAGCACCGGCTACTTCTGGCGCTTCATGGGCATCTCGCTGCTGCTGGCCTTCGTGGTCGTCACAGGCGGTCTCATCGTCAACTCCATGGCCGCGTACGGTCTTTCACGGCTGAAGTGGCGCGGGCAGAACGCCGTCTTCACCCTCGTTCTGCTGCTGATGCTGATCCCGTTCGAGTCGGTGGCGGTCCCGCTCTTCTACATGTTCAACGACCAGCGCAACACGCTCCCCATCCTGGCGCTGCCGTTCATCGCCAACGCCTTCTCGGTCTACCAGTTCGCCACGTTCTTCCGCACGATCCCGCCGAGCATCGAGGAAGCCGCCCGCATCGACGGCGCGGGCCCGTGGCGCACCTTCTTCGCGATCATCATCCCGATGTCGAAGCCGGCCTTCGCCTCGGTGGCGATCCTGACCTTCCTCATGCAGTGGGGCTCGTTCCTGTGGCCGGTCCTGATGGTCTCCGACCCGTCGGTACGTCCGCTGCCGCTGGAGATGAGCGTCTTCCAGGAACAACTGCCCCCGGACTGGGGTCAGATCCTCGCCTTCGGCGTGCTCCTGGTGCTGCCCGTGCTGATCGTCTTCCTCTTCTTCCAGCGGTGGTTCGTGCAGGGCGTCGCCAGCTCGGCCGTCAAGGGCTGAGTCAGCTCTTCGCCGGGTCCCGTACGCAGCGAAAGCCCAGGTTGCCCACCGAGCTGTCGGGGGTGTTGCTGGTGCGCGCGGCGACGCGGTAGCGGTTGCAGTAGGAGTCGTGGCACAGGTAGGAGCCGCCGCGCATCACGCGGGCCGTGCCCTGCTCCGGTCCCTTGGGGTCGGCGTGGGGCCCGGTGCCGTGGTCGGTGCCCCACCAGTCGGCGCACCACTCCCAGACGTTGCCGGAGGTGTTGAACAGGCCGAACCCGTTGGGCGGGAAGGCGTCGACGGGGGCGGTGCCTTTGTAGCCGTCCTCGGCGGTGTTGCGGAACGGGAAGCGGCCCTGCCAGATGTTGCAGCGGTGTTCGCCGCCCGGCGTGAGCTCGTCTCCCCACGGGAACCGCTTCTGGTCGAGTCCGCCACGGGCCGCGTACTCCCATTCGGCCTCGGTCGGCAGCCGGGAGCCCTCCCACCGGCAGAAGGCGAGCGCGTCGCCCCAGGAGACATGGACGACCGGGTGATCCCAGCGGCCGTCGAGCTCGCTGCCGGGCCCTTCGGGCGCCGCCCAGTACGCGCCCTGGACCCCGCACCACCACGGCGTGCCCTCCGGCCGCGGCGACACCTTGCGCAACTCCCCCGGCAGGAACCTGGCGAAGACGTACGACCAGCCGAACCGCTCGGCGTCGGTGCGGTAGCCCGTCGCGTCCACGAACGCGGCGAAGCGTTCGTTGGTGACACAGCGGGTGTCGATCTCGAACGGCCCGACGGTCACCTCGCGGACCGGGCCCTCACCGTCACCTGGGTTGGCGTCCGCGTCCTCACCGCCCATATGGAAGGTGCCGCCGGGCAGCGCCACCCTGGAGCCGCCGGACGCCGCACCGCTGCCGGGAACGGGCGACGGCTCGGACGCGGCGGGTGCCGTTTCGGAGGACGACCGGCCGGGTGCACAGCAGTGGGAGTTCTGGGAGTTCACGCGGCCAGTACAACACGCCTCCAATATGCCGAGGCGAGCGAGTCAGCCCGGCGGCAGCGGCTGCTGTGCCCAGATCGTCTTGCCGTTGACGGTCTGGCGGCTGCCCCAGCGCTGGGTGAGCTGGGCGACGAGCAGCAGACCGCGGCCGCCCTCGTCGTAGACGTGCGCCCGGCGCAGATGCGGTGAGGTGGAGCTGCCGTCGGAAACCTCGCAGATCAGCGCGCGGTCGCGGATCAGGCGCAGTTGGATGGGCGGTTCGCCGTACCGGATCGCGTTGGTGACCAGTTCGCTGACGACGAGTTCGGTGACGAAGGCGGTCTCGTCCAGGCCCCACTCGGTGAGCTGGTCGGTGGCGTACTGCCGGGTGGCGGCGACGATTTCGGGGTCCGGCTCGATGTCCCAGGTGGCCACCTGGCAGGAGCCGAGCGCACGGGTGCGGGCCAGCAGCAGGGCCACGTCGTCGGCGGGCTGCGGCGGGAGTACGGACTTCAGCACCGCGTCGCACAGGGCGTCCAGCGAGTCGGCGGGCACGGTCAGCGCACGGCACAGTTCGGCGGTGCCCTGGTCGAGGTCGCGGTCCCGTCCCTCGATCAGCCCGTCCGTGTAGAGGGCGATCAACGAGCCCTCGGGCAGCTCCAGTTCGGTCGCTTCGAAGGGCAGTCCGCCCACCCCGAGCGGCGGTCCGGGGGACATCTCGACGAGCCGCGTGGTGCCGTCGGGCAGCAGGACGGCCGGCGGCGGATGCCCGGCACCGGCGACGGTCAGCCGGCGCGAAACGGGATCGTAGACCGCGTACAGACAGGTCGCCCCCAGCTCCGCGACGTCGTCGGTGGTGCTCTCGTCCGTCGCCAGGTGCGTCACCAAGTCGTCGAGGTGGGTGAGGAGTTCGTCCGGCGGCAGATCCACGTCGGCGAGGGTCCGTACGGCCGTACGCAGCCGCCCCATGGTCGCGGACGACTGGAGGCCGTGCCCGACGACGTCTCCGACGACCAGGGCGACCCGGCTGCCGGACAGCGGGATCACATCGAACCAGTCGCCGCCGATCCCGGCGACCGCACCGCTCGGCAGGTAACGGTGGGCCACCTCCACGGCCGCCTGCCCGGGCAACCCCCGTGGCAGCAGGCTGTGCTGAAGGGCCAGCGCGGTCGACCGCTCATGGCCGAAGCGACGGGCGTTGTCCACGCAGACGGCGGCCCGGCTCGCCAGCTCCTCGGACAGAACGACATCGTCACCGGCGTACGCATCCGGATTGGCGGCCCGTACGAAGACCGCGACGCCCAGGGTCGTGCCACGGGCCCGCAACGGCACCGCCAGCATCGAGTGCACCCGCACGCCGTACTCACGGTCCTTGGCATCCCGTGCCTCATGCCCGCTCAGCCACCGGTCGAAGTCCGGCTCCCCGGCCCCGCTGAGCACCGCCTGTCCGTCCAGCAGCGCTCGCGCGGGCGGTGAGAACGGCGGATAAGTGTCCGCCTCACCCAGCTCGACGGCCGCCTCCGGTGTGCCCGCGGTGACGGACCGGTGGGCTGCCCTGCGCAGCACGACATCGGAGTGATGCGTCGTCGGCGGTTCGTCCGCTCCGAGGACCCAGTCGAGCAGGTCGACGCCGGCGAAGTCGGCGAAGCGCGGGACGACGAGTTCGACCAGTTCCTCGGCGGTGCGCACCACGTCCAGGGTGGTGCCGATGGAGGCGGCGGCCTCGTTCAGCAGGGCCAGCCGCTGCCGGGCCCAGTGCTGCTCGCTGCTGTCGAACGCCGCCAGGGCGGTGCCGACCAGCTCGCCGGAGAGGTCCCGTACCGGCCACATCTCGATGTTCCAGGCGTGGTACCGCGTGCCGGACGGTGACCGGGTAAAGCTCTCGTAGTGGGCGGGTTCGCCGGTCTCGGCGACCTGGCGCAGATGCTGCACGAAGCCCCGGCTGTGCTCGGCGTCCTCCACGGTGTCCGGGAAGTACCGGCCGACCAGGGTGTCCTCCGGGACCCCCATCACCTGGCAGGCCACGTTGTTGAGCCGCAGGTAATGCTGCCGGGTGTCGAAGATCGACATCGACATGGACGCCTGGTCGAAGGCCTGCGCCGCGAGGCTGGGCCCCTGCCCGTCGGACGGCTCGGCGGTGACCACGAATCCGGTGGCCGCGCCGTCCGCGCCCAGCAGGGGGCTCGCGTTCAGGGCCAGCGCGAGCTGGGATCCGTCCCGGTGCCGCAGCACGGCGGTGCCCGTCAGCGCGGCGACGATGCCGGACGGCACGTCCTCGGCGAGCAGTTCCCCCGCAGCCCGGCCCACGGCCTCCTCGGCCGCGTATCCCGTCAGCCTCCGGGCACCCTCACTCCACCCCGTCACGGTGCCCTGTGCATCAAGAATCGCCGAAGCGGCGACATGCTCCATACGCCCCAGAATGAGGGCTTCGTGGCTTCCCATCAACCCGGCTGCCGCCGATATGTCAACCGGCTGTCGCCGACAGTCAACTGGCTGTCATCGAGGGCGACCGGTCGCACCGATCCGCCAGTACGGCCCCCAGGTCAGGGCTTGCGTGCCGCCGGCCCCGCTTCCTCTTCCGCGCCGATCTCGGCGGCGTACGAGAGGAAGTCGTCGACCATGCGGTGGAAGAGCGTGGCGAGTTTCTGAAGTTCCTCGGGTGACCAGTCGGACAGGGCCAGCTGCATACCGCGGGCGCTCATCTCGCGGATGCGGTCGACGGCTTCCTGGCCGGCCTCGGTGATCTGGATGCGCTGGGCACGGCGGTCGTCGGGGTCGGGTACGCGGGTGACGTAACCGCCCTTCTCCAACTGCTGCACCTGTCGGGTCACGTGGGAGGCCTCCACGGCCAGCCGGTTCGCCAGCTCACCGGGACGCATCGGCTCGGAGTCGCCGATCTGCCGCAGGAGGGCCACGGCGGCGCGGTCCAGCGGCACTCCGGCCAGCGCCATGAGCCGGTCGTGCTGACGCGTTCGGCCCATGAGATAGGCGATGCGCGTGAGCGCCCGCTCGATCTCCATCACTTCCGTGGAGGCGGGGGTGGTGGCCGGCGATGGTGTGGACATACGGATCACTTTACCAGCTTCTTGCCTAACTCAACTAAATCTGCCCGTCCCCCGCCGGTTGCCCGCGCTCCGGCGCTCCCTCTCATGGCGCCCGCCTGGGCGACAGCCGAAGCACGCTTCCCTCGCCGTTGGCCGACAGCAGCAGGGAACCCTCCGGAGTGACGGCGAGACCGGCGAACTGGCCGGGCGATCCGGGCATGCCGTGGGTGAACAGCGCGGGCCGTTCGGTGGGGCCGGTCCCCGGAGGCAGGCCGACCGCCAGGTCCTCGGCGTCGACCCTGGTGTCGCCCGTGCTGAGAGAGATCGCCAGCAGCCTGCGGTGCTCGGTGTCCACGGTGAACAGTTCGTCACCCAGGGCGGCCAGCCCCTGCGGTGCGCCCAGCCCCTCCGCGAGGAGCACGGCCTTCCCGGCGTCCGGCCCGTCGTCGACCCCTTCTTCGCCCCCCTCGTCGATCCGGAGCACCGCCCCACGCCGGTCGTCGCTGACATAGCAGCGCCCCTCCGCGTCGAAGGCCACATCCACCGGGTGGTCGAGCCCCTCCGCGAGCACGGTGACGGAGTCGTCCCGCTCGTCGATCCGTACGACCCGGCCGGCGCCCGCCTCCGCGACCACGAGCGAGCCGTCCGGTCCCACCGCGATGCCGAACGGCTGGTCCAGCCCGGCAGCCCGTTGCCGCCTGGTCTTCGCCACGGGGTCGTACGTCTCGACGTTGCCGTACTGGGAGGTGAGGTGCAGGAGTCCGTCCGCGGCGGTGATGCCGTGGGTGAAGATGAGCAGCTCCTGTGTGGTCACGTCGCCCGGTTCGCCGTCGCCGGTGGGCTCCGGGCGTGCCACGCGGTAGTGGTCGGCGGCGTAGACCGTGCCGCCGAGGTCGATCGTCACTCCGTAGGGGCCGTCGAGTCCGGTGGGCACGATCTCGCGGATCCGGCCGTCGGGGTTCATCTCCGTGACGCCGCCGCTGGCGAAGCTGGAGACGAACATGCGGTTCTCGGCGTCGAAGGCCGCGTTGTCCAGGCCGACGACACCGCTGGTGACGATCGACGTGTCGCCACTGCCGAAGAGGTCGATACGGGTCACGATGCCGGCCTCGCCGCGGGACAGCACCGTCATCACCCCGCCCTGGTCGAAGCGCACCGCGACCGGCTCGTGCACGTCCTCGGCGACCAGCTCGGGGGCGCCGCCGTCGGGGGGTATCCGCCAGACCTGGTCGGTGAGCATGTGCGGGTAGTAGAGGTAGCCGTCCGGGCCGAGTTGCATCGCGTTGCCGAAGATCAGCCCGTCGGTGAGCACCACCGGGTCGCCGCCGTCAGGGAACAGCTCCAGCAGACGGCCGTCCATCTTCATCTCGTTGACGAAGAGGCGGTCGCCGGCGCAGGTGATGCCGTTGGGCACCTGCACCTCGTCGGAGACCAGGGTGTACTCGCCCTCCGGACTGCGACGCCACACCCGGCCCGGCGTCAGGTCCGCGATGTACATCGAGCCGTCCGCCCCGAAGGCCAGGTCGTCCGGCGCCTGGACCGGACCGTCCAGCGGCACGACGACGTCGACGTCCCCCGAGGCGGGGTCCACGGCGCTGATCTGCCCGGCGATGAACTGCGCGACGTACAGCCGCCCGTCGGGGCCGAAGGTCACGCCGTTCGAACCCCACAGCCGGCTCGGCCAGTTGAGCCGTCTCATGTCCCACCGGCTGCTCGTGGCGGACCGGCGGCCGGTGTCGTCGTACCGGCTGGGCTGCATGCTCATCCCCACTCCCCCTGTCCTTCGGCCCGACTCATTCGGCTTCGACTTCGGCTTCGACGAGGACGTCGCGCAGGCCGCCGTCCTCGCGCCAGCGCCGGAGCAGTTCGTGGAAGGCGACCGGCCCGTCGCCGTACGACTCGCTGCGCTTCCTCGGCCTGCCCTCGTTGTTGTAGTAGCCAGGTGTGCACTCGGCCTGGAAGGCATGCAGGTCGGCCGCCTTCTCCCGGATCGTGGCCACCCAGGCGGCCTCCGCCTCGGCGCTGGGCTCGATGTAGCGGGCCCGCCGCTTGCGGGCCTCGCCGACGACCGCGGCCACATGGGTGGCCTGCTCGTCCAGGATGTGCACGTAGTTGACGGCGCTGGCGTTCTGCACCGGGCCGAGCTGGAAGAGGTTCGGGAAGCCGTGGCTGTAAAAGCCGTGCAGCGTCTTCGGGCCCTCCTGCATCCAGGTCTCCAGGAGGCCGGCACCGCCACGGCCGTGCACCGGGACGAGTCCGGACAGGATCCCCGAGACGCCGACCTGGAAACCGGTGGCGAAGATGACGGAGTCGACCTCGTACTCATTCCCGCCGACCACGATCGCGTCCTCGGTGATGCGCTCGACCCCGCCATGGTCGGCCGTGTCCACCAGGGTCACATTGGGCCGGTTGAACGTGTCGAGGTAGTGGTCACTGAAGGTGGGCCGCTTGCACATGTAGCGGTACCAGGGCTTGAGGAGTTCGGCCGTGGCCGGGTCGTCCACGAGCGCGTCGACGCGGGCGCGGATCTCGTTCATCTTCTGGAAGTCGGCGAGCTCGTACAGCCGTTCCCGCTCCTCGGGAGACACGTCCGCATAGCTGTCGCTCGGGATGAGCTTCTGCTGCAGCCGCGCGGTGGAGGTCCAGCCGTCGTTCACCAGGTCCTCGTCCGCCTGACCGCCGGTGACGAGCCGGAGGAAGTTCTCCCTGCGGCGCTTCTGCCAGCCGGGAGTGAGCGACTTCGCCCACTGCGGATCCGTGGGGCGCTGACCGCGTACGTCCACCGAGGACGGAGTGCGCTGGAACAGGTACAGGTGCCGTGCGTCGCGTCCCAGATGCGGCACGATCTGGATCGCGGTGGCACCGGTGCCGATGACCGCCACCCGCTTGTCGGCCAGCTTGTGCAGGTTCCCGTTCGCGTCGCCGCCGGTGTACGCGTAGTCCCAGCGGCTGGTGTGGAAGGCGTGCCCCCGGAATGTCTCGATGCCGGGGATGCCGGGGAGCTTGGCCTGGCTGAGCGTTCCGCTGGACACGACCACGTATCTCGCCCGCATGCGGTCGCCGCGGTCGGTGGCGACGATCCACTCCAACTCGCCCTCGTCCCAGCGCAGTTCGGTCACCTGTGTCTGGAAGCAGGCGTCGCCGTAGAGGTCGAAGTGCTTCCCGATGGCCTGAGCGTGCTGCCGGATCTCCTCGCCCGGCGCGTACTTCCATTTCGGGACGTAGCCGATCTCCTCGAGCAGCGGCATGTAGACGTACGACTCGATGTCGCAGTGGATGCCGGGATACCGGTTCCAGTACCAGGTGCCGCCGAAGTCCCCGGCCTGCTCGACGACCCGGATCTCCCGCACCCCCGCCTGCCGCAGCCGCGCACCGGCCAGCAGACCGCCGAACCCGCCGCCCACGACCAGCGCCTCGACCCGGTCGTGCAGCGGTTCCCGGGGCACGAACCGGGTGTACGGATCGTCGGCGTACGAGGCGAACTCGCCGACGAGCGGCCGGTACTGCCGATTGCCGTCGGGGCGGATCCGGCGGTCACGCTCGGCCCGGTACTTCTCGCGCAGGGCGTCCGGGTCGAAACCCAGTTCCTCCGGGGTCAGTTCCTCGGGGGGCAAGGGGGTGACGGCGGACGGTTTGTGGGGGATGGACATCCGGGTCCTCTCTGCTGTCCGTGCTGTCCGTGCTGTCCGTGAACAACTGCCGTTGTACGGTGCGCCGACCCGACCCGATGCGCCGGGCAGCGGAATGCCCGCCGGTGGTCGCAGGCCTCGATGAGCACATGGAAGCGGACCGGACTGACACCTCCCGGACAGTCACCTGACAGAAAGCTGACGTGAGCCAGATCACTCGCGGACGCCGTCGCGCGGGCACCCGAGTCACAGCGGCACAGACATACCACCCGGAGTAAGGGAAGGGAACAAAGGACCCCACGTCGCCCGGGCGACGGTTTCGGGACCCGTCCCGTCGGCCCCTCAATAGACTCGCCGCCTGCTCTCGGGCGAGTCACGAAAGGGATGGGAACACCATGACAAGGCTGACCACGGCGGGACGTACGGGACGACTGGCGGGCGGTGCGCTGCTGGCGACGCTCGCGCTGCTGACCGTGGCCGGCTGCGGCGGTTCCGGCGATGACTCCGGTGATGCTGCCGCGGGCGCGGGCACGGGTAAGACCGAGTCCCCGGACTCTCGTGCGGACGACAGCTCGAAGAGCCCGTCTCCGTCCCCTACGGTCACGGCGGCGGACGGCACCGACACGGGCGCGTGCGCCGACGGCAACTGCGAGATCGCGGTGTCCAAGCCGGTGACGTTCGACATCAAGATCCCCGCCGGCCCCGCCAAACTGTCCGTGACCAAGGTCGGCAAGAACGAGGCCGGTTTCAAGGTGACCCACGGCACCAGCAAAAACGGCGGCTCGACCAGCGGCACTGCGAGCGGCAAGGGCAGCGGCTGCACCACCTACTTCCACAGCAATGGCAGCGGCACCCAGTGCGGAGCGGCCGGGGGTCCGCCCGCCAAGGAAGCCGGCACGGTCGCGCTGCAAGTGGTGCCCAGCCCCGACGGCACCGCGATCCTCCGCCTCGTCTCGCCCTGACCCGCCCGCCGGGCCGGGCAACACATTTCGTAATGGGATCCATTTTCATGTAGCGTCTGGGTCGCTCGCTCACCAAGGAGGACCCCATGGCCGTTCCCAAGCGGAAGATGTCCCGCAGCAACACCCGTCACCGTCGCGCCCAGTGGAAGGCCAGCACCCCGCAGCTCGTGCCGGTCACGATCGACGGGACCGTCCACCAGGTGCCGCAGCGGCTGGTGAAGGCGTACGAACGCGGTCTGCTGCACCCCGAGGACTGAGCGGCATGGCGGACGACCGGCTGCCCGTGACCGTGCTCTCCGGATTTCTCGGCGCGGGCAAGACCACTCTGCTCAACCATGTCCTCGGCAACCGTGAGGGACTGCGTGTCGCGGTCATCGTCAACGACATGAGCGAGATCAACATCGACGCGGCCCTCGTGCGCGGCGGCGAGGCCACCCTCTCGCGCACCGAGGAACGCCTGGTCGAGTTGACCAACGGCTGCATCTGCTGCACGCTGCGCGACGATCTGCTGGAGGAGGTCGACCGGCTGGCCCGCGAAGGCCGCTTCGACTATCTCCTCATCGAGTCCAGCGGCATCTCCGAGCCGATGCCGGTCGCCGCCACGTTCGCCTTCGCCCGCGACGACGGAGCCGTGCTCGGCGATCTCGCCCGGCTCGACACCATGGTCACGGTCGTCGACGCCGCCAACTTCCTGCCCGAGCTGGCGAACGGCGACGAGCTCGCCGAGCGGGGCCTCGACCAGTACGAGAACGACGAGCGCACCGTCAGCGATCTGCTGATGGACCAGATCGAGTTCGCCGACGTCATCGTGCTGAACAAGCTCGACCTGGTCGACGACGAGAGCGCGGCCCGGCTCCGTGCGGCCCTCACCCGCCTCAACCCCGTGGCGAGGATCGTTCCCGTCGCGCACGGCCGGGTGAACGTGGGCGAGGTGCTAGGCACCGGCCTGTTCGACCTCGATCGCGCCCAGCAGGCGCCGGGCTGGGTCATGGAGCTGAACGGCGACCGCGTCCCGGAGACCGAGGAGTACGGCATCTCCTCCACGGTCTTCCGCTCCCAAGTGCCGTTCCATCCGGGGCGGTTGTGGACGTTCGTCACCGAGGAGCTCGACAGCGGGGCCTTCGGGCAGGTCCTGCGGTCCAAGGGCTTCTTCTGGCTGGCGAGCCGCGCGCAGGTGACGGGCCTGTGGTCGCAGGCCGGTTCCGTCGCCCGCTTCGAGCCCTCCGCTGCCCTCGGCGCGGAGAGCCCCTCCGGCCAGGAACTGGTGTTCATCGGCACCGGGCTGCGCGCCGAGGCGCTGCGGGCGGCGCTGGCCGACTGCCTGATGAGGGACGGCGAGAGCACGCCGACCGTCGATCCGTTCCCCGCCTGGGACACGTACGGCATCGACGATGCCTGCGAGCACGAGCACTCCGAACTCGTAGCCGGAGCCTGACTGAAGACCCCGGGTCGGGCGGTGGTCGGCCACGGCGCCGCCCGACCGGATACGGACAGCGATCTGGGAGGTTGGCATGACCGAGCGCGATGTACGCCTGGGCACGGTCCAGGAGACGCTGCTGATCCCGCTGTACGGCCGGGCGGTGGAGAACCGCAAGAAGGACGCGGCCCTGCGTGACGCGCGAGCCGAGGAGATCGTCGCGTCGATCGACTACGACTTCGCGCGCTTCGAGAACCTGCCCAGCCTGGTCGGCACCGTACTGCGCACCTCCCTCTTCGACCGATGGGTGACGGACTTCCTCGCCGAAAACCCCACCGGCACGGTGGTGGAGCTCGGCACCGGCCTCAACACCCGGTATGAACGAGTCGACAACGGCAAGGCCCGCTGGTTCGACCTCGATCTGCCCGACGTGATCGAACTGCGCCGCACCCTCTTCACGGACACCCCGCGCCGGACGATGATCGCCGCCTCGGTCACTGACAGCGCGTGGGCCGACACCGTTGCCACCGGGTCCACCGGCCCGTACCTCTTCGCCGCCGAAGCCGTGCTGCCGTTCCTGGAGGAGCAGGACGTACGGCACGTCGTGGACCTGATCGCCGACCGGTTCCCCGGTTCACTGCTGGCCCTGGACACCGCCGGTCCCGGCATCGTCGGCACCCAGGACGAGCATGACGCGCTGAGCAAGGTCGAAGCCCGGATGCGGTGGGCCTGCGCGGACCCGGCCGAACTCGCCGACTGGCGGCCCGGGTCCAGGCTCCTCGCCTCCCACCGGCTCACCAGTCTGCCGCCGCGGATGCACGAGGAGCTGCCCTCCGCGTACCAGGAGATGCTGGCCGGCCTCGCCGACCAGCGACTGCCCCAGGTGGAGGAGTACCAGCTCACTCTGGTCCAGCTGCCCTGACGGCGCCGGTCCGGCCAGTCCCCCGTACGTCACTTCTCCGCGTGCAACCTTCTTGCAACGGGACAGGTGCTTGACTCAGTCACCGCCCAGCACCGGCAAGCGCTGAGGAGTGATGCACGGTGAACTCACCCGCCCCCCGCGTGGAGTTGACACCTGCCGCTGCCCAGTTGCTGCGGCGCCTCCGTGCCGCCCATGGCCCGCTGATGTTCCATCAGTCCGGCGGCTGCTGCGACGGCAGTGCGCCCATGTGTTACCCGGAGGGCGAGTTCCGGACCGGTGACTCCGATGTGCTGCTGGCCTCGCTCGCCGTCGACGGCGTTGACGAGCCGGTGTCGTTCTGGATGTCGAAGAGTCAGTACGAGGTGTGGAGTCACACCCGGCTGATCGTCGACGTGGTGGAAGGGCGAGGCAGCGGCTTCTCGCTGGAGGCACCCGAAGGAGTGCGTTTTCTGATCCGTTCGCGTCTCGTCGGTACGTAGCATCGTCACGTCAACCACCTTGTGGTGAACTCCCCTGTGTCCTGGGCTCGTTGAGGAGACCGGTGGAGACAGCAGGGGGCGGTATGGGACGTGGACGGTTCAGAACCGTGCTGACGGTTCTCGCGGTATGGAGTGTGCTGGCCGGTGCCGCCCTGGTGGGGGCGGCACCGGCCGGCGGCGTGGAGGGCGCCAAGCCCTCGGTGGCCCCGGTCGCGATCGCTCCGGGGGTGGCGTACTCGGAGTTCGACATTCCAGCCGCCAAGGGGGTGGCCCACGCACATGTGCTGAGCGTCGATCTCCGCGATCCCCGGGTGAGGGTCGACCTCATGTACCCCGGCGCGGTGGCGGCCCGCGCCCCCGTCTCTCAACTGGCCGACGTGCGCGGCGCCGTCGCGGGCGTCAACGGCGACTTCTTCAACATCACCGAGACCCAGCATCCGGGAGTCGAGGCGACGGGCGCGTCCGTCGGCCCGGCGATCGCGAGCGGGCGCACGCTCAAGGCGGCGGTTCCGGACGGTCAGCGGTTCGGTCCCGCTCTCCCGCCTGGTACGAGCACGAGGGACGTGCTGGGCGTGGGCACCGACGGGCGGGCCCGCCTCGACAGCATGGCCCTCGACGGTTCGGTCCGTACGCGTGCGACACGGCTGCCGCTCGGCGGGCTCAACCAGTACGCGCTGCCGGTCGGTTCCGTCGGCGCTTTCACCTCGGACTGGGGCAGTGTCTCCCGGCTGCGGGCCACCTGCGGCACGGACACCGACCGGGCCGCGCCCTGCAGCGCGGACACTCATGAGGTGACGGTCGAGGACGGCCGCGTCGTGTCCTTCGCCGACACGCCGGGCAGCGGTCCCATCGCGGCCGGCACCACGGTCCTGGTCGGCCGGGAGGCGGGTGCCCAGCAGCTGCGGAAGCTGTCGCTGGGCGAGCGGGTCAAGGTGCGGCACCGACTCGTCGCGGCCGCGTCCAGGATTCCGTACCGCTTCGTGGTGGGCGGCTACCCGGTCCTGAGGGGTGGTCAGCCGCTCGCCGGTCTCGACAACGCGACCGCGGCGGTGCGGACGGCAGCGGGCGTCTCGCACGGCGGAAGACGCCTGACGCTGCTCGCGCTGGACGGTGCGCCGGAGTTCCGTACCGGCCTCACGATCGCCGAAGTGGCCGCCATCATGCGGCAGTTGGGCTCCCTCGACGCCTTCAGTCTCGACGGCGGCGGGTCCACCACGCTGGTCGCCCGGGAGCCCGGAGCGGCTGCGGTGAGCATACGCAACCATCCCAGCGCCGGAGCCGAGCGCCCGGTGCCGAACGGGATCGGAGTGTTCTCCAGACCGTGAGCGGGCCCTGAGTCGCCGTGAGACCTTGTCCGGGCTCAGGGCCTCAGCGCCTCACGGCCTCAGGCCGCCGACCATGTCCGCTGTCGCCGAGATGCCGTCGTGAATGGTCGGCGCCATGCTCGTGCTCGCGAGATAGAAACCGAGCAGGATGCACACCAGAGCGTGCGGGATCTTCAACGCACCGCTACGCATGAAGATCACTGCCAGCACCACGAGCAGCAGCACCACAGAGATGGAAATGGCCATCGTCAACCTCCTCCGCCACGCCCACATCGCGGCTTTCGGCCGCAAGTGTGGCGTAGCGGGAGGTTCGTCCAGGCAGCTGACGTGTCCGCCGATCGTGTGTTGACTGCTTGTGCAAGCGCTGGGCTACGCCCGCACGTTGGCGTCCAAGAACTTCTCGAGGCCTGCGAGATCGTCGGTGTTGATGTAGTCGACGTCGGCGGCGAGGAGTTCGCCCCAGAGCGCGTCGCGGGCCGGGCCCGCCAGGTCGGGCGTTGCCCAGAAGCGGACCTTCTGGCGGCGCGAGTGGGCCGTCGCGATGATGCTCCGCAGCTTCTGACGCTCGGCTTCGGGGAACAGACCGGTGCCCTGCCAGGTGAAGTTGAGGTTCCAGTTGTCGCTGATCAGCGGGATGAAGGAGGCGGGCGCCGGGCCGCCGAGGTCGGCGAGACGGCCGTCGTAGAACGCGCGCCGCACGGTCTGGACCTCCATGGGTGTACGGGCCGCACGGTCGCCGGAGATCACGGCGGTGACCGGGCCGGGGAAGACCCGCCCGTGCGCGTACGTCGTGAACAGGTGCTTGTAGCGGCGCAGATGGCGGTCGAGTTCGAGGTACGTCGAGGAGCCCTCGGTCTTGAGGTCGATGAGGAGCTGGATCGGCTTGCGGTAACCCCGGTACACCGAACCGTGGTTGGCCTTCACACGGTGGGCGAGCGGGTCGAGGTACAGCGACTCGAGCGTGCGGGCCGGATCGAGATCGACCGCGTCATGGGCCACCAGAAGCTGGTCGCCGACGAGGAAGATATCGGCCTCGAGGCTGCCGAACCAGTGGTCCAGGGCGTCGAAGAGGGGCCTGGGGTGCAGGTAGTCGTTGTGCGCGTGGGCGCGCCACAGCGGGCGCGGGCCGTGCTTCCGCTCGCTCGCCTGCGCGTACACCGGCACGGCGACCGAGCCCGCGAGGGCGGCGGCAAAGGTGGTGAGCGCTCTGCGACGGGTGGTGAGGGCCATGCTCTGCCTCCCTGAGGGTCTGCCATACGTGGAGCCTCAGCGAGTATGCGGTCCTTCGGGTGCCAAGGAGCAGTGCCATGTGGGAAGTTGGCTGGACTGCCGCTGTGCGTTCACTTCGGCGCAGCATCGGGCGCGGCAACGCCCATCCCCACAAAGAAATTGGAAAGGCCCGCCTCCATAGGCGCTTCCCGAGGCGCTCCCAGGCGTCGGCGCAGGCCACCATCACTTGGCGGTACGGCTCTCTGGGGCAGGGTCTGGAAGGCCTCGCGTCGCCGGGCCCGGACCGGGCAGTTGTCCGGTCCGGGCCCGGCGACGCGAGCACGAGCGGCTTACTTCAGCGCTCCTGCCATGACGCCGCTGACGAACTGCCGCTGGAAGGCGAAGAAGACCACCAGCGGGATGATCATGGAGAGGAAGGCCCCGGAGGACAGGACGTCGATATTGGTGCCGAACTGGCGGGTCTGCTGTTGCAAGGCCACGGTGAGCGGGGCGGAATCCGCGTCGGCGAAGATGAGCGCGACGAGCATGTCGTTCCAGACCCACAGGAACTGGAAGATGCCGAGCGAGGCTATCGCCGGCCCGCCGAGCGGAACCACCACCCGGACGAAGAGCCACAACTCGCCCGCCCCGTCGAGACGGGCGGCCTCCAGCAGTTCGCGCGGGATGCCCGCGAAGAAGTTCCGGAGCAGGAAGATCGCGAACGGCAGGCCGAAAGCGACGTGGAAGAGGACGACGCCGGCGATGCTGCCGAAGATCCCGAGATCCCCGAACAGGCTGGTGATGGGCACCAGCGCAACCTGCAAGGGCACCACGAGCAGGCCGACGATGAGCAGAAACACCCAGTCCCGGCCTGGGAATTCGACCCAGGCGAAGACGTACCCGGCGAGTGAGCCGACAACCACCACCAGCAGCGTGGCGGGGACAGTGATCAGCAGACTGTTCAGGAACGAATGCGTGATCGTCGAGTCGTCCAGCAGGCTGGTGTAGTTGTGCAGGGTCAGCTGCGCGGGCTTGGTGAGCACGGTCCACCAGCCGGACGACCCGATGTCCAGTGGCCCGCGCAGCGAGGAGAGGAGCAGGCCGACTGTGGGCAGCAGCCAGAACATGGCCACCACCAGCAGGACCAGACGTGTGGATCCGCCGACGAGCCGACGCGCCGCGCGGGCGGCAGCGCCCGGACCCGGGCGGCCGGAGGCAGTGGGGACGGTGGCGTCGGTCTGGCTGGCCTGGGCGGTCTGAAGGGTTGTCATCGTGACCTCTCCTTTCGGAACCGCTTGATGTTGAGGAACATGGCCGGGGCCACCAGGGCGAGCAGGAGCACGGCGAGCGCGCTGCCGGTGCCCTGGTCGTTGCCGCCGCCGAAGGAGGACAGATAGAGCTGCAGGGCCAGTACGTTGGCGTCCTGCTGGCTGGCGCCGGGCGCGATGACGTACACCAGGTCGAAGATCTTCAGCACATTGATCACCAGCGTGACCAGGACGACGCCCAGCACCGGCGCCAGGAGCGGCACCGTGATGCGGCGGAAGACCTGCCACTCCCTCGCGCCGTCGACACGTGCGGCCTCCAACAACTCCCGGGGAATCCCGGCCAGCCCGGCGGCGATGAGGACCATCGCGAAGCCCGTCCACATCCAGACGTAGGCACCGATGATCGACCAGGTGACCAGGGTCGGGCCGAGCCAGTTGACACCCGCGTACTGCTCGGTGAAGTTCGTGGCCGGCAGGCGCAGTTGAACCGGTGAGGCGCCGAGCCGGTTCGCGGGCAGGGCGAAGGCGCCGTCCTTGGCGGCCGTCGCCGTGGCGATGACGCGCCCGTCACGCACAGCCTCGACCCGGACGCCGGACAGTGCCTTCTCCCCTTGGTCGATCTTCCCGGGCGTGCTGCCGCCCGGCTGGAAGTCCAGCCAGACCGTGCCGCACAACGCACCTTGCGGACAAACACTCGGCGAAGCGGCCTGCGTCGCGCCGGTCAGCGTGCTGGGCTGCAAACCGACCAGTGGCAGTGTGGCCGGACCGCCATCGGCGCTGACGGGCCTGCTCGTGTAAGGGCCGCCGACCGGCCCTGCCAGGGTGCCGCTGCCGGGGCCCGCCACGCGGGGATGAGCCCCGGGATACGCCGATGCCTTGAAGAAGGTGTCGTGGACGCCGGTCGCCACCGCGTTGGCCACGCCCTTGCCGGGGTCCTGGTCGTAGACCAGCCGGAAGATGATGCCGGCGGCCAGCATGGAGATGGCCATCGGCATGAAGACGACCAGCTTGAATGCCGTGCCCCAGCGGATCCGATCGGTGAGCACGGCGAAGATCAGGCCCAGCCCGGTGGCCGCGACGGGTGCGACCACGACCCAGACCGCATTGTTCTTGATGGCCACGAGGGTCTGGTGGTCGGTGAAGACGTCGGTGTAGTTGGAGAGCCCGACGAAGTGCGTGAATCCGTCGGGGCCGAAGAGACTGCGTACCACCGACCACACGATCGGATACACCACGAGTGCGCCGAGCAGGACCAGCGCGGGCAGCAGGAAGAAGACCGCGATCCAGCTACGGCCTCGGAGCGTCCTCCTCCTGCGGCGGGCGGGTGCCCCCGCCGCCGCGGGGGCGGCGGGGGACGGAGGGGAAAGGGTCTGTGACATGGCGGCTGCCTCAGCCGGCCTTGGCGAACGCCTTCGCGGCGTCCGCTTCGAGCTGTTTCTGCGCGCCCGCGACGTCGGAGGGCTTGGCGAGGAAGTCCTGCAGGTCCTTCCACTCCCCCTGCCCCTTGGTTCCGCCGAACGCGGCCGGCGCCTGGTCGGACATGTCGAACCGGATGTTGTCGCCGGCCTTGATCAGGTTCTTCGCGATGCCCCGCACGGTGTCGTCGCGGTAGTTGGAGAAGGCGACCGCCTTGTTCGGAGACAGGAAACCGCCCTGCTGCACGGCGATTTCCGCGGCCTCGGGGGAAACCAGGAAGCGCATCAGCGCCTGCGCGCCTTCGCCGTCCTTGAGTGCGACCGCGACATCGCCGCTGCTCACCACTGGTGCCTTGCCGCCGTCCACGGACGGGAAGGGGAAGACCTTGGCGTCGGTGCCGACCTTGGCCGTGGTCTCCTGTGTGATGTTGGTCGCGATGAACTCGCCCTCGTAGACCAGCGCGGCCTTGGGCGGGTCGGAGAAGACCTGGCCGACCGAGGTGGGGAAGTCGGTCTGCAGCGTGCCGCGCGTGCCTCCGGCCATCAGATCGGGCCTGCCGAAGATCTGGCCCAGCGTGGTCAGCGCCTTGGTCACCGATGGATCTGTCCACTTGATCTGATGCTTCGTCAACTTGTCGTACATGGCCGGGCCGGCCTGGCTGAGGTAGATGTTCTCGAACCAGTCGGTCACGAGCCAGCCCTCGGCGCCGCCTATGGAGAACGGCGGGGTGCCGGAGTCGGAGAGTGTCTGACCGTCCTTGAGCAGTTGCTCCCAGGTGGTGGGGGTGGTGCTCAGTCCGGCCTGCTCCCAGATCGCCGTGTTGTACCAGAACAAGGACTTGTTGGTGACCTTGAAGAACACGCCGTACTGCTTGTTCTCGTACGTACTCAGGTCACGCCAGGCCTTGCTGTAGTTCTGGTCCAGCTCCTTGGTCACGGCGGGCTGGAGCGGCTTGAGCCAGCCCTCCTTGGCGAACTGCTGCAGCACGCCGGGCTGGGGCAGCAGGGCCACGTCCGGCGGAGAGCCGCCCTGGATCTTGCTGCCGACGAAGGTCGACACGTTGTCGCCGGTGGGCACGAAGGTGGTGCTTGCCCCCGTCAACTCGTCGAAGCGGGCCAGTACCTTGAGGAAGTTCTTCTGCTCGGCGCCTGTCCAGACGCCGGCCACCTGCAGCTTCTGCCCGTCGAGCTTGGGCAGGTCCAACGTGGAGGCGCCGCCCGCACCGGTGGTCGCGGGGGCGCTGGAGGCGTCCTTGTCCGAGGAACCGCACCCGGCGGCCCCGATCATCAGGACGGCGACGGCCGTCAGTACTGCCGCTCTGCCATTCATTGGGTCACTCCTTTGTGAAAGACGTACGGAACGTGTTGCGACGGACAACGGATCAGTCGGTGAGGCCGTCGGCCACCCACCAGGCGGCAGTGCTGCCAGGGAGGGTGCCGGGCGGGCAGGGACCGCTCGCGAGCAGCGGTGTGCCGTGGACCGGGGCGGGACAGGGGACGTCGCCGAAGTTGACGGCGCACACCAGCCCGTCACCGCGGACGAAGGCCAGGACCTGCGGCGGGGAATCCAGCCAGCGCAGCGTCCCGTTGCCGAGCGACGGCAGGCTCTGGCGCAACCGCAGCGCGTCGCGATACAGATGCCAGAAGGAATCGGGATCGGCCATGCCCCGCTCGGTGGTGTGCTCCGCGAACCACTCGGGCTGGGGCAGCCAAGGCTTGGCGACGCCTTCGCCCGAGGTGAAACCGAACGGCGACATGTGCCCCGACCACGGCAGCGGTACGCGGCAGCCGTCACGTATGCCCACGCGACTGCCGCTGCGATGGAAGATCGGGTCGGTGAGCACCTCGTCCGGCAGGTCGACGACCTCCGGCAGGCCCAACTCCTCGCCCTGGTAGATGTAGGCGGCGCCGGGCAGGGAGAGCATCAGCAGCGCCGCGGCGCGAGCGCGCGCGGCGGCCGCGTACCGGGTGACGGTGCGGACCTGATCGTGATTGTTGAGCACCCAGGTGATGGTCGACCCGGTGTCGGCTATGTCCCGCAGCGCGTCCTGGATGACCCGGCGGAAGGTGGCGGCGTCCCAAGGGGCCGTCAGCATGTGGAAGAAGAACGCCTGGTGGAGCTCGTCCGGGCGGACATAGGCGGCCTGCTCGGCCGCGGTGCGCACGGACACCTCTCCGACGAGCAGCCGGTCGATGCCGTCCCGGGCGGTGTACTCCTCGCAGATGGCGCGCCAGATGCGCCAGACACCGTGGGTCTCGGGCTGGTTCCACGCCAGGGGGTTGACCGTGTCCCGGGCGCGCGCGTCGGCTGCCGGGTCCGGGGAGTCCGGCAGTGCGGGATGCTTGAAGAGGCCGGTGGCCACGTCGATGCGGAACCCGTCGACGCCACGGTCCAGCCAGAACCGCAGTACTTGCTCGAAGTAGCCACCGACCTCGGGGTTACGCCAGTTCAAGTCCGGCTGCTCCGGCCCGAACAGGTGCAGGTACCACTGGCCCGGCGTGCCGTCCGGCTCGGTCACCCGGGTCCAGGCGGGTCCGCCGAACATGGAGTGCCAGTTGTTGGGCGGCAGTTCGCCGCCCGCACCACGACCCTCGGCGAAGTGGAAGCGGGATCTGCCCGGACCGCCGTCCGGGCCTTCGGCCAGGGCCTGCAGGAACCACGGGTGGCGGCTGGAGCAGTGATTGGGGACGATGTCGATGAGCACCTTGAACCCGAGTCGGTGCGCGTCGTCCACCAGGCCGCCGAACTCGTCCAGGTCTCCGTAGACCGGATCCACGTCGCAGTAGTCGGCGACGTCGTAGCCGTGGTCGTACTGCGGCGAGGGGTAGAACGGGTTGAGCCATATGCCGTCGACACCGAGTCGCTTGAGGTACGGCAGGCCCGCGCGGACACCGGCGAGGTCGCCGATGCCGTCCCCGGTGCTGTCGAGGAAGCTGCGGACGTACACCTCGTAGATGACGGCGGTGCGCCACCACTGCTGTCGTGCGGTGTGCTCTGGCCGCTCGGAGGGGCGCGGTTCGTTCTGTACCGAGCCGTCGTCGACGAACGCGTCGATCATCGGGAAACCCTCCTGGGCTGGGCGGGATGGAGACCGGCCGCCGAGCGGGGAGGGCGACGGCCGGCCGACTGGGCGCCGGATCCCGCGCTACGGAAGGCGCGTTGGGAGGAGATGGGATGCAGATGAGATGCGGATGGGGAGGCCGGTCGGCAGGTGGGGCTGACGGCTGACGGCTGACGGCTGACGGCTGACGGGCAAGGATCGTTCGGATTCGTTCGCCGGGCCAAGCAGGGTCTCCGGGTGTGAGGCCGCCGGTGAGGACGGAAGCCCATTCGCCGGCGCGACACCCGCCGATGCGGAGGAGGGCCGGTCCGCCGATCGCGCCGCTCGCCGACGGGTGCTGGGGACCGTCAGATGACGGATAACCGAGGCAGTGCCGAAGCGACGGCGCGGGGCTGCGCCGTGGCGTTCAGCGCCGCCCCCATCGCGCCGGCGTACGGGCCGAGTGCGGCGGCCAGGAACGTCACCGGTCCGATCAGTCGCCGACGGTCGCGCAGTGCCAGTTCGACGGCCGGTCGCATCACGCCGAAGGCCGGCGCCACGCCGCCGCCGACGACGACCGTCGAGAGACCGAGCTGGGTCAGCACGCTGCCCAGGACCGTACCTACTGCCGTGGCGGCCGTATCGAGGATCTCTCGGGCCGTGGTGTCGCCCGACTGGGCGGCCCGGACCAGGTCTTCGGGTGTCGCGGTCCGGTCCTGGTCCGCGGTCCCGCGCGAGGCGAGCACGCGGGACCAGGCGACTGCCAGCGCCCGGCCGCCCGACACCGTCTCCAGGCAGCCGCGGGCTCCGCACGCACAGCGGCTTCCGCCGGGCGCGGCGGTCATGTGCCCGATTTCGCCGATCCTGTCGCCGGGGCCGCGCAGGACGCTGCCGCCCAGGGCGATCGCACCGCCTATCCCGGTGCCCATGGTCATGAACACCACGTCGGTGTGACCGCGCGCGGAGCCCAGAGCGAGTTCCGCCGAGGCGAACGCGCGTGCGTCGTTCATCAGCAGGACGGGCTTCGCGGTCGCGCGTTCGAGCGTGTCCGCAAGCGGGTAACCCTGCCACTCGCCGTCGATGTTCGGAATGGTGGTGGTGGAGCGCAGGTCCGGGCTCAGATGGCCGGGCAGCGCCACGCCGATGGCCTCGGCGGTGCGCGCGCCCACGAGTTCGGCGATGGTGGCGGCGACCTGCGCGGGACCGGCGGCCGGCGTGGGCAGCGTGCCCCGCGCGACGACGACCGCGCCGGCACGGTGCACCCATTTGATGTTCGTGCCCCCGATGTCCACCCCAAGGGCGGATCCTTCGGGGCGAGGACCGCCCATGGTCGCGACCATACGATCTCCTGATGGATCAGTATTGCCTGTATAGACTTAACGGGAAGTTAAGGCGCGCAAATCGTCCAGTCAATCAGTTGAGTTGTAAAGAATCAGAAACTTTGACTGATTTGAGTCGTCACGATCAGCGCTTGAGTGGGTCAGCGGCGCACGCACAACCTGTCTAGCCTTTTACGCAGAGACGGTCAGTCGGGTCCGATCAGGGCGCCATCGGCTGCGAGTTGTTCACGTAGTTGGACGATGTTCGCGTCGCGGGGCCGGCATCCGGCGGAGACCACCAGGGCCGCCGCGGTCCCGGCGGCCTGCCCCATCGCCATGCACTGTCCGATGGAGCGGACGGAGGCGTGGGCGTCGTGGGTGGCCGACAGGCACCGGCCCGCGACGAGCAGACCGTCAACGCCACGGGGAAGCAGGCATCGGTAGGGCACACCGTAAGTGCGGCCGGTGGGCCTCTGGTCACCGGAGCCGACGTACTGCCAGATCGTCCGCTGCCCGGCGGCGTGGTCCTCGATCGGAGCCCCACAGCGCGCGATGGAGTCCTCGAACTGACGCGCACTCAGGACGTCTTCCTTGCCCAGGACGTACTCGCCGATCAGACGGCGGCTCTCCCGCACGCCGATCCGCGGCGCGGACGCGATGAGGAAGGCCCGTTCGTACCCCGGCACCTGCTCGACGAGGAACCGGGTGTACTCGACGACTTGACGACGCCCCTCCTGTTCGGCTCCGGAGAGCTGCCACGGGTCGGTCGGGTCGACGCCGCTGACGCGGGTCACGTTGGTGTGGACGACCCCAGGTTCGGTGGTCCGGTGAACAGAACCTTCGCGCCGGGGCAGCTCGTACGCGGTCCCGAGTCAGCGTGCAGGGCCATCAGGCGGTGCAGCTCCGCCGTCCCGGTCGCCTCGGCGTCAACACCGGCGAGCCGGAAGGTCTGGGTGAGCGGTTGCACGACGCGGTCCTCGGCGGGTCGCTCCAGCGCAGCCCCCGCGCGCCAGGCGATGTCGGCATCACCGCTGGCGTCGACGACGGCCCCGGCCCGTACGTATCCGGGGCCGGCGACCGTCTCGACGACCACCCCGAGAACGTCCTGACCCTCCATCACCACCCGTGACGCACGCGCGTGGAACAGGACCCGCACCCCGGCCCTGCCGGTGAGTTCGTCCCAGACCAGCTTGAGTGTCTCGGGGTCGTAGGTGATGCCGGTGCCCGCGCCGTAGGTGTTGGGGCGTTCGAAGGCCGCCTTGCGATCGGTGAGCTCCTGGCACACCTCCCAGCCCACGCCGCCGACGACGCGCTCCCCCGTACCGGGCGCGTAGAAGCCGTAGAAGGTGTCCAGGACACTCGCCCCGGTGCCGCCCAGGTGAGCGGCGCTTTCCACGAGCAGGGTGGAGGCGCCCCGTCGGGTGGCCGCGACGGCTGCCGCGGAGCCCGCCGAGCCTCCGCCGACGACCACCACATCACCGTCCCACAGCAGCGGATGGCGCTCGGCCTCCGCCTGGTTGACGCGCGTGCCGTTCACCTCAGGTGCCACCCTCCGTCTACGGGGACGACCGCGCCGGTCGTGCGGCAGGAAGAGTCCGACAGCAGCCACATGACGGTGTCGGCGATCTCTCCGGGGCTGCAGGCCCGCGCCCCGAGCGGCATCAGCCGCGGCAATCGGTCCTGGATCGCGGGATCTGTCATGGCACGCGCGGCCATCGGGGTGTCCACCAGGCCAGCCGCGACGATGTTGACGCGCACCCCCTTGGGGGCGCCGGTGAACGCGGCCGAGCGCACCAGGGGAACCAGGGCGCCCTTCGCGCTGGCGTAGGCCGCGGTGAGGAAGTCCTCATCGAGCGTGCTCGCCAGGGCGGAGCCGATCACGACGATCGACCCGCCCGAGCCGGACAGCCGCCGTATGCCGGCACGCAGCAGGTAGAACACCGAGTCGAGATCGACCCGGTGCACTTCACGCCATGCCTCGTCGCCGCACTCGTCGACCGGCCCGTCGCCGAGACGCCGGCCGGACATGCCCACCGCGTGCACGATGCCGTCCAGACCGTCCAGGGCCTCGGCTGCTCGCGCCACGGCCGCGTCGGCACCCGCGGATACGGTGATGTCGTACGAGTCGCGGTCGGCCTCGAAGACTTCGGCACCGGCTGCCCGCGCCGCGTTGACGCACGCGGCGCCGATCCCGCCCTGAGCGCCGGCCACCAGCAGCCGCTTCACGGCGCACCGTCCGCGGTGCGCAGAGCGGCGGCGGAGCGGCGGGCGAATTCGAGATAGGCGCCCTCGAACAGCTCGTTGCTGCGGTCCGCACCGACCAGGCGGGAACTGGTGATGACCGGCGGCATGGCGCCCCGCTCGGCGAGCAGTTCGGCGACCCGGACCTTGATCTCGTTGACCACGGCGATCGCGGTGAAGGTACTCACCGGGCCGACGGGAACGTCCAGGCCGTCGACGTGGCAGATGGCGTCGCCGACCGGCGATCCCAGGTCGATCACCACATCGGCGTGGTCGGCGAGCCGGGAGCCGCTCGGATGCCGCGGTTCGGCGGCGTTCGTCTCCTGCAGCGACGTGGCCGCGATGACCGGCAGCCCTGCCTTCTTCGCGCCCATCGCCATCTCGATGGGAACGGCGTTGAGCCCGCTGACACTGAAGATGAACATGCTGTCCGAAGGGCGCAGCCGGAAGTTGGCCAGGATCTGGTCGGCCAGTCCCTCGACGCGCTCGATGAACATCGCCTGCCGCTGTCCGTTGGCCCCCACCACCTGGGTGTGGAACGTCATCGACAGCTCCACCAGCGGCTGGAAGCCGGGATAGGAGCCGTAGCGGGGAAATATCTCCTCCACCGGCATGCGCGAATGACCGGTGCCGAAGGTGTAGACGACCCCGTCGGCGGCGATCGACCCGGCGGCGATCTGAGCCGCGGCCTCGACGGCGCCGGCCTGGGACTCGGCAATCTGCTCGACGATCCCGACTGCGGTACGGATCCACGATGACACGTGCAGATACCTCTCGGTACGAGGGCGGAGACAGACGGAGACAGGGCGCTCCTGTGGAACGGCCTCCGGCAAACTCGAAAGGATAAGTCTAGACAGGCAGTACGCCCTGGACGCTAGAGCGGTAACCAGTGGAACGTCAAGCATCTGCACCGGTTGATCACTGGCTACAGCCGGGCAGCACTGGTGTGGACGCGCGCTAAGGTGACGGCCTATGCTGCGGGGGCATACCGGTATAGACAGCAGGCCCTATCGCTATGGACAGAGGGACCTACCGGTACAGACAAAAGGAGGAAAGCCGTGGCTCGGCGGCCCATGCCGCGACATGAAGCAGTCGAACGGCACATCCGCGGCCGGATCGCGGGGCTGAAGCCCGGGGATCAGATCGAGTCCGACGCGGAACTGTGCGACTTGTTCCAAGTCAGCCGGATGACCGTCCGGCAGGCGACCCAGCGTCTGGTCGCCGAGGGTGCGATCTACCGGATCTCCGGAGTCGGCACCTTCGTGGGGGAACCGCAGGTCCACCGCCAGATGGGCAAACTCCGCTCCTTCACCGAGGAGATGGCCCTGCGCGGCATGCCCGTGTCATCGACCGTCCTGGCGAGTGAACTGCGCGTGGGCAGCCAGGAGGAGACCACCGCGCTCAGACTCGCTCCTCAGTCCAACGTCGTTCACGTACGGCGGCTGCGGCTGGCCGACGAGCAGCCGATGGCGATCGAGAACGTCGTGCTGCCACCGTCCTGTGCCTGGCTGTTGCGCGAGGACCTGGCCCATGGCTCGCTGCACCAGGCCCTCACCGAGCAGGGTTTCGCCCCCTCCCGGGCAACCGGAACGCAGATAGCGGCCATCGCCACCGAGGACGACGCCGCCCTTCTGGAACTGCCCGTCGGGGCGGCCATCTTCGTCGAGCGCCGACTGATCACGACCGGCGACGGCACACCCGTCGAACTCACCGAATCCCGCTATGCGGGTTCCCGTTTCGTGTTCCACATCGAACTGGCCTAGGGACTTCCGAACCGGCCTGGCCGGTCGGTCCCGGCCACCGGTCATGACCGCCGGTACCAGTACCACGGCTGCAACTGTCGGTCGTGGCGCCCGGCTCCCCCTGCCCGAGCCGGGGTGGGCTCCCCGACACCGGTCGGAGGGTCGGCATCGTGAAGGAGAACAGCATGCCTGTCGTCGAGACAGTCCTGGGCCCTGTCGCCGCTGACGAACTCGGCGCGGTGGATGCCCACGAGCACGTCTTCCTGCGTACCCCGGTCAATCCGGGTGACGAGTTCCTCGACACCGGCAAGGCGGCGGCCGAGCTCCTGCGGGTGGCGGCGAGCGGCATCCGTACCGTCGTCGACCTGACCCCGGTCGGCCTCGGACGCCGCCCCGTCCAGCTCGCCGAGGTCTCCCGCACAAGCGCCGTCCATGTCGTGGCCGCGACCGGCTTCCACCGCAGCGCGCACTACCCGGCCGCTCACTGGGCCCGCCACGCCGACGACGCCACGCTTCTCGACGTGCTCCTGGACGACCTCCGGACCGGCATGGACAGCCACGACTGGGACTTTCCGCGCCCCGTCCCCAGCCCTCACAAGGCGGGTGTCATCAAACTCGGGGCTTCGTACCACCGTATCGACCGCCACGAGGAACGCTGGTTCGCCGCGGGAGCGACGGCGGCCCGGCAGACAGGCGTGGCCGTGGCGGTCCACACCGAGGTCGGGACCGCCGCACACGCTGCCCTGGACCTCCTGGACAAGCACGGCCTGCCGGCCGGGCGGGTCCTGCTCGCCCACACCGACCGCAACCCCGATCCGGAACTGCACCTCGACCTGATCGCCCGCGGCGCCCACCTCGTCTACGACACGATCGGGCGGATCAAGTACCGGCCGGACTCCGTCGTCCTCGACCTGATCGAGCGCATGGCCGAGGCCGGCAAGCTGGGTCACGTCTGCCTGGGGACCGACGTCGGACGCAAGTCCTCGCTCACCGCGTACGGAGGCGGGCCGGGAATGGACGTACTCGGCCGGGAGTTCGTCCCGCGGCTGCGCCGGCGCCTGGGCGACGAGGCGGTCAAGACCGTTTTGCGGTACGCCCCTCAGGCACTCCTGGGCAAAGAGACCCCCGCCGTGTGAGGGCAGCGCCGAGCCGCGGCCGAGCCGCCGGGCCCGCCCCAGGTGGGGCGGGCTTCTCACGGGTGTGAGCAGGTGTACGTCAGGGTGCTGGGAGGTCGACCAGTTCGGCCAGCGCCTCGCGATGGCGGCCGGCCGTTCCGTACGCGATCGAGTCGGCCTTGGCCCGCTTCAGGTAGAGGTGCACGGGGTGCTCCCACGTCATGCCGATGCCTGCGTGCAACTGCACTGCCTCCTCGGCGGCATGGACCGCGACGGATGCCGCGTACGCCTGGGCGAGCGCGACCGCCACATCCGCGTCCGTGCTCCCGGTGGCCAGCGCGTCGGCGGCGTTGCGGGCCGCGGCACGCGCGTTGACGACTTCCAGCCACAACTGGGCGAGCCGGTGCTTGAGGGCTTGGAAACCGCCGACGGGCCGGTTGAACTGCTTACGGTCCTTCAGATAGCGGACCGTCTCGGTCAAGCACCAGTCGGCGAGGCCCAGTTGCTCGGAGGCGAGCAGTCCGGCTCCGGCCCGCAGGCCGCGTCGTACGGCGGGTTCGGCATCCCCCAGCAGTCGCCCGGCCGCACCCTCAAGGACCACCGTCGCCACCGGCCGGGTCAGGTCCAGGGACACCTGTGGGCTGACGGTCACGGCGTCGGCCTCCACCGCGTACAGGCCGCCGTCGTCCGCGGGCACCAGCAGTACGTCGGCGACGGCCGCGTCCGCGATGCCGGTCAACTCCCCGTGCAGGGCGCCGTTCTCATGTCGTACGAGCTGGTAGGCGGCGCCGGGAGCGACGTTCAGCGCGACGGCGAGGGCGCCGATCCTCCGCCCGGATGCCAGCTCGCCGAGGAGGTCACCGGCGTCGCTGGCGAGCAGGGCCTCGGTGGCGACGACGGCGCTCGTCAGATAGGGCACGGGAGCGACCGATCGGCCCAACTCCTCCAGCACCACGGAGACTTCGCGATGCGTGGCGCCCTGGCCGCCCGACGACTCGGGGACCAGAAGGCCCGCGAGGCCCATGCCGTCGGCGAGGGCCTTCCACAGCTCGGGGTCGTACGGCGCGCCGGACTCCGCGCGAGCGAGCACGTCCGCCGTGTCGCAGTGGTCGGCGAGGAGGTCGCGTACGGCCGCGCGCAGCGCGTCTTCCTCCTCCGAGTACAGCAGATCCGTCATCGCGCGAGGTCCTTCCAGGCGACGTCCTTGTCGGTGCGCGGCTCGGCGGGCAGGCCCAGGACGCGCTCGGCGACGATGTTCAGCAGGACCTCGTTGGTCCCGCCCTCGATGCTGTTGCCCTTGGAGCGGAGGTAGCGGTATCCGGCCTCGCGCCCGGTGAAGTCGACGAGTTCGGGCCGCCGCATCGTCCAGTCGTCGTACAACAGGCCTTCCTCGCCGAGGAGTTCGACCTCAAGGCCGCTGATCTCCTGGTTGAGGCGGGCGAACGCGAGCTTCAGTCCGGAGCCCTCGGGGCCGGGCTGGCCCGCGACGAGCTGCTGGCGCAGCCGTTCGCCGGCGAGGCGGGCGACCTCGGCCTCCACCCACAGGGTGAGGAGCCGCTGGTGGAGGTCGTGGGTGCGCAGCTCGGGGCGCTCGCGCCAGGTCTTCGAGACCGGGCCGATCATGCCGCCCTCGCGCGGGATGCGCATACCGCCGATGGACACCCGCTCGTTCATGAGCGTCGTCTGCGCGACCCGCCAGCCGTCGCCGATCTCCCCGAGCCGGTGGCTGTCGGGGATGCGGACGTCGGTGAGGAACACCTCGTTGAACTCGGCCTCGCCGGTGATCTGGCGCAACGGCCGCACCTCGACACCGGGGTCGGTCATGTCGCAGATGAAGTACGTGATGCCGCGGTGCTTGGGCACGTCCGGGTCGGTACGGGCGATGAGGATGGCCCACCGGGCGACATGGGCGCTGGACGTCCACACCTTCTGCCCGTTGACGACCCAGCTGTCGCCGTCCCGTACGGCACGCGTGCCGAGCGCGGCCAGGTCGGAGCCGGCACCCGGCTCGCTGAACAGCTGGCACCAGACCTCCTCGCCGACCCAAAGGGGCCTGAGGAAACGGCGCTTCTGCTCCTCCGTACCGAAGCCGAGGATCGTCGGCGCCGCCATGCCGAGGCCGATACCGATGCGCCGCGGGTCGTTGTCGGGGGCGCCCGCGGCCTCCAACTCGGCGTCCACGACGGCCTGGAGAGAGCGCGGCGCGCCAAGTCCGCCGAGGCCCTCCGGGTAGTGCACCCAGGCCAGTCCGGCGTCGAAGCGGGCCTTGAGGAAGTCGAGGCGGTCGGTGGTGGCCGGAGGATGGGCGGACAGCAACTCCTGCGTACGATCCCGCAGTTCGGCGGCGTGGGTCATGCCGCTCCTCCTTCACCGAGACTAGGGATGACGGCGACGCGACCGGTGGTGACCCCATCGGCGACACGCTGCACGGCGGCAGCCGCACCGCCCATCGGCACGCGCTCGCTGACCAGCGGCTTGATCGCGCCGCGGGCGGCCAGTTCGGTGAGCTGCTCGTGGCAGCGCAGGACGAGCTTCGGGTTCTTGGTGTTGTAGAGACCCCAATGCAGGCCCATGATCGAGTAGTTCTTCACCAGGGCGTGGTTCAGGGCCGGACTGGGAATGGCCCCGCTCGCGAAACCCACGACCACGATCCGCCCCTCGAAGGCGACGACCTTGGCGGACTGCGCGTACGCCTCACCGCCGACCGGGTCGTAGATCACGTCCGCGCCCCGGCCGCCAGTCGCCTCCTTCACGGCGCCGACGACGTCCTCGGCGCGCCGGTCGACGACGATGTCGCACCCCAACTCCCGCGCCACGTCCGCCTTGTCGGACCCGCCGACGACCCCGATGACCGTGGCGCCCGCGGCCTTGCCGAGCTGCACGGCCGCGCTGCCGACCCCTCCTGCGGCAGCGTGGACGAGCAGCGTCTCGCCGGCCTCCAGACCGGCCCGGCGGTGCAGACCGAACCATCCCGTCTGGTAGCCGATGTGCAGCGCCGCGGCCTCGGCGTCGTCGAGCGCCTCGGGGGCGGGCAGTAGGGCCGCCGCGTCCGCGACCGCGTACTCGGCGAAGCCGCCGTACGGCAGGGCGGGATTGCCGATGACCCGCCGCCCGTCCTCGGTCTCGCCGCAGAGCTCCACGCCGGGCGTGAACGGCAGCGGCGGCCTGATCTGGTACTGCCCGCGGCACAGCAGGGCGTCCGGGAAGTTGATGTTCGCGGCACGCACTTTGACCAAGACCTGGCCTTCGCCGGGCACGGGCCGCTCCACCTCCTCGAGCCGCATCACCTCGCCCGGCTCACCGTTCTGGTGCACTTGCCATGCCTGCATGCGGGGGCCTCCACAGGACTGTGTCTATTTGCTCACCGAAGGGGCGCCTCAGCCGGTGTCGAGAGCCCGACCGTGCTCAGCCCTTCGGGCCTCCGCGCGCTCGTGCTCTCGACACCGGCGCGCCCCTTCGGCTCGCGTCTGTCGTCTGAGCGGTGTCGGACTGCATACTAAGCGGTCGCTTGCCGATCAGGCTAGCGTCACGCACATCAAGAACGCTTCGGCCGTGCCCGTACATGCATCCGCTCCCCCTGCGGCCCGAACAGGCTGAGGAACTCCACCGGCCCCTCCCCCGTCGACCCGAACCAGTGCGGCACGCGCGTGTCGAACTCGGCGGCCTCCCCCGCCGTCAGCACCACGTCGTGCTCGCCCAGCACGAAGCGCAGCCGCCCGGAGAGGACGTAGAGCCATTCATACCCCTCGTGGACACGGGGTTCCGGCTCCTCCTGCCCCTGCGGCACGAGCACCTTGAACGCCTGGAGTCCGCCGGGCTGGCGGGTGAGCGGCCAGTAGGTGCGCCCGTGCCGCTCGATCGGCTGGGACCGAACCCGCGGATCCCTCACCGGCGGAGCCCCCACCAGCTCGTCCAGAGCCACCTCGTGGGCCCGGGCGATCGGCAGCAGCAGTTCCAGACTGGGTTTACGCAGGCCGGACTCCAGCCGTGACAGGGTGCTCACCGAGATACCGGTCGCCTCCGACAGCCCGGCGAGCGTCGCGCCCCGCTCCTTCCGGATCCGCCGCAGCCGGGGGCCGACTCCCGCCAGCACGTCGTCGGTGTCCCGCTCATTCAGGTCCGTCTCGTGCTCACTCATGAGCACATTGCAGTTTCGGCAAAGGCGTTTGTCAATGCGGCAGCCGTGGGGCGACCTTGTCCGTGGAGGTGGTCACCATGACCGATCGTTACGAAGTGGTCGTCGTCGGAGGCGGCGCGGCCGGGCTGTCCGCCGCACTCGTGCTGGGACGCGCGCGGCGCCAGGTCCTCGTCGTCGACGCGGGCGAGCCGCGCAACGCGCCTGCCGCGCACATGCAGGGCTATCTGTCGCGGGACGGGATGTCACCCGCCGAGTTCCTCGCCGAGGGGCGGCTGGAGATTCAGCGGTACGGGGTTGATCTGGTCCGGGACCGCGCGGTGGACGTCGCGCGGGACGACGCCGACGAGTTCGATGTGACGCTGGCGTCCGGGCGTTCGGTGCACGCGCGCCGGCTGGTCGTCGCGACCGGGCTCGCGGACGAGTTGCCGTCGGTGCCCGGGGTCGCGGAGCGGTTCGGGCGCGATGTGCTGCACTGTCCGTACTGCCACGGCTGGGAGGTCCGCGACCAGGCGTTCGGGGTTCTCGCGACGTCCCCCATGAGCGTGCATCAGGCGCTGATCGTCACGCAGTGGTCCAAGGACGTCACCCTGTTCCTGCACACGGTCGCCGAGTCCGAGCTCTCGGACGAGGATCTGCGCCACCTGGCCACGGCCGGAGTGCACGTGGTTCCCGGCGAGGTGGCGGGGCTCGTCATCGATGACGACCGGCTCACCGGCGTACGCCTCGCGGACGGCACGGCACACGTGCGGGACGTGCTGTTCGTCGCGCCCCGCGCGGTACCGCAGACCGGGCTACTGGAGCAGCTCGGCGCCGAGCTTCGGGAGACCCCCTTCGGCGCGTACCCGGTGGTCGACCCGACCGGGCTCACCACCGTGCCGGGCGTCTGGGCGGCCGGCAACGCGATGGGCTTCGCCGAGCAGGTCGTGAACGCGGCGGCGGGCGGCTACCGGGCGGGGGCCACGATCAACGGGGAGCTGCTGATGAGCGACCTCGAATCCGCACTCCACGGATAGAACGGATAGAGGCGCCGCCGTGCGGGTGTAGAGCGTCCCGCTCCGTTGCACCATGGCCACATGCTGTTCGCCCGGCTCGCCCGCGTATCGCAAGAGGTCGCCGCCACCTCGGCCCGCTCCCGGAAGATCGGCCTCCTGGCCGAGCTCTTCCGGGACGCGGAAGCCGAGGAGGCGCCGATCGTGATCCCTTACCTGGCGGGACGCCTCCCGCAAGGGCGGATCGGTGTCGGCTGGAAGGTGCTCAGCCGACCGGTCGCCCCTGCCGGTGAGCCCACGCTCACCGTGCGGGACGTGGACGCCCGGCTGACCGCGCTCGCCGCCGTCTCCGGCCCCGGCTCGCAGGCCGAACGCCAACGCCTGGTCGGCGAGCTGATGGCGGCAGCCACTGTGGACGAGCAACGGTTCCTGTTCGGCCTGCTCAGCGGAGAAGTACGACAGGGCGCCCTGGACGCCGTAGCCGTCGAGGGGCTCGCCGAGGCGACCGGCGCACCCTCCGCGGACGTACGGCGGGCGGTGATGCTGGCCGGTTCGCTGCGGACCGTGGCGCAGCGTCTGCTGGCGGACGGCCCGAAGGCCCTCGCCGAGTTCAGGCTCACCGTCGGCCGCCCGGTCCTGCCCATGCTGGCGCACAGCGCCACATCCGTGGCGGAGGCGATCGCCAAGCTCGGCCCCTGCGCCGTCGAGGAGAAGCTGGACGGCATCCGCGTCCAGGTCCACCGCGACGGCGACGCCATACGCCTCTACACGCGCACCCTGGACGACATCACCGACCGCTTGCCCGAACTCACCTCCGCAGCAAGGGAGTTGAAGGGCGAGCGGTTCATCCTGGACGGCGAGGTCATCGCGTTCGACGAGAGCGGACGGCCGAAGTCCTTCCAGGACATCGCCGGACGGGTCGGATCCCGCACGGACGTCGGCACGGCAGCCAGGGCCCTCCCCGTCTCCCCCGTCTTCTTCGACGCACTGTCCGTGAACGGACACGACCTGCTCGACCTGCCGTTCGCCGACCGCCACGCGGAGCTGGCCCGGCTGGTGCCCGAGCCGATGCGGGTGCGGCGCACGCTCGTGGCGGATCCGGCGGACGGCGAGGCACGCGAGGCCGCGGAACGGTTCCTCGCGGACACGCTGAAGCGCGGCCACGAGGGCGTCGTACTCAAGGGCCTCGACGCCCCCTACAGCGCGGGCCGGCGCGGTGCCTCCTGGCTGAAGGTCAAACCCGTACACACGCTGGACCTGGTGGTGCTGGCCGCCGAGTGGGGGCACGGGCGGCGCACCGGCAAGCTGTCCAACCTGCACCTCGGGGCGCGGAATCCGGACGGCTCGTTCGCCATGCTGGGCAAGACGTTCAAGGGCATGACGGACGCGATGCTGACCTGGCAGACCGATCGGCTGCGCGAGCTCGCCGTCGAGGACAGCGGGCATGTGGTGACCGTCCGTCCCGAACTCGTCGTCGAGATCGCCTACGACGGTCTGCAGAAGTCCACCCGCTACCCGGCCGGCGTCACGCTCCGCTTCGCCCGCGTAGTCCGCTACCGCGAGGACAAGACCCCGGCGGAGGCCGACACCGTCGAGACGCTGCTCGCCGCGCACCCGGAGGTGACCCGGTGAAGGCCGCTCGCCGCAGCGCGGGCCTGCTGCTGTTCCACCACGCCGGCGACGGCCTGGAGGTACTGCTCGGCCATATGGGCGGCCCGTTCTGGGAGCGGCGCGACGCCGGCGCGTGGACCGTACCGAAGGGCGAGTACGAGCCCGACGAGCCGGCCTGGGACGCGGCCCGCCGGGAGTTCCGCGAGGAACTGGGCCTGGAGCCGCCCGACGGCGAGGCCGTACCGCTCGGCGAGGTCCGGCAGGCGAACGGCAAGATCGTCACCGCATGGGCGATCGAGGCCGACATCGACCCGGCGAGGGTGGTCCCGGGAACGTTCGAGATGGAGTGGCCCAGGAACTCGGGCCGAGTCCAGGCGTTCCCCGAACTGAGCCGAGTGGAGTGGTTCGGGCTCGACCGGGCGAGAGCCGTGATCGTCAAGGCCCAGGCGGAGTTCCTGAACCGCCTCGAAGTGCGGGTCGGCTAGAACGCCTGCGCCGGGGTACGCGGACTCGACAAGGTCGGCTGCGACAAGCGCCCCGAAGGGGCGCGGGCTGTGACATATGCGGCTCCTCCCCACTCTCGGCTGCGCTCGAGCGGGGGGACCCTCATCGCGGGCGCGACCAGCCACAAACTACCCGCAGACCTGGACGGCGCTTCAAACAACGGCGCTCGCAGAACCGGTGCCCTCAGTGGAGCGCTCCCGTACGAGGAGGTCAGCCATGCCCATCGCAACGGTGAACCCGGCAAACGGCGAGACACTCAAAACCTACGACGCCCTCGGCGCCGAAGAGATCGAGCGCAGGCTCGCGCGCGCCGACGCCGCGTTCCGTACGTACCGCACCACCTCATTCACCGAGCGCGCCCAGCGGCTACGCCGGGCTGCCGACCTGCTGGAGGCGGACACACAGGACACCGCCCGCGTCATGACCACGGAGATGGGCAAGCCGATCAAGCAGGCCCGCGCGGAGGCCGCGAAGTGCGCGAAGGCGATGCGCTGGTATGCCGACCACGCCGAGGAACTTCTCGCCGACGAGGAGGGCCCGGAGTCGGAGGCGCGTGACTCCGGTGCCTCCAGGGTGATCGTGCGCTACCGGCCGCTCGGCCCGGTACTCGCGGTGATGCCGTGGAACTTCCCGCTCTGGCAGGTGATCCGGTTCGCCGCGCCCGCCCTGATGGCAGGCAACGTGGGACTGCTGAAGCACGCCTCGAACGTGCCGCAGACCGCCCTCTACCTGGAGGACCTGTTCCACCGGGCAGGCTTCCCGGAAGGCTGCTTCCAGACGTTGCTCATCGGCACCGGCGAGGTCGAAGGCATCCTGCGCGACGAGCGGGTCAGGGCGGCGACGCTCACCGGCAGCGAACCGGCGGGCCGCGCCGTCGCCTCGGTCGCCGGTGACGAGGTCAAGAAGACGGTGCTGGAGCTGGGCGGCAGCGATCCGTACGTGGTGATGCCGTCGGCCGACCTCGACCGGGCGGCGAAGACCGCGGTGACGGCGCGTGTGCAGAACACCGGGCAGTCCTGCATCGCCGCCAAGCGGTTCATCGTGCACACGGACGTGTTCGACGCCTTCGCCGAGCGCTTCACGGCGGGCATGAAGGCGCTGAAGGTCGGCGACCCGATGGACGAGGACACGGAGGTCGGCCCGCTCTCCAGCGAGCAGGGCCGCGACGGTCTGGCGGAGCTGGTGGACGAGGCGGTGGAGAGCGGCGCGACGGTGCTGTGCGGTGGCGAACGGCCCGACCGGCCCGGCTGGTACTACCCGCCGACGGTCCTCGCCGACGTCACCCCCGCCATGCGCATCCACCGCGAGGAGACCTTCGGTCCCGTCGCCACGCTCTATCGTGCCGTCGGCCTCGACGAGGCGGTGGAGATCGCCAACGACTCGCCGTTCGGGCTGAGCTCCAACGTCTGGACCCGCGACGAGACGGACGTCGACCGCTTTGTACGCGATCTGGAAGCGGGCGGTGTCTACGTCAACGGGATGACGGCGTCCCACCCGGCGTTCCCCTTCGGCGGGGTCAAGCGGTCCGGCTACGGGCGTGAGCTGGCGGGCCACGGAATCCGCGAGTTCTGCAACATCACCACCGTATGGCACGGAGCGTGAGCGTTCCGCAGTTACGATCGCCTGTGTGAACCGCGAAGTGACCCTCCCTCTGATCGTCGACGACCGCGGCACTTTGCAGGTGGCGGCCGCCGATGTCAGCAAGCTGCTGCGCAACGTCGGCGGCCGGTGGCTCCATCTGGTGGAGGCCGGTCAGGAGGGCCTCGACGAGGACACGGTGGCGACCCTCACGATCGAACTCGCCAAACTGGCCGACCGTATCGACGTGGCGTGCATCGCGCACAGTAGTGGGACATCACCCGACTGACAGACCGCTGGAGCGTCTAGGACTCGCCCCGGTCCAGCTCCCACAGCGTGTGCCAGAACATCTCCTCGTAGCGCTGTAGCAGGCGTCCGTAGCGGTGGACCGCCTCCTCGCTGATCAACTCCGCGTCCAGCCCGGCCTGTACGGCGGCCATCGCCTTCTGCTCCAGGTCGGGCGCGGGTTCCGCGAACAGGTCGAAGAAACCGCAGGCCTCGTCGTCGAAGCCGTACTGGCGGCGCAGCGCCTCAGCGATGGTGGCGCAATAGCCGCCCCAGGCCGAGAAGTTGGCGCTCAGCGCGAGCACCACGTCGGCCGGTGCGCCGTTCAGGGCGAGCCAGGCGACGTACGCGGGATACGCCTGCGCCCCCGCCAGCGGCTCGTACGCCGCCGCCCGCGCCTCATCCGCTCCGCAGGCGGCGAGCAGCGGGCCGAGCCGCACATGGGCGAGGGCCTCGCCCTCCGCGAGCATGGTGAAGAAGGCGGCGCACTCGGGCTCGGCGGCCGACCGTTCCGCGAGATGCAGGAACGCCCGGCGGTCCGCGGCGATCACGTAGCGCTGTTCGAGAGCGAGCGTGGCGAGGGTGTCGCGCCGTGCCGCGCCCCGGCCGATCAGGGGCAGCAGTCGGTTGGCCTGCGGGTCGGGGGCGAGTTTTCCGGTGGTGGTGTCCAGCAGTTCCCTGGCTGTCCGCGCCATCGCCGCACTCCTTCGGCTCGACTGCGCTGCCTTTCCCGTACTCCCCAGGCTCTCACGGCACCGCCGACGGCTCAGGTGCCGTCAGCGGATCGGCATCCCCGCGAGGGTGCGCGCGATCACCAGCCGCTGGATCTCACTCGTACCTTCGAAGATCGTGTAGATCGCGGCGTCCCGGTGCATGCGTTCGACGGGATACTCGCGCGTGTAGCCGTTGCCGCCGAGGATCTGGATCGCCTCCGCCGTCACCTTCTTCGCGGTCTCACTCGCGAACAGCTTCGACATGGAACCCTCAGCCGCGGTGAACGGCTTCCCGTTGACGGCCATCCACGAGGCCCGCCACACCAGCAGCCGGGCCGCGTCGATGGACGTACGCATGTCGGCGAGCTGGAAGGCGACACCCTGGTTGTCGATGATCGGGCGGCCGAACTGCTCACGCGTCCGGGCGTAATCGAGGGCCACCTCGTACGCGGCCCGGGCCGTGCCCACGGCCATGGCGCCCACGGCCGGGCGCGAGGCCTCGAACGTCGCCATCGCCGCGTTCTTCACGCGCTCACCACCGGCCTTCGCCCTCTCCCGGGCCCGGGCCAGCCGCTCGTCCAGCTTCTCCTTGCCGCCGAGCAGGCAGGAGCCGGGGACGCGGGCGTCCTCCAGGACGACCTCGGCGGTGTGCGAGGCGCGGATGCCGTGCTTCTTGAACTTCTGGCCCTGGGACAGGCCCGGCGTGTTCGGCGGGATGATGAAGGAGGCGTGGCCCTTGGAGCCGAGTTCCGGGTCGACTACGGCGACCACGACGTGGACGTTGGCGATGCCGCCGTTCGTCGCCCACGTCTTGGTGCCGTTGAGGACCCACTCGTCCTTGGCCTCGTCGTAGACGGCACGAGTGCGCATGGAGGCCACGTCGGAGCCGGCGTCGGGCTCGGAGGAGCAGAAGGCCGCGACCTTGACGTCGCCCGCGTCGCCGTACATCTGGGGGATCCAGGTGCCGATCTGCTCCTCGGTGCCGTTGGCGAGGACGCCCACGGCGGCGAGGCCGGTGCCGACGATGGACAGGGCGATGCCCGCGTCACCCCAGAACAGCTCCTCCATGGCCATGGGGATGCCGAGGCCTGTGGGGTCGAAGTACTGCTGGGCGTAGAAGTCCAGGGAGTAGATACCGACTTTCGCGGCCTCCTGGATGACCGGCCAGGGAGTCTCTTCGCGCTCGTCCCATTCGGCTGCCGCAGGACGGATCACATCGGCGGCGAAGCCGTGGAGCCAGTCCCGGACCTCCTTCTGCTCGTCGTTGAGCTCCATGGTGAACTCGGCCATGTCCCCTCCAGCTACGCACTCACATGTTACTTGCGGTAACAGTAGCCTGTTACCCGTCGGTAGGAAAAGTCAACTCCCGGTTCCCCTCCGGCAGCCCGTTCGATGCAGAATCACAGCAGGGTGTTACGTTGCGCAGGGCGTCACCGAATCAGCACGGGTGGGGAGAGCTCATGGACACCACACAGCGGACCGAGCAGCAGCGGTCCGCCGACCGCCGTCGGCGAGAGCTACTGGAAGCCGCCGACCGGGTGGTGCTCCGCGACGGCCCCGGCGCCTCGATGAACGCCATCGCCGCCGAGGCCGGCATCACCAAGCCCATTCTGTACCGGCACTTCGGTGACAAGGGTGGACTGTACGCGGCTCTCGCCAAGCGCCACACGGACGCCCTGCTCGAGGCGCTGCGGGCCGCGCTGGACGCGCCGGCCGAGCGCCGCGAGCGGGTCGAGGCCACGCTCGACACGTATCTCGCGGCGATCGAGGCACGTCCGCAGGTGTACCGCTTCCTGATGCACCCGTCGGAGGGCGGCCCACAGAGCGACCAGGGCTTCGACGTCGGCCTGCACTCCGCTCCCCTGCTGCGCCGTATGGGCGAGGAACTCAGCAAGGTCATCGAGGAACGGGTAGACCTCGGCCCCGACAGCGCGCAGCTCGCGCGGGTGTGGGGCCACGGCATCGTCGGCATGATGCACGCGGCCGGCGACTGGTGGCTGGGCGAACGCCCGTGCTCACGTGCGGAGTTGGTACGCAGTCTGGCGGACCTGCTGTGGGGACGCTTGGCGGCGGCGGGCGACAAGGTCGGCGGACCCAGCTTCTAGCGCCCCCAGGATGCCCGCGCCGCCTGACGCATCACCCGCCGGTGGCGCCACCCCTTGAGCCGGTCCGCGTACACACCGCCGTCAAGGTGATCACACTCATGCTGAAGGCACCGGGCGAAGAACCCGGTGCCATGGACCCGCACCAACTCACCGTCCAGCGTGGAGCCTTCGACGATCGCGTGGTCGTACCGCTCCGTCCCCGCCTCGAGGCCCGGCAGCGACAGACACCCCTCGGGACCGCGCAGCAGCAGTCCGTCCGCCTCGACCAGACGCGGGTTCACCAAGTGACCCACATGCCGTCGCTCCTCGTCATCAGGGCAGTCGTACACAAAGACCCGCAACGACTGACCGACCTGGTTCGCGGCGAGCCCGACTCCCTGAGCCGCGTACATGGTGGCGAACATGTCCTCGACCAGACGAGCCAGTTGAGGGCCGAAGTCGGTGACTTCCTCGCACGGTGTGTGCAACACGGGGTCGCCGAGGAGGGACAGCGTGAGGACGCGCCCTTGGGCGCCCGGGATCGAGCCGTGTCGCATGGCCGCAAGGGTACGGTCCTCAATGTCGCGCGGGCGCCGGGGTGGTGCCGCGAACCGGGCCGGTCGTGGATCTCGATAGGCTGAGGGCCACACGTTGCCGGCAGCAGGGCAGGGCGCGGCGTCGTACGCAAGGAGGATCGGGACTTGATGGCAGGCAACTCGGACCCGCTGTCGCCGCGGGCCAAGCTGGCCGTGACGGCGGGCAAGGCGGTCGCGGCGGCGTCGCGTGCCGCGGGCCGCGGCAGCGGATCGGTGATCGGCGGCCGGGTGGCGCTCAAACTCGACCCCGACCTGCTGGCCCGGCTCGCCCAGCACCTGGACGTCATCCTGGTGTCGGCCACCAACGGCAAGACCACCACGACACGGCTGATCGCGGAGGCGCTGCGCGCCGCCGGTCCCGTCGTCTCGAACGCCCTGGGCGCGAACATGCCCGCAGGCATCACCTCCGCGCTGGCCGGTGGCTCGGACGCGCGGTACGCGGTGATCGAGGTCGACGAGAAGTACCTCGCGGGTGTGGCACGTGACACCGACCCGAAGGCCATCGCGCTCCTCAACCTCTCGCGCGACCAGCTCGACCGCGCCGCCGAGACCCGCATGCTCGCCGAGCACTGGCGCGAGGGCCTGGCCGGTTCGAAGTCCGTCGTGATCGCCAACGCGGACGACCCGCTGGTCGTGTGGGCCGCCTCCTCCTCGCCGAACGTCGTGTGGGTGGCCGCCGGGCAGATGTGGAAGGACGACGCCTGGTCCTGCCCGTCCTGCGGCGGTGTGATGCAGCGGCCCGGCGACGACTGGTACTGCGGCGAGTGCGGTTTCCGCCGTCCGACGCCCAGTTGGGCGCTGAACGGCGACCATGTCCTCGACCCGCACGGTTCCGCCTGGCCGATCCACCTCCAGCTGCCGGGCCGCGCCAACAAGGCCAACGCCGCCTCGTCGGCCGCCGTGGCCGCCGTCTTCGGTGTGCCGCCGCAGGTCGCCCTGGAACGTATGTACCAGGTCCAGGCGGTCGCCGGACGCTACGACGTCGTGCAGTTCATGCAGCGTGACCTTCGGCTGCTGCTCGCCAAGAACCCGGCGGGCTGGCTCGAGACGTTCTCGCTGATCGACCCGCCGCCGACGCCGGTCATCCTGTCCGTGAACGCGCGTGGGGCCGACGGCACCGACACCTCCTGGCTGTGGGACGTCGACTACACGCGGCTGAGTGGGCACCCGATCTTCGTCATCGGCGACCGGAAGCTGGACCTCGCGGTGCGTCTGGAGGTCGCGAACCAGACCTTCCAGGTCTGCGAGAACCTCGACCAGGCCGTGCAGATCGCACCGCCGGGGCGGATCGAGGTCATCGCGAACTACACCGCGTTCCAGGACCTGCGCCGCCGTGTCGGCAACTGACCGGCGTCGGCAAGTGATCCGCGTCGGCAACTGACCACAGAGGACGATCATCAATGAGTGACAACAGCCTGCGTCTGGTGTGGATCTACCCGGACCTGCTGAGCACGTACGGCGACCAGGGCAACGCGCTCGTGGTGGAGCGCCGGGCCCGGCAGCGCGGCCTGGACGTGGCCCGGCTCGACGTACGCAGCGACCAGGCGATCCCCACCTCCGGCGACATCTATCTGATCGGCGGCGGCGAGGACCGGCCGCAGCGGCTCGCGGCCGAGCGGCTGCGCCGCGACGGCGGTCTGCACCGCGCGGTCGGCAACGGCGCGATCGTCTTCTCCGTGTGCGCCGGCTACCAGATTCTCGGCCACGAGTTCATCAACGACCTCGGGCAGCGCGAGCCCGGCCTCGGCCTGCTCGACGTGGTCTCCACGCGCGGCGAGGGCGAGCGCTGCGTCGGGGACGTACTCGGGGACATCGACGCGCCCCTCGGCCTGCCGCAGCTCACCGGCTTCGAGAACCACCAGGGCATCACCCACCTCGGCCCCACCGCGCGCCCCTTCGCCCAGGTCCGCCTCGGCAAGGGCAACGGCACGGGAGACGGCACGGAGGGCGCGTACAACGACACGGTCTTCGGGACGTACATGCACGGGCCGGTACTCGCCCGCAACCCGCTGATCGCGGATCTGCTGCTCAAGCTCGCGCTGGACGTCAACGCGCTGCCGCCGATCGACGACCGGTGGTACGAGGCGCTGCGCGCCGAGCGCATCGCGGCCGCCCAGCAGCCTGCCTGAGACAGACTGATACGCGGATACGCCGAAAAAAAGGGCCCACAGCCCGCCCGGGACAGCCCGAGAGATGGTTCACAGCCCTTCTGGCGGCCCGGCCGCTCACCTGTGCGGGGGCGTCCAGCAGGCGGACGCATGATGCGGACCCGCCCCCTGCCGCCGGTACGCTTGCCGGGTCCAGCCGGACAGCGCGGTCCGGTACCCGGCCCACGTTGAGAAGGTATTTCGGGCTATGCGCATTGGTGTCCTCACGTCCGGCGGCGACTGCCCCGGCCTGAACGCCGTCATCCGGTCCGTCGTACACCGCGCCGTCGTCGACCACGGCGACGAGGTCATCGGCTTCCGGGACGGCTGGAAAGGCCTTCTGGAGTGCGACTACCTCAAGCTCGACCTCGACGCGGTGAGCGGAATCCTGGCTCGCGGCGGCACCATCCTCGGCTCCTCCCGCGTACGACCCGAGCACCTCAGGGACGGCGTGGAGCGGGCCAAGGGGCATGTCGAGGAGCTCGGACTCGACGCGATCATCCCGATCGGCGGTGAGGGCACGCTCAAGGCGGCCCGTCTCCTGTCGGACGGCGGCCTGCCGATCGTCGGCGTGCCGAAGACCATCGACAACGACATCGCGGTGACGGACGTCACCTTCGGCTTCGACACCGCCGTGGGCGTGGCAACCGAGGCCCTCGACCGCCTCAAGACCACCGCCGAGTCCCATCAGCGCGTGCTGATCGTGGAGGTCATGGGCCGCCACACCGGCTGGATCGCGCTGCACTCGGGCATGGCGGCCGGCGCGCACGCGATCGTCGTGCCGGAACGCCCCTTCGACATCGAGGAGTTGACCGCCAAGGTCGGCGAGCGCTTCTCGGCGGGCAAGAAGTTCGCCATCGTCGTGGCCGCGGAGGGCGCGAAGCCTCGCCAGGGCACGATGGAGTTCGACGAGGGCGGCAAGGACGTCTACGGGCACGAGCGGTTCGCGGGCATCGCCCGCCAGCTCTCGCTGGAGCTGGAGCACCGCCTCGGCAAGGAGGCCCGTCCGGTGATCCTCGGGCACGTGCAGCGCGGCGGCACCCCGACCGCGTACGACCGGGTCCTCGCGACCCGGTTCGGCTGGCACGCGGTCGAGGCGGTGCACCGGGGTGAGTTCGGCCGGATGACGGCGCTGCGCGGCACCGAGATCGCGATGGTGTCGCTCGCGGAGGCGGTCGAGACGCTGAAGACGGTGCCGGACGAGCGGTACGCCGAGGCGGAGTGCGTCCTCTGATACGTACGTAACTGGCGCTGCCCCCGGTCGCGACCGCGGCTGGGGGCAGTTCTAGTCTGGGTGCGGACAGACAGCGCACAACCAGTACGAATCAGGAGCCGGCGGATGGATCACAGCGGGCACGGCACGACCATGGATCTGCCGCCGTTCACGCTGGGACGAGGTCTTGAGTGGTCCGCGGACCCGTTCTTCCTGGTCGCCTGCCTCGTGGGGCTCGCCCTGTACGGGTGGGGCGTCGTGCGGCTGATGCGGCGTGGTGACAAGTGGCCGGTCGGGCGGACCGTGGCGTTCGTCGTGGGCGTGCTGAGCGTTCTGCTCGTGATGTGTACCGGACTCAATGACTACGGCATGGTCATGTTCAGCGTGCACATGGTGCAGCACATGGTGATCAGTATGCTGTCGCCGATCCTGATCCTGCTCGGCGCGCCGATCACGCTGGCGCTGCGTGCCCTGCCGGTGGCCTCCCGCCGGGGCCACAAGGGGCCGCGTGAGCTGCTGCTGGCCCTGCTGCACAGCTGGTTCATGCGGCTGATCTCGCACCCGGCGTTCACGATCCCGCTGTTCATCGCGAGCCTGTACGCGCTGTACTTCACCCCCATCTTCGACTTCCTGATGGGTTCGAAGACGGGCCACACCGTGATGATGTGCCACTTCCTCGCCGTCGGCCTCGCCTTCTTCTGGCCGATCATGGGCGTTGATCCCGGTCCGCACCGGCCCGGCTATCTGATGCGGATGCTGGAGCTGTTCGCGGGCATGCCGTTCCACGCGTTCTTCGGCATCGCGCTGATGATGGCGTCCGAGCCGATGGTCGAGACGTACAAGAACCCTCCCGCGTCGCTCGGCATCGACGCGCTCTCGGACCAGAACGCGGCGGGCGGCATCGCCTGGGCGTTCAGCGAGATCCCGTCCGTACTCGTGCTGCTCGCGCTGCTCTTCCAGTGGTACCGCTCCGAACAGCGGCAGGCCCGGCGCATGGACCGGGCCGCGGATCGCGACGGAGACAAGGAGCTGGAGGCGTACAACGCCTACCTGGCCTCGTTGAACGCGCGCACCCGCTGAGATATCTGTGGCCACTCTCGGCACTTCCCGTACTTAATGCCTCTTCCAATTAACCTTGACTGAAAGGCTTTTCTATTCAGTAGCATGGCGCGCAAGCCCTGCTTCCGCTCTGCGGGGTGACGGGGGAACCGCCGGGGGGAGCGGTAATGACATTTCGCGCGCCCATGTACAAGGGCATTCAATCTTCGGTCCGCAGGACCGCATTTCTGCTGGTCACTTTACTGATCCTCAGCGGCTGTACTCAGGCCGACCGCCTCATCGTCGTGAAGGCCGTCGCGGCCGGAGTTCCGGCTCTCGATCCTTTCTTCGACGAGAAGAGCGGGCTCGGTGCGGACGCCGAGATACGTGGGGAGCGGCCTGGCGGCGGCTTGCAGCAGGGCAACAAGCCGGGGCTGTACGGCGGTTCGAGCAAGCCGGGCACCTGTGACGTCGACCAGCTCAAGGAATTCCTCATCGATCCCGAGAACCGCCGGAAGGCGCAAGAATGGGCACGAGTTGCCGGAATTTCTCCGGATGCGATCGATGAGTACGTCGATCGACTCACACCGGTTCTCCTGCGTCACGACACTCTCGTGCGGAACCATGACTACAAGAAGGGCAGGGCGGTTGCCTACGACGCCTTGCTGGAGGCGGGAATCGCGGTTCTCGTGAACGATCAGGGATTGCCGGTCGTGAAGTGCTCCTGCGGTAATCCACTGCGCGCATTCGAGGGGGACACCGGAAAGATCTCGGTGCGCTTCGAGGACGGCAACAAGAAGTGGCCAAGTTTCCGCGAGGACTCCGTGGTGTCGGTCGAACCGTCGCCCACGAAGCTCGACCGGCTCGCGCTCGTGGATGTGGCCGACACGGACAAGGGCATCGAACGGCCCGTCGGCACCGACGGCTCGGAGGACCGGACGTTCGACGCACGACGCGACGGCGAGGCCACGGGAGAGCCGGGCACCTCTGGGGAGCCGGGTTCCACCTCGCCCACCGAGACGTCGACCGACACTCCGGTACCGACAGATCCGACCGATCCGACGGAACCCAGCGATCCGACGGAGCCCGATCCCACGGAGCCTGATCCGACGACGCCCGACCCGACGCAGACCTCGACGCCGCCCACCGACACCCCTCCCCCACCGACGCCGACCGACACGGAGCCCGTAGGGGCCTTGCCCCCGCCGTCGACGGACAGCGCGACTCCGCCGAGCGACGATCCGCCCGTACGAGCTCATCACCGCCGACGAGCGAGCCGGTCACCGGCGAACCCGTCACGAGCGCCCCGGCGACCGACGTCCCCGTGAGCGGCGAGCCCGCCGCGAGCGCGGTCTGACCGACGACAGCACCCAGGGAGGGACCGGATGGCACCAGGGACACCGCAGTCGGGAGTGGGCCGGGTCATCGCGGGCCGGTATCTGCTGCTGCACCGGCTCGGCACCGGTGGCATGGGACACGTATGGCTGGCCCATGACCAGCAGCTCGCCTGTGAGGTCGCGCTCAAGGAGATCGTGTTCCGCGATCCTGCCGAGGCCGGCCGGCAGCGCGCGGCCCGGGTCGCCCGGGCCCGCGCGGAGGCCCGGAACGCGGCGGGGCTGCGCGGGCATCCGCATGTGGTGACCGTGCACGACGTACTGGAACACGAGGGCCTGCCGTGGATCGTGATGGAGTACGTCGCGGGCGCCCTCGACCTGCGCGACCTGGTCACGCAGCGGGGCCCGGCGGCGCCCGCCGAGTGCGCCCGGATCGGCCTCGCCGTGCTGGACGCGCTGACCGCGGGGCACGAGCGGGGAGTCATGCACCGCGATGTGAAGCCCGCGAACATCTTGCTGGCGCCGGACCGCTCGGGTTCGCCGTACGCACGTGTCCTGCTCACCGACTACGGGATCTCCGTGCAGCCGGACTCCGCGGAGCCGCGCTGGACGATGACGTCCATGCTCGTGGGCACGGCCGGGTATCTGGCGCCCGAGCGGGCCCAGGGCGGGCCGCCCACCGCGGCCGCCGACCTGTTCTCGTTGGGCTGCACGCTCTACTACGCGGTCGAGGGGTGCGGCCCCTTCGACCGCGATACGGACCTGGCCGCGCTCACCGCGGTCGTCCTGGAGGAGCCCCGGCCGCCAGAGCGCGCGGGCGCGCTGGAACCGATCCTGGCGGCCCTGCTCACCAAGGACCCGGTCCACCGCGCCACGGCCGAGGAGACGCAGGCCGCGCTGTCCGCGATCGTCATGCCGCAGTCCCCACAACGCACCCACGGCGATCCGGGGTCGCAGCCGCAGTGGGCGCACGCCGAGACGGAGGCATCGGCAGTGCCGGCGCCTGTGCCCGGCCCCGGGTTCGGGCCACCCATGTCACCGCAGTCACCCGTCCCGCCCATGTCACCGACGTCCGGCCCGACTTACGGACCGCCGCCCGGCAGCCGGCGTCGCAAGCGCTCGAACGTCCTGCAGTCCGTGATCGCGGGCCTCCTCGGTGTGGGCCTGTCGCTCGGCGGGGTCTGGTACGCGGTGGGGCGGCAGGCGGGCGAGGGCGGCAGTGCGCAGCCGTACGGCGGGACGATCGGGCTCGCCGAGCGGCTCAAGGACGGCGACTGTGTCATCGCCGACTGGCCCGAGAGGCGTTTCGAGGGCACGCCACGGCTGAAGCTCGAGGACTGTCTCAAAGGGTCCCCGGACGGCCAGGTCATGGCGGTAGTCGAGGCCGGATCCGTCGAAGAGGCACGCACGGAAGGGCCCGCCCGGTGCGAGGGGCGGACCGAAGAGACCCGTAGGAAGCTCGCGGACGTACGCGGCTACGCCGTGCTGCCCACCGAGGCGGGCTTCGAGGCCGCCGGCCGGCGCACCGTCTGTCTGCTGCTGGGGGCGAACGGTGGGGTGTACGGGCCGCTCGGGGACCACCGGGAGACGGGGCTGACGTTCATCGATACGGCCAATATGCAGAAGCAGGACTGCCTGGACGTACGGTCCGACCGGGACGCCCGGCTGGCCTCCTGCGACGAGCCGCACGACCAGCGGGTGCTCGGCTTCACCCGGCTGGGCCCGGACACCACGCTCGAAGACGCGAAGCGGGAGTCCGTGGAGGCCTGCGCGGCGGATGTGCCGCCGATCCAGTACGGCTACCACCCCAGCCGTTACGAATCGGCGGCCTGGGCCGGGGAGAGCGGCTGGAAAACAGGCACCCATTTCGTCGTATGCACTGTGAAAAGGCAGGACGGGGGCACCATGGAGAGGGACGAACCATAAGGAGGGTGTTGCGATGCCCGGTTCTACGAAGACCATGGGGGTGCTCACCGTCGGCGGCCTGGTCATGGTCACGGCCTACACGGTGGCGCTCGGCAGCAATGGCTGGCTGTGGTTCGGCTGGGTGGTACTCGGCCTGATCACGCTGGCGATGGTGGCCTCACGCAGCACCTGATGCCCTCCGCGCGTCCTCCCCTGACACCGGTCCAGAGCCGGTCCGGGGGAGGCTTTCATTCGCGGGAGAGCCGTCCCGCGGAGTGCACGCCGGGCTGGTATTTGGGCAGCCTGGCGGTGATTTTCATGCCGGCACCGAGTGCGGTCTCGATGACGAGGCCGTAGTCGTCTCCGTAGACCTGGCGCAGCCGGTCGTCGACGTTCGACAGGCCGATGCCGCCCGACGGGCTGACCTCGCCCGCCAGGATGCGGCGCAGCCAGGCGGGGTCCATGCCGGGGCCGTCGTCCTCGATGACGACGAGGGCCTCGGCTCCGGCGTCCTGTGCGGTGATGCTGATGTGGCTCTTGTCGACCTGCCCCGTACCGCCCTCAAGCCCGTGTTTCACGGCGTTCTCGACGAGGGGCTGCAGACACAGGAAGGGCAGCGTCACCGGGAGTACTTCGGGGGCGATCTGCAGGGTGACCGAGAGGCGGTCCCCGAAGCGGGCCCTGACCAGGGTCAAGTAGTGGTCGATGGCGTGGAGTTCGTCGGCGAGCGTGGTGAAGTCGCCGTGCCTGCGGAACGAGTAGCGGGTGAAGTCGGCGAATTCCAGCAGGAGTTCGCGGGCGCGCTCGGGGTCGGTGCGGACGAACGAGGCGATCACGGCGAGCGAGTTGAAGATGAAGTGCGGGGATATCTGGGCGCGCAGGGCCTTGATCTCGGCCTCGATCAGCCGCGTACGGGACTGGTCGAGGTCGGCGAGCTCCAGCTGGACCGAGACCCAGCGGGCGACCTCGCCTGTGGCCCTGACCAGTACGGCGGACTCGCGGGGTGCACAGGCGACGAGGGCGCCGTGTACGCGGTCGTCGACGGTGAGCGGGGCGACGACGGCCCAGCGCACCGGGCAGTCCGGTTCGACGCAGTCGAGGCGGAAGGCTTCGCCGCGGCCGTTCTCCAGCGGTCCGCTGAGTCGGTCCATGATCTGCGTCTTGTGGTGCTCGCCGACTCCTTCCCAGGCGAGGACGGTGTCCTGGTCGGTGAGGCAGAGGGCGTCGGTGCCCAGCAGGGTGCGCAGTCGTCTGGCCGACTTGCGGGCCGTTTCCTCGGTGAGGCCCGCCCGCAGCGGGGGTGCGGCGAGCGAGGCGGTGTGCAGGGTCTCGAAGGTGGCGTGCTCGACGGGGGTGCCGAGTCCACCGAGGCTCCGTGGGCGCGTGGTGCGCCGGCCGAGCCAGAAACCGGCCGCCAGCAGCGGGAGTACGGCCACCAGGAGCCCGGCCAGGAAACCGCTCATGTCTCCACCACCCGCCTCATGCGTCAACTTCCTTCGCGCTCACGGCCGTTCGCACCTGCCCGCCCGACACCTGCTCCGGCAGATGGAAGCGGGCGAGGATCGCGGCCGTGCCCGCCGGCACGAGGCCGGGCGTGGCCAGCGACACCAGCACCATGGTGAGGAAGCCCAGCGGCACGGACCACAGCGCGGGCCAGGCGAGGAGCGCGTGCAGCGGGCCCGTGCCCGGGAAGCCCGCCATGGTGGCCGCGACCGCGAGCAGCGCCGAGCCGCCGCCGACCAGCATCCCGGCCGCCGCGCCGGGCGGGGTGAGCCGCCGCCACCAGATGCCGAGGACGAGGAGCGGGCAGAACGACGACGCGGACACGGCGAAGGCGAGCCCCACGGCGTCCGCGACGGGCAGTCCGCCCACGACCACGCTGGCCATCAGCGGCACGATCATCGAGAGCACCGTGCCCAGCCGGAAGTGCCGTACGCCGCGTGCCGGGAGCACGTCCTGGGTGAGCACGCCCGCCACCGCCATGGTCAGCCCGGACGCCGTGGACAGGAACGCGGCGAAGGCACCGCCCGCCACCAGCGCGCCCAGCAGATCCCCGCCGAGTCCGCCGATCACCCGGTCGGGCAGCAGCAGTACGGCGGCGTCGGCGTCCCCGGTGAGGGTGAGCTCGGGTGCGTACAGGCGGCCCAGTGCGCCGTAGACCGGTGGCAGCAGGTAGAAGGCGCCTATCAGGCCGAGTACGACGACCGTGGTGCGGCGGGCGGCGACGCCGTTCGGGCTGGTGTAGAAGCGGACGACCACGTGCGGCAGTCCCATGGTGCCGAGGAAGGTGGCGAGGATCAGTCCGTACGTGGCGTACAGCGGGCGGTCCTCGCGGCCCTCGGCGAGCGAGGTGGACATGCCGCCGTTGCTGCCGCGGTCGGCGACGGGGACATGGTCGCCCTTGGTGAAGCCGAGCCGGGTGCCCTGTGCGATGCGGTGGACGCCCTCGGTGAGCCGCACCTTCTCGTCCTCGTACCGCTCGCCGTCCACGGTGCCCGTCGCCGTGACGTTCAGCGGTGCGGCGAGCTTCAGGTCGAGGCCGCTGTCGACGCGGACGACGCGGTGTTCGCGGAAGGCCGCCGGTTCGTCGAAGGCGTTCCGTGGCGATCCGTCGCCCTGCCAGGCGAGGACGAGGAACAGGGCGGGGACGAGCAGGGCGGTGAGTTTCAGCCAGTACTGGAAGGCCTGTACGAACGTGATGCTGCGCATGCCGCCGGCGGCGACGGTCGCGACCACGACGACGGCGACGATGATTCCGCCGAGGGACTTGGGGGCGCCGGTCAGCACGTTCAAGGTCAGTCCGGCGCCCTGGAGTTGGGGCAGAAGATAGAGCCAGCCGACTCCGACGACGAAGGCGCCGGCCAGCCGTCGCACCGACTGGGAGGCGAGCCGGGCCTCCGCGAAGTCGGGCAGCGTGTAGGCGCCGGAGCGGCGCAGCGGGGCGGCCACGAAGAGCAGCAGGACGAGATAGCCCGCCGTGTAGCCGACGGGGTACCACAGCATGTCGGGGCCCTGGACGAGGACGAGGCCCGCTATGCCGAGGAACGAGGCGGCGGACAGGTACTCGCCGCTGATGGCCGCCGCGTTCAGCCGGGGGCCGACGGTGCGCGAGGCGACGTAGAAGTCCGAGGTGGTCCGTGAGATGCGCAGGCCGAAGGCGCCGACGAAGACGGTCGCCACGACGACGAGGGCGACTGCGGGAACGGCGTAGTTCTCGTTCACGGCTCAGCGGTCCTCGTCCGGGTTCATGGGGCTACGGCTCAACGGTCCTCGACGAGGCGGACGAAGTCCCTCTCGTTGCGGTCGGCCCGGCGTACGTACCAGCGGGCGAGCAGCACCAGCGGCGGGTAGACGCAGAAGCCGAGGACGAGCCATTCGAGGTTCGTGCTGTCGTTCATGGAGGTGAACACCAGCGGCAGCGGTCCCACGAGCAGCACGAGTACGCCGAACACCGTGAGCGCGGCGCGCAGCTGGCTGCGGATGAGCGAGCGGACGTAGGTGTGGCCGAGAGTCGTCTGCTCGTCGATCTCGGTGCGGGGGCGGTAGCCGTTCAGCCGGCGGGTGCGGCGGGGCGGCCCCGTGACGACCACGCGGCGATCGGTCGGATCCTGTGCCACTGAAGCCCCCTAGCTCGCTGTCCGGCGCATCAGAAGTTCACGCAGCTCACGGGCGTGACGGCGGCTGACCTGCAGTTCGACGGGGCCGACCAGGACGCTCACGGTACCCGCGTCAAGCCGGAGCTCGCTGATGTGGCTGAGCGCCACGAGATGCCGCCGGTGGATGCGGACGAAACCACGCGAACGCCAGCGCTCCTCCAGGGTGGACAGCGGGATACGTAGCAGATGGCTGCCCTGCGCGGTGTGCAGTCGCGCGTAGTCGCCCTGGGCCTCGACATGCGTGATGTCCTCGACGGACACGAAACGGGTGACCCCGCCCAGCTCGACCGGAATCTGGTCCGGGTCGGGCTCGTGCACGGGGATCAGCGGAGCCGCCTCTTTCAGCTCGGCGGCCCGGCGGACGGCCTCGGCCAGCCGTTCCCGGCGTACCGGCTTCAGGATGTAGTCGACGGCCTTGAGGTCGAAGGCCTGCACCGCGAAGCCCTCGTGGGCGGTGACGAACACGACGAGCGGGGGTTTGGCGAGGCCCGCGAGCAGCCGTGCCATGTCCAGTCCGTCGAGCCCGGGCATCTGGATGTCGAGGAAGATCACGTCGATCGCGTCCTCGCCGTCGGGGCCGCACTCCAGGGCGCGGTTGATCCGGCGCAGCGCCTCGGTCGCGTCGCTCGCGCCCTCGACGCTCTTCACGCGTGGGTCGGCCTCCAGCAGATAGAGCAGCTCTTCGAGGGACGGCGGTTCGTCGTCGACGGCGAGGGCGCGCAGCATGAGGCTGGAGTCTAGGAGCAATCCGGACGTCTGCACACGGGCGAGACGGGGCTGTGACCTCTGGGCCTGCGGAGTCGTGGGGTGCGGCCGTCGCCGCTGGATACAGTGCGCGCATGAGCCCCAAGTCCGCGCCGTTCGACGAGCTCGACCGCAAGATCGTCACGGCCCTGATGGCGAACGCCCGCACCAGTTTCGCCGTGATCGGCGAGGCGGTCGGCCTGTCGGCCACCGCGGTCAAGCGCCGTGTCGACCGGATGCGCGAGACGGGTGTGGTCACCGGGTTCACGGCCACGGTGAAGCCCGACGCGCTCGGCTGGCGTACGGAGGCGTACGTGGAGGTGTACTGCGAGGGCGCGGCTCCGCCGCGGCGGCTGGCGGAGGTCGTGCGCAACCATCCGGAGATCACGGCCGCGATGACGGTGACCGGGGGCGCGGACGCGCTGCTGCATGTCCGGGCGCGGGACGTGGACCACTTCGAGGAAGTGCTCGAGCGGATCCGTACGGAGCCGTTCATCCGCAAGACGATCAGTTACATGGTGCTGTCGCATCTGCTCCCGGAGAGCCCGGAGGCGGGCGCGAGCCAGCCGGCCCCGGCCCCGGCGGAGTGAGCGGCTCAGGTCGCGCACCGATCATGCGCTGCATATCCTCAATACGCAGCGTTCCTGCGCCGACGCGCAATTGTCGATGCTTGTCGCCCGTATCCCCCGCTTCTTACCGTTGACTCACCGCCAGTCGTCACCTCGTCACCGTAGGAAGCGGAGGTACCCCTCTGTGCCCAGCAGCCGTGTGTCGCGCCCGAAGCACTTTCTGGTCTGCGAACCCAGACACTTCGCCGTGGAGTACACCATCAACCCATGGATGCATGAGGACACACAGGTAGATGTCGATCTGGCCCGCGGCCAGTGGGCGGAGCTGATCCGCGCCTACCGCGCCCACGGCCACACCGTCGACAGCGTCGAGCCGGTCGCCGGTCTCCCGGACATGGTCTTCGCGGCGAACTCCGCGCTGGTGGTGGAGGGCCGGGTCTTCGGCTCGCTGTTCCACGCGCCGCAGCGTCGGCCGGAGTCGACCGCGTACGAGACCTGGTTCAAGAACGCGGGCTTCGACGTCCAGCACCCCGAGTCGGTGTGCGAGGGAGAGGGCGATCTCGTCCCGGTGGGCCCCTACATCCTGGCCGGCACCGGCTTTCGTACGACGCCGGAGGCGCACCACGAGGTGCAGGAGTTCTTCGGCGTCCCGACGATCGGCCTGCAGCTGGTGGACCCGTACTTCTACCACATGGACACCGCGCTGTTCGTCCTCGACGACGGAGGCGACGGCGCCGAGGCGAACATCGCGTACTACCCCGAGGCATTCTCCCCGGGCAGCCGCGAGGTGCTCCAGCGACTGTTCCCGGACGCGGTGATCGCCACCCGCCAGGACGCGATGGCGTTCGGGCTCAACTCCGTTTCCGACGGCCGCCATGTCTTCATCGCGCCCCGAGCCGAGGCGCTCGCCGACCAGCTGACCCGCCACGGCTACGTTCCCGCCCCCGTCGACCTGTCGGAGCTCCACAAGGCCGGCGGCGGCATCAAGTGCTGCACTCAGGAGATCCGTTCATGACCGCTCCCGCGCGTACGCGTACCTCCGCCGACCTGATCCGCGCCGAGGAGCCCGTCCTCGCGCACAACTACCACCCGCTGCCCGTGGTCGTCGCGCGCGCCGAGGGCGCCTGGGTCGAGGACGTCGAGGGCCGCCGCTACCTCGACATGCTGGCCGGGTACTCGGCGCTCAACTTCGGCCACCGCCACCCGGCCCTGATCGAGGCCGCACATCGTCAGCTCGACCAGCTGACGCTCACCTCGCGCGCCTTCCACAACGACAAGCTCGCCCAATTCGCCGAGTCCCTGGCCGAGTTGACCGGCCAGGACATGGTGCTGCCGATGAACACGGGCGCCGAGGCCGTGGAGAGCGGCATCAAGGTCGCCCGCAAATGGGCGTACGAGGTGAAGGGCGTCCCCGCGGACCGGGCGACCATCGTGGTGGCCGACGGCAACTTCCACGGCCGTACGACCACCATCGTCAGCTTCTCCACCGACGAGTCGGCCCGCACGGGCTTCGGCCCGTTCACGCCCGGCTTCCGCATCGTCCCGTACAACGATCTCGCCGCGCTCGAGGCGGCGGTCGACGAGACGACGGCGGCCGTCCTGATCGAGCCGATCCAGGGCGAGGCGGGCGTGCTCATCCCGGACGACGGCTACCTCGCCGGCATACGCGAACTGACCCGGCGGGCCGGGTGCCTGTTCATCGCGGACGAGATCCAGTCGGGCCTCGGGCGTACGGGCCGGACACTGGCCGTCGAGCATGAGGCGGTCGTCCCGGACATGGTGCTGCTCGGCAAGGCGCTCGGCGGCGGCATCGTCCCCGTCTCCGCGGTCGTCGCGCGCCGCGAGGTGCTCGGGGTGCTGCGGCCCGGCGAGCACGGGTCGACGTTCGGCGGCAATCCGTTGGCCGCGGCGGTGGGCTCCGCGGTCGTCGAACTGCTCGGGACCGGTGAGTTCCAGCGCAGGGCCGCCGAGTTGGGCGTGACCCTGCGTGAAGGTCTGGCGGCCCTCGAGGGCAAGGGCGTACGCGGCTTCCGTGCGCGGGGGCTGTGGGCGGGCGTCGACGTCGATCCCGCCATCGGTACCGGCCGCGAGATCAGCGAACGGCTCATGCGCGAGGGAATTCTCGTCAAGGACACCCACGGCTCGACGATCCGGCTTGCACCGCCGCTGACCATCACCGACGGGGAACTCCGTTCGGCTCTCGGGACACTTGAGAAGGTTCTGACAGAAGGGGCCTGAGAGGAGAAAGAGCCCTTCGGACGTGAGGCCGGAACCAGGAACTGCTTTATCCTTTATGGTGATTGGTTCCGGCCAAGCGGGCTAGATTGTGCACTGTCCCAGTCAGTGATGAGCGAAAAGAGCCACAGGGATGTCCGAAATCTCGACACCAGACACCCAGGGCACCAGGCGGAATGCCAAGCTCAAGACCAATGTGTCGCACTCCGCGCGTATCTGGAACTACTGGCTGGGCGGCAGGGACAACTACCAGATCGATCAGCAGGTCGGCGATCAGATCCTGTCCTACGTGCCGGAAATCTCTCGCTCGGCTGTCGCGGACCGGCAGTTCCTGGCGCGCTCTGTGCGGTTTCTCGCCGGTGAGGCGGGAATCCGGCAGTTCCTGGACATCGGCACGGGCCTGCCGATCGCCGACAACACCCACGAGGTGGCCCAGCGCGTCGATCCCGGCTGCCGGGTCGTCTACGTGGACAACGACCCCATCGTGCTGAGTCACGCCCGCGCCCTGCTCACCAGCACGCCCGAGGGCGCCACCGACTACATCGACGCCGACGTCCACGCCCCCGAATCGATCCTCCAGGCCGCCGCCCGCACGCTGGACTTCAGCCGGCCCGTGGGGATCACGATGCTCGGCATCCTCAATTTCGTGATCGACACCGATGAGGCCCGCTCCATCGTGCGGCGACTCATGGACGCCGTGCCCTCCGGCAGCCACCTGGTCGTCTCCCATCCGACCACGGAGGTCGACGGCCTTGCGATGGCCCAGGCAGTCCACTACTGGAACACCCAGGGATCGGCGCCGATGACCCTGCGTACCCGCGAAGAAGTCCTGGGACTCTTCGAGGGACTGGAACTCCTCGAGCCGGGCGTCGTCTCCTGTCCGCGCTGGCGACCCGACTGCCCGCGGGAAGAGATCGTCGACGTGACGCATTTCTGCGGAGTTGCCCGCAAGCCATAGCGCACCCACGGTTAACACAGGCCCGCACCTGCACATACACTGGCGTCTCTCCCGCGTACCTATTGACCTGCTAGAACACGGCGGTTGAGCCGATCCGGCGGAGTGAGGAGCGACAACCCCATGTTCTATTACGTGCTCAAGTACGTGATCTTGGGACCCCTGCTGAGACTGGTCTTCCGTCCCAAGATCGAGGGGCTCGAGCACGTACCGGCGGAGGGCGCGGCCATTGTCGCCGGTAATCATCTGTCGTTCTCGGACCATTTCCTGATGCCCGCGATCCTCAAGCGGCGGATCACGTTCCTGGCGAAGGCGGAGTACTTCACGGGCCCCGGTATCAAGGGCCGGCTGACGGCGTACTTCTTCCGCAGCGCCGGGCAGATCCCGGTGGACCGCTCCGGCAAGGACGCAGGTCAGGCGGCCATCCGCGAAGGGCTCGGGGTGCTGAGCAAGGACGAGCTCCTCGGCATCTATCCGGAGGGCACGCGCTCCCACGACGGCCGCCTCTACAAGGGCAAGGTGGGCGTCGCGGTCATGGCCCTCAAGGCCCAGGTCCCCGTCATTCCCTGCGCGATGATCGGCACCTTCGAGGCCCAGCCGCCCGGAAAGAAGATCCCGAACATCCACCCCGTCGTGATCCGTTTCGGCAAGCCCCTCGACTTCTCCCGCTATGCCGGCATGGAGAACGAGAAGGCGATCCTGCGCGCCATCACCGACGAGATCATGTACGCCATCCTCAGCCTCTCCGAGCAGGAGTACGTCGACCGGTACGCGGCCGTCGTCAAGGCCGAGGAAGCCGAGCAGAAGGCGGCCGAGAAGGGCCGCAAGTTCCCGCGGCTGCCGCTGAGTTGAGCGTACGAGGAAGGGGGCGGCCGGAGTCCCGGCCGCCCCCTTCTCCTTTCGTACCGGCTACGGGGTGGGCGTGGCGTGCGGGGCGCACGTCACGTCGGCCGCGTCGACCTTGCCGGTGAGCAGGTAGGCGTCCACCCGCTCGTTGATGCACGGGTTGGCGAGCCCGGTGACGCCGTGCGAGCCCGCGTTCTTCTCGGTGATCAGACGGGAGCCCTTGAACCGCTTGTGCAGCTCGACGGCGCCCTCGTACGGAGTGGCGGCGTCCCGCGTGGCCTGCACGATCAGCACGGGCGGCAGGCCCTTGCCGGTCTTCACGTTCACCGGGGTCTGCTGCTTGGCCGGCCAGGTGGCGCAGGGCAGATTCAGCCAGGCGTTGGCCCACGTCATGAACGGGTACTTCTTGTGCAGCTCGGTGTTGTCGCGGTCCCACTTCTTCCAACTGGTGGGCCACTTGGCGTCGGTGCACTCGACGGCGGTGTAGACGGCGTTGCCGTTCTCCGAGGCGGCGTTGCCCGCGGTGTCCGACAGGTCCGGAGCGGCGGCGTCGACGAGCGCCTGGGTGTCACCGGCGACGTACTTGCTCCACACCTGCGCGGTGGGCGCCCACGAGGAGTCGTAATACGGAGCGCTCTGGAAGAAGCTGATGAGCTCGGCCGGACCGACGACCCCGCCGATCGGGTTCTTCTTGGCCGCGGCCCTCAACTTCAGCCACTGGGCCTGGACTTCGGCCCGCGTGTCGCCCAGGTGATAGGTCGCGTCGTTCTTCGCGACCCAGTCCTGCCAGTCCTTCCAGCGCATCTCGAAGGCGACGTCCTGGTCGAGGTTGGCCTGGTACCAGATCTTCTCGCGCGAGGGGTTCACGACGCTGTCGGCGACCATGCGGCGCACATGCGTCGGGAACATCGTGCCGTAGACGGCGGCGATGTACGTGCCGTACGAGACGCCGAGGAAGTTGAGCTTCTTCTCGCCGAGGGCGGCCCGGATGACGTCCAGGTCGCGCACGGTGTTGGGTGTCGTCATATGCGGCAGCATCTCGCCGCTGCGCTCCTTGCAGCCGGCCGCGTACTCGGCGGCGAGCTTGCGCTGGGCGCGCTTGTCGGCCTCGGAGTCCGGCACCGGGTCCATCTTGGGCGCCTTCACGAACTCCTGAGGATCGGCGCAGGAGATGGGCGCCGAGTGGCCGACACCGCGCGGGTCGAAGCCCACGAAGTCGTACGCCTTCGCCGTGTTCACCCAGAGAGGCGCCTTGGTGGTGACCCGGCGCGGGAAGCGCAGGCCCGAACCGCCGGGGCCGCCGGGGTTGTAGATGAGGGCGCCCTGGCGCTCCGCCTTGGTGCCCGTGTTGCCGATGCGGTCGACGGCGAGCTTGATCTGCTTGCCGTTCGGCTTCGCGTAGTCGAGCGGCACGGTGACCCAGCCGCACTGGATGGGCTTCTCAAGTCCCCAGTCAGCCGGGCAGTCCTGCCATGTGATGCCGGCCTTGGCGGCCCGTGCCGCCGCGATCGCCGTACCGCGCGCCTCGCGGTCCTGGCCGTGGCGGCTGTCCGCACTGGCCGACGGTGCCGCGACGGCTCCGGCTATCAGTGTCGCCGTGACGAACACTCCGGCCGAGCCGAGCGCTGCCGCCTTCTTCTTCGGCGGTCTCATACCCGTCAAGTGGGCCTCCCCGTACGTGTGATGGTCGGTACAGGGATCCTTGCGGCTGTGACCTCCCTGAGAACAGGGGTGACTTGGCTTCTTTGCCAATCCGATAACCGGTAACTATCTGTCCGTTGAGCGGAGATGTCCCGTCTCACTCGATCGAGTCGTTTTCGCAACGAACCGAGTCGTTCGGGTTTCTGTCTCAGCGACCTCAGGCGCTCTGTGCCAGGACGTTCGCGGCCCTCGTGCGGGGCGGCGACCCCTAGGGCCAATGCCGTGACTCTGTTGGTGATGTTGGTGGGGTCATGCGGCGGCGGTGCACAGAGCGCGGAAGTGACTTGATCGGCGGCGGGCTGTGGGTGCGGTGTTGACCCAGTCGGCTATGCGGGCGATGTTGCAGGCCAGCGCGGTGAGCACGTGCTGGACGTGGGTTTTCGCCAGGCCGCGGTAGCGGGAGCGGCGCAGGCCGTGAGCGCGGATGTTCTGCGAAAGGGTTGCTTCGATGCCGGCCCGGATCGCGTAGCGGCGCTGCCACTCTGCGGTGGTCTGCTCCAGCCGGTTGCGCATCTGGATCTCGTGGAGTTCGCGGGTGGGCAGCAGGGCGAGGGCTCTTGGCCGGGTGGCGGAGGTGGTGCACTGCGGGCGGACCGGGCAGGCCAGGCAGTCGGCCTTGGCGAACTTGACCTGGATGTAGTCGTGTCCGCTGATCCGCAGCGGTCTCCACTCCCGGCTGACCGCGCCCTGAGGACAGGTAGCCTGCCGGCGGTCCCAGTCGATGGGGAAGGCCGACTTGGCGAAGTCAGAACCGGCCCTGGCCTGGCGGCTGTTGTCGGCGACCACCGGGCCGAGCAGGGTGATGCCGTGGATCCGGTGGGCTCGCTCGATGTGTGCCGCAGTGACGTAGCCGCTGTCCACGACGTGCTCGCGCGGCAGCAGCTCACGCTCGGCGAGGTCGTCATGGATGATCGCGGTCATCTCGACGTCCTGCACGGTCGAGTGCGTCGTGGCCACGTGGACCACCAGCTCGGGGCGCTCTTCATCACAGGACTCGGTCAGATGGACGCGGTAGCCGCTCCAGGCAGTGTCCCGTTTGACGCAGTAGTGCACGTCCGTGTCGTAGGGCGAGTCGAACCGCAGCGAGGCGGGCGGCAGGGCGTGGCCGTCCCGCCAGCGCAGGCGTCCGCGCGCGTCCCAGTAGTAGTGGTGGACCCACACCTGGCGCAGGATCTCCACCTGCGGCAGCAGCCGCAGGTGAGGCGGGGCGCTGGCGGCCCAGGCGGCGGTGAGGATCGTCTGTCCGTCCCGGCCGGTCTGCTCGGCCCGTTCGGTCACCGCCGGCTTCCCGCCCGGCAGCTTGCCGATCTCCACCTTCCGCCCGTACCGCTTGCCCCACTCCGGCCCGATCAGCGGAGCCAGCCAGTCCGGGGCGGCCTCGGCCAGCTTCTCCAAAGCAGCCCGCAGCGTCTCCCCGACCAGCTCCAGACGGCTGAGGAAGCGCACCGCGGCCAGCACATGGGTGGCATCGGTACGCTGCCGACCCCCGGCCTTGAGTAACCCGGCCTCCACCAGGCGGTCCAGCATCGCCTCCAACAGCCGGTCACCGGCGCCGTCCTCGGCCAGCCGGGCCCGGAACTCGCACAGCACCGAGTAGTCGAACCCGGGATCGTCCAGCTCCAGACCCAGTGCGTACTTCCAGTCGATCCTGGTCCGCACCGCGTCCGCAGCCGCCCGGTCGGAGAGGTTCTCCGCGAACTGCAGCACCGACACCAGCGCCAGCTGCCCCGGCGACAACCCCGGCCTGCCGTCCGAGGGATACAGACCGGCGAACTCCTCATCCTCGAACAGCACGTCCAACCGGTCCCTGATCAGCATCGCCGGCGTGCCCCTCGGACACGCCGCCCGCGCAGTCCGCACCGTCCTGACCGGGATCCTCTGATGACTCTCCGGCCGCAGCGACATCGCGACCACCCCCACCGCCGACACCGCCCCGCTCCCACCAGACAAGCACCCACCAGCCCAGGTGTCAGCACCCCGCCAACATCACCAACAGAGTCACGGCATTGCCCCTAGGTCGTGTCCCCGACCCCTTTTCCGGGACATTCCCGATGGTGTGGGGATGGGGCATTTGGTCAGCTGTTCTCATGAGCCGTCAATGGTCCTCTCGTGGACTCCCCCTCGCCCTTGCCGTCGTAGCCGTCGCCCTGGGAACGCTCGCCGCCACCACCGGCGCACCGGCTGAGCCACCCCACCATGCTCCGCCCCGATTAGACCCGAATGCCCAGGCCGCGCACGCGAAGACGCAGGCCGTACTGAACGAGATCGTCGCGCAAGGCACCCCAGGCGTCATCGCCCGGGTACGAGACGCGCGCGGTGTGTGGGATGGCCGGGCCGGTGTCGGTGACCTGGTCGCCGAGCGTCCGAGGAGCACCAGCGAGAAGTTCCGTATCGCCAGCGTGACCAAGACCTTCACCGCCACCGTGCTGCTCGGGCTCGAAGCCGAGGGCAGGATTTCGCTGGACGACAGCGTGGAGGAATGGCTGCCCGGGGTGGTGCGCGGCAAGGGCTACCGGCCCGGGAACATCACCGTGCGGCACCTGCTCAACCACACGAGCGGCATCTTCGACTACAACATGGACAAGGGCTTCCGCACTCTGTACGCGGGGGACGAGTTCGACCGGAACCGCCTCACCAGGTGGTCCCCGGAAGAGCTGGTGGACATCGCGCTCGCCCACCCGCCCAACTTCCAGCCGGAGCAGGGCAGCAGGCCCGGCAGGCCAGGCAGGTGGGACTATTCCGACACCAACTACATCGTCGCTGGCATGGTCGTCGAGAAGGCCACCGGCGGCACCTACGCACAGGCGGTCGAGCGTCTTGTCATCCGGCCGCTCGGCCTGCGCGGCACGAGTGTGCCGGGCACTTCGCCCCAACTGCCCGCACCGCACGCGAGGCACTACTCCACGCTGTTCGAGGACGGGCCGGAGGCGAAAGTGCGCGACGTCACCGAGTTCAGCCCCACCGTCGCCTTCTCCGCCGGGCAGATGATCTCGACCGTCGGAGACGTGAACACTTTCCTGTCCAAGCTGCTGGCCGGTGAGTTGCTGCCGCGCGCCCAGCAGCGGCAGCTGCTCGACGCGGTCCACGTCGACGGGGACAAGGGACACGGCGGTCCACAGGACCGCTACGGCCTCGGCATACGGCACTTCAAGCTCAAGGAGGGCTGCTGGGCATGGGGCCACGGCGGCATGATCCCCGGCTCCGCGACCCGGACGCTCGCCTCGGCGGACGGCCGACGCGTCATGACCCTGAACCGCAACGGCGACTGGGGCGAGCAGCGACTGGAGGACGCGGCCGTCGAGACCGAGTTCTGCGAGCGCTGACAGCGCCTGTCCAACAGTGCAGTTGAATCCTCCCCTCCCTGAAGGGAGGGGATTCCTGGCTCAGGCCGCCTCCTGGAGCAGCGCTCCAGGAGGTCTTGTGCCCTCGGCACCAGCCGGGTTGAGACCAGCCCGGACAAGCATCACGCGTGCGGAGTTCTTGTCCCTCGGACGGGACACTCCGCATGCGGTGCAGGTGTAGGTGCGCTCACCCAGCGGCAGTGCGTGCTTGGCTCTCGCTCCGCACTGCGCGCAGTCCATCGTGGTGTGCGCGGGGTGGACCAGGCGGATGTCCCGCCCGTGCTTGCGGCCCATCTCGAGCAGAGCGGCCTTGGTGGCGCCGATGGCGGCGTCGGCGGCCTTGCGGGCCATGGTGCTCTTGGCCAGGAACTTCGGCTTGAAGTCCTCCACCGCGACGGCGTCGTGGTCGCAGACCACCTTCTTGGCCCACTTGCGGCCGGTGTCCTCCCGCTGCCTGGCGACCTTCTTGTACGCCTTCGCCCGCAGCTTCTTCGCCGCGCGGTACCCCTTCGACCCACTCTTGCCCTGCTTCGGCTTGCGACGGGCCATCATCCGGTCATACCGGGTCAGCTTCGTCTGGGCCTTCCTGCCGTGCTCGGCGTGCGGCAGGTCGTGCGCGTCGGAGGTGGTGGTCGCGGTCTCCTTCACACCCCAGTCGACACCGAGTACGCGGCTGGTCTTCGGCAGCGGCTGCACCTGGGCGGGCACGACGAACGAGCAGTACCAGTGCCCCAGGGCGTCCTGGTACACGCGCACCGAGGACGGCTCGGCCGGCAGTTCCCGCGACCACACCACCGTCAGGTCGATGCCGCCCGCCAGGTGCAGCCGGCCGTTCGTCAACCGGAACCCGCGCTTGGTGTAGTTCAGCGTGGGCAGTGCCTCGCGTTTGGTCTTCCACGTCGGCATCCCGGCCCGGCGCGCCATGGGCAGGCGCTCGCGGATGTCCTTGTGCGCCTTGGCGCGGGAGCGGCCGAAGTCGCGGATGATCTGCTGCTGGGGAACCGATGAGCCCTCCCGCAGCCACGGCGTGCGGGCGCGGGCGTCGGTCAGCATCTTGTCGAGCTGCGCCGGGCCGCACGTTTGCTTGTCGGTGCCCTCGGGACGGTTCTGGTTCCAGGCGTGGACCTGCTTCGACTTGGCCACGCACTCGTTCCACAGCCAGCGGCATCGGTCCCACTCCGCCGTCAGCAGCGTGCGGGCGGTGGAGGACACGCGCAGCCGGTAGGTGTAGCGGGCCTGCCCGGTCTCCGCAGCCGCCGTCGCCTGCGCCATCTCGCCCCCTCACGGTCCCTGGCCGGGACACGGTGCCGTCCCGGACCCTGCGACGGACCGTATGTGCGACGCCAGCACACACGCACCCCGATCCCACGGCCACCACCCCGACCAGCGATTACAGGAACGCGTGTTCGTGTCACTCTCGGCAAGGCCGGCAGCGGTACGGGCGCTCCGCGCCCTGAACCGGATGCGGCGACGTTCCGCGTCGCGACACCCGGATGCGATTCCTCCCCGGCGTGAACGCCGGGGCCTCCTCGCAAGAAACAGGTGAACCCACCTCTACGAGATGGCCCGGATCGACAGTCGTATCCCGGGTTACCTGACCCGCGACGACTGCCCGCGCTCCGCGGCCTCCCGTCTCACGCAATCCAGCGCAATCCAGACCATGCAGTTCAGCGCAGCAGCGGACGATCGACTTCATGGAGACCGGACAGGAGATGACGCTTTACGGACCGAGTATGCGCAGGGCTTCGTCGAGGGTGCGGCGCAGCCGCAGGGCGTCCGGGGCGAGTGCGGTCACGAGGACGCCGGGTCCTACGAGCGGGGTGAGAGCGGCGTACTCCCCCAGGAGCTGCGGGCTGGGCGGCGCCTCGGCGAATTCCGGGCGTACGACGATGAGTTGCCCCACCGCACGATGTCCCGCCAGCACCGCCGGGCCGTCCCAGCCGCCGGGAGCGCCGGGTCCGCAGGACAGTTCCTGGTCGAGTAGCGGGCGCCCGTCGAGACGGACGGTGAGACGGCTGGTGAGGCGGCCCGGCTCCTCGTGGGCCCGGCCGAGCACCTGTTCCTCACGGAGCGTCAGGCGGGCGCCCCGTGCGAGGTCGGCGCGGGTGGTGACGTACAGATCACTGCCGTTCGCGGAGATCAACTGCTCGGGCAGCCAGCGCAGTTCGGCGCCCTCGGCGACGGTGAGGCGCACGTCGTAGCGTGCCTCGCCCTTGGCCTGGCCCGGCAGGGCGATGGTGGCGGCGGCGGATCCGATGTGCAGTTCGGCGCCCTCGGCGGCGGTTGCCTCGATGGTGAAGTGGTCGCCGCCGAGGGGGCCGCTCATCGCCCCGACCAGCGTGACGCGTGCTTCGGAGCCGGTTGCCCGGGTGCGGCGCAGGGCGAGGGGGCCTTCGCCTTCCAGGGCGGGCAGGGCGGTGCCGCCGCGGCCGTCGGGGCGCGCGGTGATGCGGGCGGTGGCGCGGACTCCGGGTGCGCCGGCCACTTCGGCTGCCCTGGCCGCTCCGGCTGACCCGGCCGCTCGGGCTGCTTCGGGCGCTCCGGCTACTCCGGCTGACTCGGCCTCTCCGGCCGCCCGGGCCGACCCGGCTACTCCGGATACTCCGGATACTCCGGCTGCCTCAGCCGCTCCGGCCGAACGGGGCGTCGTCATGCCGTCCACGCCGCGAGTCGGCCGCGCACCCAGTCGGCGACCTCCCTGACCCCGGGCTCGGTCCTCAACGACTGGAAGACGACGGGCAGTTCGGCACGCTGGGTCTTGGCGTCAGCGGCCATCCGCCCGAGGTCGGAACCGACGTACGGAGCGAGGTCTGTCTTGTTCACCACCAGCAGATCGGCGGTGGTGACGCCGGGCCCGCCCTTGCGCGGGATGTCGTCACCACCGGCCACGTCGATCACGAAGATCTGCGCGTCGACGAGCCCCTTGGAGAAGGTCGCGGTGAGGTTGTCGCCGCCGGACTCGACGAGAATCAGGTCCAGCGGTCCGATCTCGTCCTCCAGATCCTCGACGGCTTCGAGGTTCGCGGAGATGTCGTCCCGGATCGCCGTGTGCGGGCATGCCCCCGTCTCGACGGCGGTGATCCGCTCGGGCGGCAACACGGCCTCACGGAGGAGGAATTCGGCGTCTTCGCGGGTGTAGATGTCGTTGGTGACGACGGCGAGGGAGAGTTCGTCGCGCAGGGCTTGGCAGAGCGCGGCGACGGTGGCGGTCTTGCCGGAGCCGACAGGGCCGCCAAGCCCGATACGGAGGGCCCGGCGGGTGCCGTCGGGGTGGTGCGCGTCGGCGCTTACGGCTCCGCCGTCGTGGAGGTGGGAGTGATCGAGGTGCATGCGGGTTGCTCCTGTGGCTTTCGTGTCAGTGGGTGGTTGTTTTGCGGGCGCCGAGTCCGCGCCGGGGGTGCCTACGACGCGAACAACCGAACCGGCCACGCGGCGTGCACCTCCGCACTGATCTCCAGCAGTGGCGCCGAAGCCGCAGGAAGGGCGTCGACGCCCGACTCCACGGCACGACGCGCCGCCTCGGCCGCCCGGTCCGCGACCCGGTCGAGGTCCGGGGTCAGCCGAGCCAACACCCCGGTGGCGTCGAAGGGGTCGAGACTGAGCAACCGCACCGTCGCCGAAGCCGCCCCACTGACACTCTCGTACGCGGAGCAGTACGCGGCATCCACCGCCCCCAGCCCCGC
>NZ_JAAKZX010000210.1 GCF_011045025.1 Streptomyces ureilyticus
GGTGAGGGGAATCTGCTCGTTTCCGACAAGGAGCCTGGGCCTGAGCTTGAACTTGCTCTGTTGTCCGGGCGGTTGTGGGGTGAGCTCGCCGGTGAGCCCGGTATCGCTGCGGCTGTTGAGTACGACCTCAAGGGTGGGCTCGTTGTTGCCTCCTCGGCGGAGGGGCTCATGGCTTTGGAAGGGCTCGCTGATGGGCAGCGGGCGGCCGGGGTCGAGGCCGTGGCGGTTGGAGCTGGTCAACTCCACGACGTAGAGCCGAAGTTGGCGAAGGGGCTCGCGGGCGGGGTGCTGTATCCGCAGGACGCCCAGGTCATGCCCACCCTTGCCGCTGCCCATGTCGTACGGCTTGCGCGGGCTGCGGGGGCCTTGTTGCGGACGGGGTGTGCGGTCACCGAAGTGTTGCGTACGGGGGCGGGGGCCGTGCGGGGAGTGCGTACCTCTGAGGGGGAGATTCATGCGCCCGCCGTCGTGAACGCCGCCGGGACCTGGGGCGGGGAGCTGGCCGCGCTTGCCGGTGTCTCCCTTCCTGTGCTGCCTCGGCGCGGGTTCGTTCTCGTCACCGAGCCGTTGCCGCCTCGTACCGTGCGGCACAAGGTGTACGCCGCTGACTATGTGGCCGACGTGGCCAGTGACTCGGCGGCGTTGCAGACCTCGCCGGTGGTCGAAGGGACGGCCGCCGGGCCGGTGTTGATCGGGTCCAGTCGGGAACGGGTCGGGTTCGACCGGGCCTTCTCGCTGCCGGTCGCGCGGGCGCTGGCGGCGGGGGCCACGCGGTTGTTTCCGTTCCTGGAGGGGGTGCGGGCGATGCGTGCCTACCTCGGGTTTCGTCCGTACATGCCTGATCATCTGCCCGCGATCGGGCCGGATGCTCGGGTGCCCGGGCTCTTCCATGCCTGCGGGCATGAGGGGGCGGGGATCGGACTTGCCACAGGGACCGGGCACTTGATCGCTCAGGTGCTGGGAGAGAAGAGCCCGGATCTCGACCTCACTCCGTTCCGTCCTGATCGATTCCCTGAGGAGGGCCTGTGAGAGCTCCAAGGACTCCGCCGGAGCTGGTGGACGCCCGGCCCGGTCCTGCCTTCAGCGTCACCTTCGATGGCCGTCAGCTCACCGTCCTGCCGGGGCAGACGATCGCCGCCGCGCTCTGGGCGGCGGGCATCACGTCGTGGCGTACGACCCGGGGGAGCGGTGAGCCGCGCGGTGTCTTCTGCGGGATCGGGGTCTGCTTCGACTGTCTGGTGACCGTCAACGGGCGGGCGAACCAACGCGCTTGTCTGGTGCGGGCGGAGGCCGGCGATGTGATCCGTACGCAGGAAGGGACCGGCCATCGTGGGCACCATGGCTGAGGGGCCACACCTCGCGGTGGTTGGGGCGGGTCCTGCGGGGCTCGCTGCCGCGCTTGCCGCTGCCGCGCGGGGTGTACGTGTGAGTCTGATCGACTCCGCGGCGGAGGCCGGCGGGCAGTTCTACCGGCAGTCCGCCGCAGCGCTCGGCGCCCGGCGGCCCCAGGTGCTGCACCATCAGTGGCGTACCTGGGAACGGCTGCGTGATGGCCTCGCGGCGCACGTCGCGGGAGGTCGTGTTGCGCATCTGACGGACCACCACGTGTGGTTTGTGGAAGGGCAGTCCGACGGCTTCACCGTGCACGCCCTCCTTGGTCCCGAGCAGGAGCAGCCCGTCGCCGTTCGTGCCGACGCCGTGCTGCTCGCCACCGGTGGGTACGAGAAGGTCCTGCCGTTCCCCGGGTGGACCCTCCCTGGAGTGGTCACCGCGGGCGGGGCGCAGGCCATGCTCAAGGGTGGGCTCGTGTTGCCGGGGCGTGTGGCCGTGGTCGCCGGGACCGGGCCGTTGCTGATGCCGGTGGCGGCCGGGCTCGCGGCGGCCGGGGCGGAGGTCGCCGCGCTCGTCGAGGCCGCTGACCCCAAGGTCCTCGTGCGGCACGCCAGAGTGCTGGCCGCCCATCCCGCCAAGCTTGCCGAAGGTGCCCGGTACGCCGCCGAGTTGGCCCGGCGGCGCGTGAAGGTCCACGTCCGCCACACCGTCGTCGCCGCGCACGGCAGCGAACGGGTCGAGGCCGTGACCGTTGCCGCTCTCGACGGTGACGGGCGGGTCCTGCCCGGCACCGAGCGGCGTATCGCCTGCGACACCCTCGCCGTCGGGCACGGCATGCTGCCGCACACCGACCTCGCCGAGGCGCTCGGCTGCCGGCTCGACGGGACGGGCGTCGCCGTCGACGACGAGCAGCGCACCGATGTGCCGGGTGTCTGGGCGGCGGGGGAGACCACCGGGATCGGCGGCGCCGTACTGTCGCTCGCCGAGGGGAGAATCGCCGGACTCTCGATCGCCGCCCGGCTCAACTCCCGTACTCCCGACCCGCGTTCGTACGAGACTGCCGCCAAGGCCCGTAGCGGACTGCGGGAGTTCTTCGCCATCCTCGACACTGTCTACGCCCCGCCCGCCCACTGGACCGAGCAGGTCACCGACGACACCGTCGTCTGCCGCTGCGAGGAGGTGCCCGCCTCCGCGATCCGGGAGGCCGCGGGCGAGCTGGGCGCCGGTGACGTAGGCACCGTGAAGCTGCTGACCCGGGCCGGGATGGGCTGGTGCCAGGGCCGGATGTGCGGACCGGCGGTGGCTGGGCTCGCGAGGTGCGAGTTCCAGCCCTCTCGGCGGCCGTTCGCCCGGCCTGTACCGCTCGGCGTGCTCGCCGGAACCGACTTCGACCGGCACCACACGGACTCCACCGACCCCACCGAGATAGGACCCTCATGACCGACCACCGCCCCTGGCGCGGCGTCCTCGTCGCCACCGCCCTGCCCCTCGACGACGATCTCTCCGTGAACTACGACAAGTTCGCCGAGCACTGCGCCTGGCTCGTCGCGAACGGCTGTGACGGCGTCGTACCGAACGGCTCCCTCGGCGAGTACCAGGTGCTCACCCCCGAGGAGCGCGCCAAGGTCGTCGAGACGGCCGTCGCCGCGATCGGCGGGGAGCGCGTGATGCCCGGGGTCGCCGCCTACGGGTCCGCCGAGTCCCGCCGCTGGGCCGAGCAGGCACGCGACGCCGGCTGCCGCGCGGTGATGCTGCTGCCGCCCAACGCCTACCGCGCCGACGAACGCTCGGTCCTCGCCCACTACGCCGAGGTCGCGCAGGCGGGGCTGCCCATCGTGGCGTACAACAACCCCATCGACACCAAGGTGGACCTCGTACCCGAACTGCTCGCGAAGCTGCACGGCGAGGGGTACATCCAGGGAGTCAAGGAGTTCTCGGGCGATGTCCGGCGCGCCTACCTGCTGGCCGAACTCGCCCCCGAACTCGACCTGTTGATCGGCGCCGACGATGTGCTGGTCGAGCTGGCGATCGCGGGCGCGAAGGGCTGGGTGGCCGGTTATCCGAACGCGCTGCCCCGAGCCAGTGTCGATCTCTACCGGGCCGCCGTGGCGGGTGACCTCGACACCGCGCTGCCCCTCTACCGGCAGCTGCACACGCTGCTGCGCTGGGACTCGAAGGTCGAGTTCGTGCAGGCCATCAAGCTGTCCATGGATATCGCGGGGCGGCACGGGGGTCCGGTACGCCCGCCGCGCGTCCCGCTGCTGCCGGAGCAGGAGGCAGTCGTGCGTGCGGCCACCGAGAAGGCCGTCGCGGCAGGGCTCGCATAAGGAGGAGGCCGGTCATGCGCAGCAAACTCGTCCTGCACGCCGTCGACTCGCACACCGAGGGCATGCCGACCCGGGTGATCACCGGCGGCATCGGCACCATCCCGGGCGCCACCATGAACGAGCGGCGCCTGTACTTCCGTGAACACCGCGACGACATCAAGCAGTTGCTGATGAACGAGCCGCGCGGGCACTCGGCGATGAGCGGCGCGATCCTTCAGCCGCCCACCCGCCCCGACTGTGACTACGGCGTCGTCTACATCGAGGTCTCCGGCTATCTGCCCATGTGCGGACACGGCACGATCGGCGTGGCGACCGTGCTCGTCGAGACCGGCATGGTGGAGGTCGTCGAGCCGGTCACCACCATCCGCCTCGACACCCCGGCCGGACTCGTCGTCGCCGAAGTCGCCGTGGAGGACGGGGCCGCGAAGGCCGTCACCCTCCAGAACGTGCCGTCGTACGCCGTCGGCCTCGACCGCAAGGTCACCCTCGCCGACGGGCGGACCGTGACATACGACCTGGCGTACGGCGGGAACTTCTACGCGATCCTGCCGATCGACCAGCTCGGGCTGCCCTTCGACCGGGCCCGCAAGGACGACATCCTCGCCGCCGGTCTCACCCTGATGGACGCCATCAACGCGGAAGCAGAGCCCGTCCATCCCGAGGATCCCTCCATCCACGGCTGCCATCACGTGCACTTCGTCGCCCCGGGCTCCGACGCCCGGCACTCGCGGCACGCGATGGCCATCCATCCCGGCTGGTTCGACCGTTCACCCTGCGGTACCGGGACCAGCGCGCGTATGGCGCAGTTGCACGCGCGTGGTGAACTCCCGCTGCACACCGAGTTCGTGAACGAGTCCTTCATCGGGACGCGGTTCACCGGGCGGCTCCTGGGGACCACCGAGGTCGCCGGGATCCCGGCCGTGCTGCCCAGCTTCACCGGGCGTGCCTGGGTGACCGGCACCGCCCAGTACCTGCTCGACCCGTCCGACCCGTTCCCGGCCGGGTTCGTCCTCTGAGCCCCGCCGCCCGCCTGTACGGCGTAGTACGCCGTCGTACCTCGTCGTACGTCGTAAACCGCAAGGAGACCTCCCGATGCCCGCCCAGCGCACCAGCGCCACCGACCTGCCCACCCTGGCGGGACAGAAGCGCAACTACCGCGAGCGCGTCGCCGACGCCCTGCGTGCCGCGCTGATCGCCGGGGAACTGCGGCCCGGCGAGGTCTACTCCGCGCCGACCCTCGCCGCCCGCTTCGGCGTCTCGGCGACGCCCGTACGGGAGGCCATGCTCGATCTGGTCAGGGAGGGCCTGGTCGACACCGTGCCGAACAAGGGCTTCCGGGTCACCGCCGTCTCCGAGAAACAGCTCGACGAATACACCCACATCCGCTCACTCATCGAGATCCCCACGACCGCCGGGCTCGCCACCACCGCCGACCCCGTCGCCCTGGAGGCCCTGCGCCCCGCCGCGCAGGAGATCGTCACGGCCGCCGCCGCGGGCGACCTCATCGCGTACGTCGAGGCGGACATCCGCTTCCACCTCGGCCTGCTCGCGCTCGCCGGCAACGACCATCTGGTCGAGGTGGTGGGCGACCTCCGCAAGCGCTCCCGCCTCTACGGCCTCCAGACGCTGGTCGAGGCGGACCGCCTGGAGGACTCCGCCCAGGAGCACCTGGAGATCCTGGACGCGCTCGCGGCCCGCGACGAGGACGCGGTACGTGCGGTCATGACCCGGCATCTCGGGCACGTGCGCGGCTTGTGGGCCGCCGGACGACCGGTGCACTGACCGCCGGACAGGTCACGGTGTGGCGTCACGACGGCTGCCGCACAGGCGGGGGACATGCGGCATGCGGCTGCAACGGACAGCCCGAACAGCCCGTTGCCGTGCCGGCAGAGCCTCGGATGCAGTCGTCAGCGGATGTCCTCGGCGGTTGGAGCCGGCTGGTGCAGTCCCCGTATCTCCTTGCGCAGCAGGAACGGCACTCCGGTGGCGGTGCACAGGCCGGCCAGGGCCAGCGCGGCACCCAGCCCGCCACGCTCCCCCCAGTGGGCGCTCGCCCAGCCGGCGAGCAGCCCACCGGCCACGGATCCCAGCGGGATGGTGCACAGGTTGACGGTGCGGGCGGCGGCGTGCACCCGGCCCAGCAGGTGGGGCGGGGTGATCAGCTGGCGCAGGGTGGTGACGGTGACGTTCCACACCGGCAGCCACAGCGCGGAGACGAAGGCGACGGCGATGACGACCAGACTCGATCCGGTCACCAGGGCCAAGGGTGCCGCGGCCCAGACGATGCCCTCGGTGACCGTGGCGAGCAGCACGGGACCGGCGCCCACCCGCTCGACGAGGACACGGCTGACGGCGGCGCCGAGGACCGCGGCCAGGGCCCCAGCGGTCAGCACCGTGGCGGCCGACGCGGGGCCGAGGTCCAGCGCCCGGTAGAGGAACAGCAGCAGGACGGTGTCGACCATGGCCATGCTGAAGTTGCGCAGCGCGGCGGCGGCCGAGAGCCACCTCAGCACCGGGGTGCGCCATAGGTGCCGTGCGCCTTGGAGGATCTGCCTGCGCCACGGCTCGGCTGTGGGGTCCGGCACGACGGACTCGGGCTTGCGGACGGCGAACAGACCGGCAGCCGAGGCCAGAAAACTGGCGGCATTGGCGGCCACCGCAAGGGCCGGCCCGAGGAACTGGATGAGCGCGCCCGCCAGGGCCGGGCCGCCGGCGCGGGCCACACTCGCGGACATCTCCAGGCGAGCGTTGCCGAGCGGCAGCAGGTCGCGGCCCACGAGACGGGGCAGATGTGTCTGATAGCCGACGTCGAACATGACCGTGCACACGCCGGCCAGCGCCGCCACGGCATACAGCAGCCACAGGTCGAGCAGGCCGGTCGACGCCAGGACAGCGACCGTCGCGAACAGCAGCAGCCGCACGAGATCGGCCGCGATCATGTACGGGCGGCAGCGCACCCGGTCCATGAACGCGCCGGCGAACAGGCCCAGCGCGGGAAACGCCATCGTGGCCATCGCGTGCAGTACCCCGACCTGCGGCTCGCTGGCGTTCAGCACCAGGATGGCCAGACTGGGCAGGGCGAACAAGGAGATCTGGTCGCCGATCAGGCTGATGCTCTGTCCCAGCCACATCCGGCGGAAGTCCTGACGCTCCGCCCGCTTGTCCGCGAGGTTCGGCTCCGCGGTGGTGGGCGTCACCGGGCCTCCGGGTAGGTGCGGTCGACGGGTGACGTGCCGTCCGCCGGGTCGTCGTCGTGCGTGTCAGGACCAGCGTGCAACGCCGACGCGCACCCCCTCGTGGGCGCCCAAGGCGCCCCCTTGTCACACACCAACGTGCCCAGCCGGTCGTTCCACCGGCCCCCCTTGCTAGCAAAGGCCCCACGGGGGCCGCCAGTACGCGTTGCCACGGGCGCTGTTTTCCGGCCGACGTCGGCGGTCACCCGTCCCCGTTCCCCACAGCGGGGTGCGCCCGTGTGGCCGCTCTGCCGTCTGCGATACAACTAGGGGATGGTAAAGATCCTCATCAGCGCCGACATGGAGGGTGCCACCGGCGTGACCTGGCCGGCCGATGTGCTGCCGGGGACGCCCGAGTGGGAGCGCTGCCGGGCGATGTTCACCTCGGATGTGAACGCCGCCGTGCTCGGGTTCTTCGACGGGGGTGCCGACGACGTCCTCATCAATGAGGCGCACTGGACCATGCGCAATCTGCTGCTCGAGCGGCTGGACGAGCGGGCGCAGATGCTGACCGGGCGGCACAAGTCGCTGTCCATGGTGGAAGGCGTGCAGCACGGGGATGTCGACGGCATCGCGTTCGTCGGTTATCACGCGGGGGCGGGCATGGAGGGGGTGCTCGCCCACACCTATCTCGCCAACTCGATCACTGGCGTGTGGATCAACGACGTACGCGCCAGTGAGGGCCTGCTCAACGCGCATGTCGTCGCCGAGTACGGCGTCCCCGTCGTCCTCGTCACGGGCGACGACGTGGCCTGCGAGGACGCGCTCGGCTATGCGCCCGAGGCGCTGAAGGTCGCCGTCAAGGACCATGTCTCGCGGTACGCCGCGGTGTGCCGGACGCCCGCGCGGACCGCGGCCGACATCCGCGCGGCGGCAAAGGAGGCGGTCGGGCTCGCCGTGCGGTACGAGCCCGTGGACGGCGGCCCGTTCACCGTGGCGCTGGAGTTCGACGCCGAGCATCTGGCCCTGGCGGCGACCGTCGTGCCGGGTGTGGACCAGATCGGGGAGCGGAAGGTCGCGTACACCAGCGCGGCGATGTATGAGGGGATCCGGGCCTTCAAGGCGGTCACCACGATCGTCTCGGCCGCCGTGGAGGAGCAGTATGGCTGACCAGCAGGCTTTGGACGAGGTCGTGGAGTTCACCTCCGACCTCATCCGTATCGACACGACCAACCGCGGGGGCGGGGACTGCCAGGAGCGGCCCGCCGCCGAGTACGCCGCAGCGCGGCTCGCCGAGGCGGGCCTTGAGCCGACGCTGCTGGAGCGCACAAAGGGGCGTACGAACGTCGTCGCACGCCTCGAAGGCAGCGACCCGTCCGCCGAAGCGCTGCTCGTCCACGGTCATCTGGACGTGGTTCCCGCGCAGGCCGAGGACTGGAGCGTGCACCCGTTTTCCGGGGAGGTGCGGGACGGGGTCGTCTGGGGGCGGGGCGCGGTCGACATGAAGAACATGGACGCGATGATCCTCGCGGTCGTACGGCAGTGGGCGCGCGACGGCGTACGCCCCCGCCGTGACCTCGTCATCGCCTTCACCGCCGACGAGGAGGCGAGCGCCGAGGACGGCTCGGGCTTCCTCGCGGACCAGCACCGAGGGCTCTTCGAGGGCTGCACCGAGGGCATCAGCGAGTCCGGGGCGTTCACCTTCCACGACGGCGCCGGGCAGGAGCTGTATCCCCTCGCGGCCGGGGAGCGCGGCACCGGCTGGCTGAAGCTCACCGCGCGCGGCCGGGCCGGGCACGGCTCCAAGGTCAACCGGGAGAACGCGGTCACGCGTCTCGCCGCCGCCATCACGCGGATCGGCGCGTACGAGTGGCCGCCGCGGCTGACGCCGACGGTCCGCGCGGCTCTCGTCGAACTCGCCGCGCTGTACGGCATCGAGCCCGACCTGGACGATGTGGACGGGCTGCTGGACAAGCTCGGCCCGGCGGCGAAGCTCGTCGAGTCGACCGTCCGCAACAGCGCCAACCCGACCATGCTGAACGCCGGTTACAAGGTCAACGTGATCCCGGGGGAGGCCGTCGCGTACGTCGACGGACGCTATCTTCCGGGCCACGAGGACGAGTTCCGCGCGACGCTCGACGAACTCACCGGGCCGGACGTGGCGTGGGAGTTCCACCACCGCGAGGTGGCCCTCCAGGCACCGCTGGACTCACCGACGTACGCGAGGATGCGCGCCGCCGTCGAGGAGTTCGCGCCTGAGGGGCATGTCGTGCCGTACTGCATGTCGGGCGGCACGGACGCCAAGCAGTTCTCGCGCCTCGGCATCACCGGATACGGGTTCACTCCGCTGAAGCTCCCCGAGGGCTACGACTACCAGGCCATGTTCCACGGCGTCGATGAACGCGTACCGATCGAGGCGTTGCACTTCGGCGTCCGGGTACTCGACCGCTTCCTGCGCGCCGCCTAGCCGGCGAAATGGGGGACATCGTGCAGACCCTGGCCTACGGTTCCTGGCCCTCGCCCATCGACGCGTCGCTCGCCGCCGCGCACGACGGGCACCCCGAGTACGTCGGCTTCGTCGGCGACGAGGCCTGGTGGACCGAGCCCCGGCCCAAGGAGGCCGGTCGCCGTACGCTGGTGCGCCGTCGTGCCGACGGCAGCGAGGAGTCGGTGCTGCCAGCTCCGTGGAACGTGCGCAGCCGGGTCATCGAGTACGGCGGGCAGCCCTGGACCGGCACGATGCTGGACACCGGCCCGCTGATCGTCTTCGTCAACTTCGTCGACCAGCGGCTGTACGTGTACGAGCCCGCCGCCCCCGACAGCGAACCGCGCCCCCTCACGCCCGTGTCGCTCGTGGGCGGCGGACTGCGCTGGGTGGACCCGCAGTTGCACCTGGAGCGGGGCGAAGTCTGGTGCGTACTCGAGGAGTTCACCGGGGACGGGCCCACCGACGTGCGCCGGGTCGTGGCCGCCGTGCCGCTGGACGGCTCGGCGGAGCAGGACCTGGGCGCCGTACGCGAACTCATCGACGACCGGCACCAGTTCGTCACCGGCCCCCGCCTCTCGCCCGACCGACGGCGAGCCGCCTGGCTCGCCTGGGACCACCCGCGGATGCCGTGGGACGGTACGGAACTGATGCTCGCCGACGTGGCCGCCGACGGGACCCTCCACGGCGCCCGGTCGGCAGCGGGCGGTACCGACGAGTCGATCGCCCAGGTGGACTGGGCCGCCGACGGGTCCCTGCTGTACTCCAGCGACCGCACCGGCTGGTGGAATCTCTACCGCGATGGCCGACCCCTCTGCAGGCGCGAGGAGGAGTTCGGCGGCCCCCTGTGGAAGATCGGCCGACGCTGGTTCGCCCCCCTCGCGGACGGACTGATCGCCGTCGTGCACGGGCGTGGCGCCACCGCGCTCGGCATCCTCGACCCGGAGACCGGCGAGGTCGTGGACACAGCGGGACCGTGGACCGAGTTCGCGCCGAACCTCGCGGCGAACGGCAGTCGCGTCCTCGGCATCGCGGCCAGCCCGCGCAGCGCGTACGAGGTCGTCGAACTCGACGCCGGCACCCGCCAGGCCCGTGTCATCGGCGACGCCCACGACGACCCCGTGAACCCCGCGTACTACCCCGAACCGCAGATCCGCACCTTCACCGGCCCCGCCGGACGCGAGATCCACGCCCACATCTACCCGCCGCACCACCCCGCCTGCGTCGCCCCCGGCGACGAACTCCCGCCCTACGTCGTCTGGGCCCACGGCGGCCCCACCGACCGCGCCCCGCTCGTCCTCGACCTGCAGATCGCCTACTTCACCTCCCGCGGCATCGGTGTCGCCGAGGTCAACTACGGCGGATCCACCGGCCACGGCCGCGCGTACCGCAACCGGCTGCGCGAGCAGTGGGGCGTCGTCGACGTCGAGGACTGCGCCGCCGTCGCGCTCGCGCTCGCCGACGAGGGCACCGCGGACCGCGACCGGCTCGCCATCCGGGGCGGCAGCGCGGGCGGCTGGACCGCCGCCGCGTCCCTGACGAGCACCGACGTCTACGCCTGCGGAACCATCCTCTACCCCATCCTCGACCTCGCGGGCTGGAGCGCCGAAGGGACGCACGACTTCGAGTCCCAGTACCTGGAAACCCTCGTCGGACCCTTCGCCGACGTACCCGGCCGGTACGCCGAACGATCGCCCACCGAGCACGCCGACCGCATCACCGCACCCTTCCTGCTGCTCCAGGGCCTCGACGACGTCGTCTGCCCTCCCGCCCAGTGCGAGCGGTTCCTGGCCCGGATGGAGGCGGAGGGGCGGCGGGTGCCGCACGCGTACATCGCCTTCGAGGGCGAGGGCCACGGCTTCCGGCGCGCGGACACGATGGTGCGCGTCCTGGAGTCCGAACTCTCCTTGTACGCCCAGGTCTTGGGCCTCAATCCAGCCGGCATCCCCACCTTGGAGCTCACCAAGTGAAGCCCCTCGTACGCCCCCGCAGACTGGCCCCCGGCGCCCATGTCGCCGTCGTCGCGCCCAGCGGTCCGGTCCCCGAGGAGCGGCTCGAGGCAGGCCTCGACATCCTGCGCGGCTGGGACCTCGACCCGGTCGTGGGGTCTCATGTCCTCGACCGGCACCCGGAGTTCGCGTACCTGGCGGGCACGGACGCCGACCGGGCCGCCGACTTCCAGTTCGCCTGGTGCGATCCGTCCGTGGAGGCGGTGCTGTGCGCCCGCGGCGGCTACGGGGTGCAGCGCATGGTCGACCTTCTCGACTGGGACGCGCTGCGGGCCGCGGGCCCCAAGGTGCTCCTGGGCTTCAGCGACATCACCGCGCTGCATGAGGCGTTCGCGACGCGGATGGGGCTCGTGACGCTGCACGGGCCGATGGTCGCGGGCGTCGACTTCCTGAAGAACGCGCGGGCACAGGAGCACCTGCGGGCGACGCTCTTCGAGCCGGAGTCGGTCCAGACGATCACGTCGACCGGCCGTGCCCTTACGCCGGGCCGGGCACGAGGCGTCCTCCTGGGCGGCTGCCTCTCGCTCCTCGCGGCCGACCTGGGCACTCCGTGGGCCCGCCCCTCGGCACAAGGCGGCCTCCTCTGCCTGGAGGACATCGCCGAGGACACGTACCGCCTGGACCGCTACCTCACCCAACTCCTGCGCGCCGGCTGGTTCGAGGGTGCCGCCGGGATCCTGCTCGGCTCCTGGGCGGAGTGCGCCCCGTACGCCGAGGTACGAGCCCTGCTGATGGACCGGCTCGGCGGCCTGCGGATCCCGATCACGGAGGAGTTCGGCTTCGGCCACGGCGAGGGCGCGCTGACGATCCCGTTCGGGGTACGAGCGGAGCTGGACGCGGAGAGGGCAAGCCTGACACTGGAGGAACCCGCACTGCTGTAGCGAGCGGTCAGTGCAAGGAGTCCGAACCGCACAACCAGCGGAGCGCTACCGTGGAGAGGTGCCAGAACCGAACCGCTACCTCGCCGAAGGCACCCGCGTAGGCATACGCCACTACCGCTACGACGACGCCGTCGAGTTCACGTCCCGCGCGCGCGAAAGCAAAGACCTGCACCACCCGTGGCTCTTCCCACCCACCGGCACCGCCGCCTACACCGCGTACGCGAAACGCCTCCTCGAGGACCCCACGAAGACCGGCTACCTGGTCTGCGAAACGAGCGGAGGCGACATCGCCGGGTTCATCAACATCAACAACATCGTCGAAGGCGCCTTCCTCAACGGCGCCCTCGGCTACGGCGCCTTCGCCCACGCCGCAGGCCGTGGCCTGATGACCGAGGGCCTCGACCTGGTCGTACGGTACGCGTTCGGCAGACTCGGCCTGCACCGGCTGGAGATCAACGTCCAGCCGAACAACGCCGCTTCGATCGCCCTCGCCCGCCGCTGCGGCTTCCGGCTAGAGGGCTTCTCGCCGGACTTCCTCTTCATCGACGGCGACTGGCGGGATCACGAACGCTGGGCCCTCACCGCGGATATGGTGCGAAGGTGAGCCCGATACGCAACCTCGTCGTCCTGGACGCCCCGTCCAACCTGGGCCTTCGGCCACCGGCCCCGGGAACGGTGCCCGGCTGCTACAAGCTCGCCGGCGCCCTGCGCGAGCAGCGCATCGTGCAGCGGCTGGGCGCGATGGAGGGCGGGGTGGTCGTACCGCCGCGTTACGACCGGGGCGACTGGCAGGAGGGCGACGGCGTCTTCAACGCCGCCGCGATCGCCGCGTACACCCGCAAGCTGGCCGATCGCATCGAGCATCACGTACGCGCCGGGGACCTGCCGGTCGTCCTCGGCGGCGACTGCTCCATCCAGCTCGGCGCCTCGCTCGCGCTGCGTCGCATCGGACGGTTTGGGCTGGCGGCCGTGGACGGCTCCGCGGACTTCCGGCATCCGGGCAACTCCGAACGGATCGGAGCCGCGGGCGGGGAGGAGCTTGCGCTCGGCACGGGGCGCGGGCAGGAGGACCTGACCAATCTGGAGGGCCTCAGGCCCTACCTCAAGGACGAGGACGTACGACTCTTCGGCATCCGTGACTACGACGAGGAGCGTGCCGAACTGGCCGCGCTGAAGATCCCCACGGTGACCGTCGGTGATCTGCGGGAGTGGGGTGCCGATGCCCTGGCGCGGGCGGCGGCCCAGTCGTTCGAGGCGCCGCATGTGGGCGGATTCTGGGTGCACCTCGACGCCGACGTACTCGATCCGTCCGTCATGCCCGCCGTCGACAGCCCCGACCCCGACGGACTGCTGCCCGACGAACTCGTCGCGCTGCTGCGCCCGTTGGTGAACTCACCGCACTGTGTCGGCTTCAACGTCACCATCTACGACCCCGACCTGGACCCCGAGGGCACGGCGGGCGCGCTGCTCGCCGACATCGTGGCCGCCGCCTTCACGGACGCCCCGCTCTGACTCCCGTCTCCGGTGTGAACCGGGCGGCCCATGGGAACCCGGTGATCCCGCACGTCGGGAAGGAGGCGGATCCCATGAACACCAGGCCGCACGATCCCGGGGCCGACCCCGAGGACGAGGGCATGCCGGACATGCAGGACGGTACGCCCGAGCAGCAGGAGTCGAGTGATCCGCAGCAGCTGCCCGTGGCCGGTGACGAGCCGACGATCGCCGAGGAACGGGACACCACCGTGAACGAGGTGATCGAACGGGAAACGCTCGACGAGCGGCTCGCGGATGAGGAGCCCGAGGTCGATGCCGAGGGTGAACCGGGTCCGCCCGAGGAACGGGCCGGGCTGCTCTACGACGAGCCGGACCCCGATCTGCCGCGCAACCAGGACGTCTACGCCCAGGAGGGCACGACCCGCGGGCTCTCGGCCGAGGAGGACGCGATGCGGATCAGGGACGAGGAGGACTTCGGGGAGGACGAGCTGACCTGAGAGCGGGCCGCTACGCGGGTGCGTTCCGGTCCGCGTACTCGTACACCGTGCCGTCCGGGTGCAGCGCGATCAGGTTGCGGCCCGCCGGGGTGGCCACAGGACCCGCGAGGACCTGGGCGCCCGAGTCGGTGAGGACCTGACGGGCTTCGTCGACGTCCTTCACGGCGATGGTCGCCGCGACCTTCCTCAGTACCTCCAGTTCGGCCTCCGGTCCGCTCATCAGCAGGAAGCAGCCGACCGCGGCGACCGAGACACCGCCGCGCTCGAAGCGCATCGCTCTGCCGCCCGCGAGCTTCTCGTAGAAGGGGACCGTAGCGTCCAGGTCTTCGACGCAGATGCGCAGCGTGGCTCCCAGAATCTCCATGCCGACGAGCCTAGTTGGGGCACGCCGGGAACGAGATCGTTTCGGCCGGATCCCGGGTGGCGTGCCGGATGCTGGACGGCGTTACGGCTGCGGGGGCGCGGGTACCCGGCCGCCATGGACCGCATCGATCACCTGGAACACCTGGACAAGAATCTGGTCGACGAACTGGCGCAGGTGGCCCGGGACGCCGTACGCGACGAACTGCGTGAGCAGACCCGCAAACAGCGCCGCGCCGCCGCCCTGTACGCCGCGTCCGGAGCCGTCGCCCTCTATGCGGGCGCCGCCCTGGCCCTGACGCTCGGGCTGCTCCTCGCGCTCGGCCTGCCCGACTGGGCGGCCGCACTGATCACCGCCGTCGTACTCGGCGCGATGGCGTACGTGCTGCGGGGCGCGGCCCGGCCTTCGGCCTCCCAGCCCTCGGCCACTCAGCCCATCCCGGAGCAGGCCGCCGCGGACCACGGTGAGCGTGGGGTCGTCGGCGGTACGACGCCCGCCGCGCCGGGCTCGTCCGCGTACCCGCCGGTGCCGCCCGTCGCGCCCGGCGGCGTGGGCGGAGCGACCGGCGCACCCGGTGCCGGAGCGCCGCCGCCCCCGCCCACGCAGGGCGGGCCCGCGGATCCCGAAGCACCGCACCACCGGGCCCGGTGAGCCGTGGCGCGCCGCAGAGCAGTCGTGGTGACCGGGGCCAGCGGGGGCGTGGGCCGGGCCACGGCCCGGGCCTTCGCCGCCCGTGGCGACCGGGTGGCCCTGCTCGCCCGGGGCCGCGACGGGCTGGCCGCCGCGGCGGACGAGGTGACGCAGGCCGGCGGTGAGGCGCTCGTCGTCTCCGTCGACATCGCCGACGCCAAGGCCGTGGAGGACGCCGCCCAGCGGGTCGTCGATGCCTTCGGCAAGATCGACATCTGGGTCAACAACGCCTTCGCCGGGGTCTACGCGCCGTTCACCGAGATCACGCCCGACGAGTTCCGCCGGGTCACCGAAGTGACGTACCTGGGCTATGTGTTCGGCACCCGGGCCGCGCTGCGGCACATGCTGCCGCGCGACCGGGGCGCGATCGTGCAGGTCGGTTCGGCGCTCGCGTATCGCGGGATTCCGTTGCAGTCGGCGTACTGCGGGGCCAAGCACGCCATCCAGGGCTTCAACGAGTCGGTGCGCTGCGAACTGCTGCACGAAGGCTCGCGGGTGCGGACGACGATGGTGCAGCTGCCCGCGGTCAACACCCCCCAGTTCGACTGGGTGTTGAGCCGTATGCCGAGCCGGGTCCGTCCGGTCGCGCCCATCTACCAGCCGGAGGTAGCCGCCCGGGCCATCGTGCACGCGGCCGCGCATCCGCGGCGCCGCGAGTACTGGGTGGGCGGCTCCACGGTCGCCACGCTGGTGGCCAACGCCGTGGCCCCCGGTCTCCTCGACCGCTATCTGGCCCGTACGGGGTTCGACGCCCAGCAGGAAGCCGGGCGGGAACGAGAAGAGGCGGCCCGATACGCCCGTTACGACGGCCACGGCAACCTGTGGACTCCGGCCGACGGGCCGCACGGTCACGACTACGGGGCGCACGGGCGCTTCGACGGCGAGTCGCTGCCGAGCAGTTCGCAGGAGTGGGTGTCGCGGAACCGGGGGCGGAT
>NZ_JAAKZX010000211.1 GCF_011045025.1 Streptomyces ureilyticus
GTTGCGGGCCGGCCTGGTGGGCGGGCGGGTGCTGGGCACCAGGCTGGTGGCCAGGTTGCGGCTGCGCACCTGGCGGCTGCGGGTACGGCTGACCGCCCGGCTGACCTGGGTGCTGGGGGTACGCCTGGCCCGGCTGCCCCGCATGCCCCGGCTGGGGCATGGGCTGCTGCTGGCCCTGCGCCGGGATCTGGCCGGGGACATGCTGGCCCGGCAGGGGCGGCGCGGCCACCGGCGGCGGGTTGCCGTCGGACGTCCACAGGCCCTGCGACTGCTGATGCCGCGCGATGTCCTCGGCGACCAACGCCGAGAGGTTGAAGTACGCCTCGCGCACCTTCGGCCGCATCATGTCGAGGTCGACCTCGGCACCCGCCGCCAGATGCTCGTCGAACGGCACGACGATCACGCCACGGCACCGTGTCTCGAAGTGGCTGACGATGTCGTCCACCTTGATCATCTTGCCGGTCTCACGCACTCCGGAGATGACGGTGATGGACCGCGACACCAGGTCGGCGTACCCGTGCGCGGACAGCCAGTCCAGTGTCGTACTGGCGCTGCTCGCACCGTCCACGGAGGGCGTCGAGATGATGATGAGCTGATCGGCGAGGTCGAGTACGCCACGCATGGCGCTGTAGAGAAGGCCCGTACCGGAGTCGGTCAGGATGATCGGGTACTGCCTGCCGAGTACGTCGATCGCGCGCCGGTAGTCCTCGTCGTTGAACGTCGTCGAGACCGCCGGGTCGACATCGTTGGCGATGATCTCGAGGCCCGAGGCCGCCTGCGAAGTGAACCGCCGGATGTCCATGTACGAGTTGAGGTACGGGATCGCCTGGACGAGGTCACGGATGGTGGCCCCGGTCTCGCGGCGCACGCGGCGGCCGAGCGTACCGGCGTCCGGGTTGGCGTCGATCGCGAGGATCTTGTCCTGCCGTTCGCTGGCGAGCGTGGACCCGAGTGCGGTCGTCGTGGTCGTCTTGCCGACGCCGCCCTTGAGGCTGATGACGGCGATGCGGTAGCAGGACAGCACCGGCGTCCGGATGAGCTCGAGCTTCCGCTGCCGCTCGGCCTCCTCCTTCTTGCCCCCGATCTTGAAGCGTGAGGACGCGGCCGCCGTACGCCCGCTCTTCGCCTTCTGCTTCTTGTTGTTGAGCAGCCGGTCCGACGACAGCTCCACGGCCGCCGTGTACCCGAGCGGCGCCCCCGGGTTGGTGGGCTGCCGCTGATCATGCTGCACGGCCTGCGGCCAGGCGGCACCGGCCCGGGGGTCGACGGGCGGCTGCCCGCCCGGCTGACCCTGCTGGCCCGGCTGAGGCATGGGCGGCTGCTGCCCCTGCGGGTGCGGATGCGGTACGCCGGGCTGGTGCTGGTCCGCACCGGCCTGCGGGTTCGGCTGGTGCGGGAGGGACTGGCCGCCCTGGGGTGGGTACGGCTGGCCGGGGTGGGGCTGACCCTGGGGCGGCGGAGGCGCGCCCTGCGGCATCGGCGCGGAAGTTCCGGCGCCGGGCTGACCGGGACCCTGTCCCTGCTGACCGGGACCTTGTCCCTGCTGACCGGGTACCTGGGGGAACCCGTAACCTCCCTGCTGGGCAGGCGAGTTGGGCACGGCCGGGTTGGTCGCGGCGGGTGTGCCGGGTTGCGGGAATCCGTAACCGGCGGGCTGTCCGGGCGTGCTGGGCGCGCCCGGAGCGGCGTTCCCCGGCTGCGGAAATCCGTACCCGGCCCGCGGGCTGGGCGCCTGTGGCGGCTGTGCCTGCGGTTGTGCGGTGGGCTGCCCCGGCGCAGGAGCCGGGGGCTGACCGGCACCTTGCGCTTGCTGTCCGGGCGCGGGCGGCTGTGGGAATCCGTAACCACCTGGCTGGGCGGGCGAGTTGGCGTCGCTTGCGGGCGTGCCGGGTTGCGGGAGCCCGCCGACGGGCTGGCCCGGTGTGCTCGGGGCAGGATTCCCCGGCTGCGGGAACCCGTACCCGGCCTGCGGGCCGGCTGCCTGTGGCGGCTGCGCCTGCGGCTGTGCGCCGACGGGCGGCTGAGCAGCGGGCTGCCCCGGCGCAGGAGCCGAGGGCTGACCGGCACCCTGCGCCTGCTGTCCAGGCGCCGGGGGCTGCGGGAACCCGTAACTCCCGGATGGCCCAGGCGTGTTGGGCGCACCCTGCGCCGGAATGTTCGGGTTCTGCGGAGCGGGGCTGGTGCCCGGCCGCGGGAACCCGTAGCCACCCTGAGCCGAGGGCTGGGCAGGGCTGTCCTGCGGAGCCGTCGTCGCGGCACCCGACTGCGGGAATCCGTAACCACCTTGGGCGGCCGGAGGCGCGGTCGGGCTCCCGGCCTGCGGGAAGCCGGGGCTGCCTTGCGGCGCCGCCGGTGTCGTACCCGCGCTGCCGCCCTGCGGACTCGGGGCCGTACCAGGCGGCGTACCGAACTGCGGGAAGCTCGGGACCCCCGGCTGCCCAGGAGTAGAACCAGCCCCGGAACCGTCGGCGTTCGGCGTCGGAGGCGCGGCGTCGGCGGCCGGAGCGGACGCCGGCGCCGCATCCGCGCGCTGACCCGGCACGGCAGGCGTACCCGGCGAAGCAGGCCAAGCCGGAGGCGCAGGCTGCGGTGCCTGCGGCTGGAACGGCTGCTGCCCCTGCGGCGGCACCGACGGCTGCGCCGGGCCCGCCGCCTGTCCGCTCTCGCCCTGGCCGTCGCTCTCCGCGGACGCGGGCCACTGCGCCGCCGTAGCAGGCGCGGCAGGCTGATAGGCGGGCGGCAACGGCGGAAGCCCGACCTGCGGCAAGGGCGGCGGAGCCCACGCCGGAGGCGCGTCCTGCACGGCATCGCCGGCCCCCGAACCAAGCCCCGGCACTACGTCCTGGGGCTCGGCGTCGTGAGGCTCCTGAGGCCCTGCATCTCGAGGCCCCGCATCCTGAGGTTCCGCGTCCGCAGGCTCAGCCCGGTCCGGCTGAGCGTCCTCCGGCTCGGCATCGTCGCCCGGCCGGGCATCCTCGGGCTCCGCGTCCTGGGGCTCCAAGTCCCCAGTAGGAACTGCGTCGTTGACCTCGTCGTCCTCGTCCTCGTCCTCGGCAACCTCACCGGAACTCTCGGAAGCGACATCGATCCGGGGGAGGTCGACAACGTCCGCGGACTCATCCGCAACGTCACCTTCGTCCTCCACCTCGCCGGACCCCTCATCCGCACGCTCCGAGGACGCCCCCGCGTCGCCCTCCTCGGCCTCTTCCTCTTCGTCTACGCCATCGACGCCACTGCCTCCGTCAACGTCACTCGACCCACTCCCGAACGCCACCTCAACAACATCCGAGTCGTCATCGACTTCCGAGTCGGCGTCAGCGACGTCCTCAACCTCACCGGAGCCGACGGAGTCGTCGTCCTCCTCCTCAAGCCCAGCGCTCTCCTCAGCCGAAGCCGAGTCGACAGATTCATCGACAGCCGACTCATCGACAGCCGACTCATCGACAGCCGACTCATCGACGGCCGGCTCGTCGACAGACGGCCCTTCGACAGCAGCCGGCTCCTCGGCAGTCGCCGAACCGTCGCCACTCTCCGCGCCCTCCGCAGCCCGCTCCTGAATCTCCCTCTTAAGAGCGACAGCGGAGATGCGCATGGTGGCGCCACTCTCCAGATCCCCGTTCCCGGCGTCCTCCTCCTCGCCCTCGTCAGGCGCGTCTGCAACGGGAGCCGGGGACACAGACGCAGCCCACGGAGTCTGAAAACCGCCCCCTACAGGGAGGTTGGGCAGAGCAGTGGGACTACCGGCGTCAGCGGCAGGCGCCCCGGCCGACGCATCGGACGTACGCCACCCCGGCTCGAAGCCATTCCCCACCGGCAACCTGGGGACAGCCGCCGGACCACCGACAGCCGACGAACCCTCGGGACCAGAAGAGCCCTCCACAGCCGCGGAACCCTCGGCAGCCGCCGCTCCCTCACCCGTACCCGCTTCCTCCGCCGCCGGAGAAACGGGAGAAGGGGGAGAAGACAGAGAAGGGGAGGAGTCAGGAGGAACCGGCGAAAACGGAGAAACCGGAGCAACCGGAGAAGGAGACGCCTCTTCCGAACTGCCCGACGCATTCTGCGTATACCAGGCAGGCGGCGCGTAATCGATGGTGAACTCGCCCGTCGTCTCGACGGCGGACTCTGCGTCGGACTGGTCATCGCCGGGTGTGGCCCAGCCCCCGCGGATCCCGTCCCGATCGCTGTTCACAATTCCTCCTGGTGTGGTCGAGCACCGTCATGCCGTACTGGGGCGACCGTTCTTGTCGTCCGAGGCCGTCTGATCCGCCCGGCTCTCCCCCTGTGACGCGGCCGACCCGTCCACGGGTTCTCCTGCCGCTCCTCACCCAGCCTAATCACCACAACAACCCCCACGGCAGGCCCGCCCATTCCTCGGCGCCCACCCGCTACGTCACACCCTGCCCAGAAGTGGCCCTTGAACGCTCCGCCGTTGACGGCAAAGTGGACAAAAGAAGCCAACAGGCCATGCCTCCTGCCCGCTCCGCGTACACGATCACCGAACTGCATAGTAGGTGGCTGCTCTGACACCGAGTCGATCTCACCGACAGGACCCTGGGACCGAAAGCGTGGCATGAGCCTCTGAAGTAGTGGCATGAGCCTCTGAAGTAGAGGGCGAACGCCGAGGGGCCGACGAGACGCGAGTCCCGTCGGCCCCGAACGGCCACCGTGGCCGCGAGCTCTCGTCGTGCCCTGAGCGCTACTCCGCCGGAAGCCCTCCGTTGTGCGGAGCCGGCTCCAGGTCGAACTCCCCGTCCCGGGCGCCCAGTACGAAGGCCTGCCATTCGGCCTCCGTGTAGCGCAGCACCGTGTCCGGGTCGAGAGACGACCTCATGGCCACCGCGCCGCCCGGGAGATAGGCGATCTCGACCCGCTCCTCGTGCTCCTCCGTACCCGGCGCGCTGTGCCATTCGACCCCGGAGATGTCGAGGGCGTAGAGCTCGTTCTTCTCTCGCTCCTTGCGCTCCTTGACGTCCTTGTCCTCTGCCTCGGCCATGGCGAAGCGACCCCTTCCAGACCCTGCGAATTCCCGACCTGTGAACGACCTGTCGCGTCACCCTACTGGGGCGGGCCCCGGCCTCTCAGGACTCCCGGAACCCCGGCCAGGGGGCCCGCAACCTCCTGGTACCCTGTGTAACGGCCGTATGTGTACGCACCCCCGGATCGCCCCTCAGGGCCCTGGAGGACGCGCCCAGCGGATCCCCGCCTCCCGAGTAACGGAAGCTCCCCTGAGAAGTGGACCAGGGGCACTCGGTGGCTATCAAAGAAGACTACGAGGAGTACGCGTGTCGCTCGACGCCGCTACGAAGAAGCAGATCATGTCCGAGTTCGGTACCAAGGAGGGCGACACCGGCTCCCCCGAGGTCCAGGTCGCCATGCTCTCGCGCCGGATCTCGGACCTGACCGAGCACCTCAAGACCCACAAGCACGACCACCACTCCCGTCGTGGTCTGCTGATCCTCGTCGGTCAGCGTCGCCGCCTTCTCCAGTACCTGGCGAAGAAGGACATCCAGCGCTTCCGTGCGCTGGTCGACCGCCTCGGCATCCGCCGCGGTGCGGCGGGCGCCCGGTAAGACGCCGTGAAGGGAGCGGTTCCCACACTGAGGGGGCCGCTCCCTTTGCTGTACGTGCGGAGTGTCGCCGCCCCTTTGTAGTGTGGTAGCACAACACAAGACGTACGACACGACGTGGTTCCGTGACAGCGCACAGCGACGGCGCGGACACCACAACTGAACGAGGAGAAGCGCACCTCGCCGCCGCCGGTCCTCGGTAGTGGCCCCCGGGGGAATGCGAACCCCGGGTGCTTCGATCGAAGACCGGCCCGCACCAGACGGAGCGCTTCTCCGACGTCCACCCGCCACACGGGCGGGACGGGACGAAAGACGAAAAGCATCGGAGAAAACGCTAGTGGAGAACGAGACCCACTACGCCGAGGCCGTTATCGACAACGGTTCCTTCGGCACCCGCACCATCCGTTTCGAGACGGGCCGTCTGGCCCGCCAGGCCGCCGGCTCCGCCGTGGCCTATCTCGATGACGACACCATGGTTCTGTCGGCCACCACGGCTTCCAAGAACCCCAAGGACCAGCTCGACTTCTTCCCCCTGACGGTGGACGTCGAAGAGCGGATGTACGCCGCCGGCAAGATCCCCGGCAGCTTCTTCCGCCGTGAGGGCCGCCCCTCCGAGGACGCGATCCTCACCTGCCGTCTCATCGACCGCCCGCTGCGCCCGTCCTTCAAGAAGGGCCTGCGCAACGAGATCCAGGTCGTCGCCACGATCATGGCGCTCAACCCCGACCACCTGTACGACGTCGTGGCGATCAACGCCGCGTCCGCGTCCACGCAGCTGGCCGGTCTGCCCTTCTCCGGCCCGATCGGCGGCGTCCGCGTCGCGCTGATCCGCGGTCAGTGGGTGGCCTTCCCGACGCACACCGAGCTCGAGGACGCCGTCTTCGACATGGTCGTCGCGGGCCGCACCCTGGAGGACGGCGACGTCGCGATCATGATGGTCGAGGCCGAGGCCACCGAGAAGACCATCCAGCTCGTCAAGGGCGGCGCCGAGGCGCCGACCGAGGAGATCGTCGCCGCCGGTCTGGACGCCGCGAAGCCCTTCATCAAGGTGCTCTGCAAGGCCCAGGCCGACCTCGCCGCGAAGGCCGCCAAGCCGACCGGCGAGTTCCCGATCTTCCTCGACTACCAGGACGACGTCCTGGAGGCGCTCACCGCCGCCGTCAAGGACGAGCTTTCGCAGGCCCTCACCATCGGGGGCAAGCAGGAGCGCGAGAGCGAGCTGGACCGCGTCAAGGCGCTCGCCGCCGAGAAGCTGCTCCCGCAGTTCGAGGGCCGCGAGAAGGAGATCTCCGCCGCGTACCGCTCGCTGACCAAGTCCCTGGTCCGTGAGCGCGTCATCAAGGAGAAGAAGCGCATCGACGGCCGCGGCGTCACGGACATCCGTACGCTCGCCGCCGAGGTCGAGGCGATCCCGCGGGTGCACGGCAGCGCGCTGTTCGAGCGTGGCGAGACCCAGATCCTGGGCGTCACCACCCTCAACATGCTCCGCATGGAGCAGCAGCTGGACACCCTCTCCCCGGTGACCCGCAAGCGCTACATGCACAACTACAACTTCCCGCCGTACTCCACCGGTGAGACCGGCCGCGTCGGCTCCCCGAAGCGCCGCGAGATCGGCCACGGCGCCCTCGCCGAGCGCGCGCTCGTGCCGGTGCTGCCGCTGCGCGAGGAGTTCCCGTACGCGATCCGTCAGGTGTCCGAGGCGCTCAGCTCGAACGGCTCGACGTCGATGGGCTCGGTCTGCGCCTCCACCATGTCGCTGCTGAACGCCGGTGTGCCGCTGAAGGCCCCCGTCGCCGGTATCGCCATGGGCCTCATCTCCCAGGAGATCGAGGGCGAGACGCACTACGTGACGCTGACGGACATCCTCGGTGCCGAGGACGCCTTCGGCGACATGGACTTCAAGGTCGCCGGCACGAAGGAGTTCGTGACCGCGCTCCAGCTCGACACCAAGCTGGACGGCATCCCGGCCTCCGTCCTGGCCGCGGCCCTCAAGCAGGCCCGTGACGCCCGCCTCCACATCCTCGACGTGATGATGGAAGCGATCGACACCCCGGACGAGATGTCCCCCAACGCCCCGCGGATCATCACCGTGAAGATCCCCGTGGACAAGATCGGCGAGGTCATCGGCCCCAAGGGCAAGATGATCAACCAGATCCAGGAGGACACCGGCGCCGACATCACGATCGAGGACGACGGCACGATCTACATCGGCGCGGTCGACGGACCCTCCGCCGAGGCCGCCCGCACCACGATCAACGGCATCGCCAACCCGACCATGCCGGAGGTCGGCGAGCGCTACCTGGGCACGGTCGTCAAGACGACCACCTTCGGTGCGTTCGTCTCGCTGCTCCCGGGCAAGGACGGTCTGCTGCACATCTCGCAGATCCGCAAGCTCGCCGGCGGCAAGCGCGTGGAGAACGTCGAGGACGTGCTCGGTGTGGGCTCCAAGGTCCAGGTCGAGATCGCCGAGATCGACTCCCGTGGCAAGCTCTCCCTCATCCCCGTGATCGAGGGCGAAGGCGACGACGACAAGAAGGACGACACCGACAAGTGACGTCGAGTAGCTCCACGGCGACGGCCCGCACCTCCTCCGAGGCGCGGGCCGTCGCCCGTACCCAAACCCTGATCAAGGGCCAGAACGGCATCGGTACGGTACGCAAGACCACCCTCCCCGGAGGCCTGCGCGTCGTCACCGAAACGCTGCCCTCCGTGCGCTCCGCCACCTTCGGCATCTGGGCGCACGTAGGCTCCCGCGACGAGACGCCGGCCCTGAACGGCGCCACGCACTACCTGGAGCACCTGCTCTTCAAGGGCACCTCCCGCCGTAGCGCGATGGACATCTCCTCCGCCATCGACGCGGTCGGCGGCGAGATGAACGCCTTCACGGCGAAGGAGTACACGTGCTACTACGCGCGCGTGCTCGACGCCGACCTCCCTCTCGCCATCGACGTCGTCTGCGACATGCTCACCGGCTCGCTGATCCTCGAAGAGGACGTGAACGTCGAGCGGGGCGCGATCCTCGAGGAGATCGCGATGACCGAGGACGACCCGGGCGACTGCGTGCACGACCTGTTCGCGTCCACCATGCTCGGCGACACCCCCCTCGGCCGCCCCGTCCTCGGCACGGTCGACACGGTCAACGCCCTCACCGCGGACCGGATGCGCCGCTTCTACAAGAAGCACTACGACCCGACGCATCTCATCGTCGCCTGCGCGGGCAACGTCGACCACAACAAGGTCGTACGCCAGGTCCGCGCCGCCTTCGAGAAGGCCGGCGCCCTGAAGCAGCCGGACGCCATGCCCAAGGCCCCGCGTGACGGCTCGCGCGCCATCCGTGCCGCGGGCCGCGTCGAACTGCTCGGCCGCAAGACCGAGCAGGCCCATGTCGTCCTCGGCATGCCCGGTCTGCCCCGTACCGACGACCGCCGCTGGGCCATGGGGGTCCTGAACACCGCGCTCGGCGGCGGCATGTCCTCCCGCCTCTTCCAGGAGGTCCGCGAGAAGCGCGGCCTGGCCTACAGCGTGTACTCGTACACCTCGGGCTTCGCCGACTGCGGACTCTTCGGGGTGTACGCGGGCTGCCGTCCGAGCCAGGTCCACGACGTACTGAAGATCTGCCGGGACGAACTCGACCAGGTCGCCGAGCACGGTCTTTCGGACGATGAAATCGACCGCGCCATCGGCCAGTTGAGGGGCTCCACCGTCCTCGGCCTGGAGGACACGGGTGCGCTCATGAACCGCATCGGCAAGAGTGAGCTGTGCTGGGGCGAGCAGATGTCGGTCGACGACATGCTGGCCCGGATAGCCGCGGTCACCCCCGACGACGTACGGGACGTGGCCCGCGACATCCTGGGCCGGCGACCCTCGCTGTCGGTCATCGGCCCACTCAAGGACAAGCAGGCATCCCGGCTGGACGAAGCGGTCGCGTAGGTCCGCGACGGTCGCGTAAGTCCTCGACTAAGGAATCAGGAACATGAGCAAGCTGCGCGTGGCAGTCCTCGGCGCCAAGGGCCGTATCGGATCCGAGGCGGTACGAGCCGTCGAGGCGGCCGAGGACATGGAGCTGGTGGCCGCCCTCGGCAGCGGCGACAAACTGGAGACGCTGGTGGAGACCGGCGCCCAGGCCGTCGTCGAACTGACCACGCCCGCCTCGGTCATGGGCAACCTCGACTTCTGCGTACGCCACGGCATCCACGCCGTGGTCGGCACGACGGGCTGGACCGACGAGCGCCTGGCGCAGCTGAACACCTTGCTGGCCGCATCCCCGGAGACGGGCGTGCTCATCGCCCCGAACTTCTCCATCGGCGCCGTACTGACCATGAAGTTCGCGGAGGTCGCCGCGCCGTACTTCGAGTCCGTCGAGGTCGTCGAGCTGCACCACCCGAACAAGGTGGACGCCCCCAGCGGCACCGCCACACGCACCGCCCAGCTCATCGCCGCGGCCCGGGAGCGCGCGGGCAGTGCCCCGCAGCCCGACGCCACGGTGACGGCACTGGACGGAGCCCGCGGGGCGAACGTCGACGGGGTGCCCGTACACGCGGTGCGGATGCGCGGACTGCTCGCGCACCAGGAGGTTCTCCTCGGCGGCGAGGGCGAGACCCTCACCATCCGCCACGACTCGCTGCACCACAGCAGCTTCATGCCGGGCATCCTGCTCGGCGTACGCCGCGTCGTGGACACCCCCGGCCTCACCTTCGGCCTGGAACACTTCCTGGACTTGAACTGAGCGGTCGGACGACAACCATGCGCGCGAAGATCACGTACGCCGTCACAGCCGCCGTCCTCGTCGTCTACTTCGTCCTGGTCGGCAGCCGTGGGGTCATGCTCATCGAGACCGGCACGGCCCTGACGGTCACCTTCGGGGTGGCGGTCCTCATCCTGCCGGTGATCGGCCTGTGGTTTCTCTGGAAGAACACGCAGTTCGTCCGGAAGGCCAACCGGCTCGCCGCAGCACTCGACGCCGAAGGCGGCCTGCCCGTCGACGAGTTGAAGCGCACCCCGGCCGGCCGTATCGACCGCGACTCGGCCGACGAGGTCTTCGCCCGCCGCAAAGCCGAGACCGAGGACGCCCCGGACGACTGGCGCAGCTGGTTCCGCCTCGCGATCGCCTACCACGACGCCAGCGACACCGCGCGCGCCCGCAGGGCGATGCAGCGCGCCATCGCCCTGCACGAGGGCAAGCCCGTACGGGCCTGAGCTTGGGCGGCACGACGAGTGGTACGACGAAGGGGCCGGCCCTGCGCGGACCGGCCCCTTCGTGCTGTCGATCACGCGTGCCGGTACTCGTCCGCCCAGACCTCGACGCCGTCCGCTGCCCGGTCGAAGGCTGCGGGGCGCCCCAGGAAGTCCGCGTTGTGCGTAGTCAGCAGCGGTGTCGGTTCATCGCCTGCCCGGTCCCGGCGGACGAGGAGGAGCGCCTGCCCCTGCACCGTGCGCGGCAGCCCGAGCCAGCGCACCGGCTGCTGCACCGTGCGGACCGCCACGACCTGTGCCCAAGGCGCTGTACGCGTCGCGAAGAAGCGCACCTGACGCAGCCCGTACGCGCTCACCCACGCCCCCACACGCAACAGCCGCAGCGCAGAGCCGATGATGAACAGCGCCACACCGAAGACGATCGCGCCCCCGCCCAGCGTGCCGGCCACCGCGATGATCACCGCCGCGAACAGCACGTACGAGGCGAGCAGCAGCAGGAGCGCCGCCATGGCGACCCGCCACGGACCGGGCCGGTAGGGGCGTCGCCAGCGGTCGCGGTCGTCGAACGGCAACGGGAGATCGTCCGTCACCTCGTCGAACGCGCGGTCGGCCGTCAGGAAGGGCAGGGGCACGACTGATCCTCACTCAATCCACGCACGGTTTGTGCCTGGTGAGGCTACCTAGCCATGTCCCTGCTCACCACCCTCGGGGGTCCGGATGAGCACCCAGCTGATGGCGGCGCTCAGCGGCTGTTCGAGGCCTCGGACTGCTGGGTCTGAGCGGGCGACTGGTCCTGCGACAGCGCGGGCATCCCGAAGAGCAGGGAGCCCGCCAGCCCGGCGACGACGGTGAGACCTATGAGCCAGCGCCCGACCACCTCCGAGGCGGAGGCACGCTCGCGGGGCGGGGGAGTGACATTGCTGCGGAACTTGTCGGCTTCGGCGATGAAGGCGAACGGAACAGGCTCGCGCCGACGGAACATGGAAACTGCTTCTCCTCGTGGGACTCGAACGGATCGTGCTCACCAAGACAGACGAACAAGCGCCCCAAAAGGTGCCCCGTTTCACCAAATTCGCAGAAGTTCGGCGAAGAATGTCGCGGCCGCCACCGAACGCCCCGTTGTCAGAGCCGGCCCGTAGAGTGGGCGCCGCCCAGCCAGCGATGGGAAGGACCCCGCAAGCCGTGACCGACAGCCCCGCCGACGACCTCAAGCCCGGCTTCCGCAGCGATGTGACCGTCGAGTTGGTCAAGCACAGCGCGGCCGACTCCGACGTGCTGTTCGCCGCCCGCGTCTCGACCCTCGGGGAGCAGTCCCTGGACGAGCTCCAGAAGGACCCCGAGCGCTCCAAGGGCCTGATCAACTTCCTGATGCGGGACCGGCATGGCAGCCCCTTCGAGCACAACTCGATGACGTTCTTCATCAGCGCCCCGATCTTCGTCTTCCGCGAGTTCATGCGCCACCGCGTGGGCTGGTCGTACAACGAGGAATCGGGTCGGTACAGGGAGCTCCAGCCGGTCTTCTACGTCCCGGACGAGTCCCGCAAGCTGGTCCAGGAGGGCCGCCCCGGGAAGTACGTCTTCGTGGAGGGCACCCAGGCCCAGCAGGAGCTCGTAGGCCGCGTCATGGAGGACTCGTATGTGCAAGCGTACGAGGCGTACCAGGAGATGCTGGCCGCCGGCGTCGCCCGCGAGGTCGCCCGCTCGGTCCTCCCCGTCGGCCTGTACTCATCGATGTACGCGACGTGCAACGCCCGCTCCCTGATGCACTTCCTCGGCCTGCGCACGCAGCACGAGCTCGCCAAGGTGCCGTCCTTCCCCCAGCGGGAGATCGAGATGGTCGGCGAGAAGATGGAGGCGGAATGGGCCAAGCTCATGCCCCTCACGTACGCCGCGTTCAACGCCAACGGTCGGGTGGCGCCGTAGCGCACCCCTCGCGGCACCCGGCACAGATGTACGGGTCTGTCGAGCGAAGTGTCCGTATTGCGGCATTTCTAGTAGTTCATCTAGCCTGATCAAACGGGCCCGGCACTGCTTGAACCCCCGAGCAGGCAGTGCCGGGCTCCACCTTTGTCGCGACTTGTCGCCCGACCCGAGGGCAGACCGCGCGCTGAGCAGCGAGTAGCGTGTTACCCATGGCTCCGACCTCCACTCCGCAGACCCCCTTCGGGCGGGTCCTCACCGCAATGGTCACGCCCTTCACGGCGGACGGAACTCTCGACCTGGACGGCGCGCAGCGGCTCGCCACCCACCTGGTGGACGCAGGCAACGACGGCCTGATCATCAACGGCACCACCGGCGAGTCCCCGACCACCAGCGACGCGGAGAAAGCGGACCTCGTACGTGCGGTACTGGAGGCGGTCGGCGACCGTGCCCACGTCGTCGCCGGAGTCGGCACGAACTACACCCACCACAGCATCGAACTGGCCCGCACCGCCGAGCAGGTGGGCGCGCACGGCCTCCTCGCGGTCACGCCGTACTACAACAAGCCCCCGCAGGAGGGTTTGTACCGGCACTTCACGGCGATCGCCGACGCGACCGAACTCCCGGTCATGCTCTACGACATCCCCGGCCGCAGCGGCGTACCGATCAACTCGGAAACGATCGTGCACCTGGCCGGGCACCCCCGTATCGTCGCCAACAAGGACGCCAAGGGCGACCTCGGCCGCGCCAGCTGGGCCATCGCCCGTTCCGGCCTCGCCTGGTACTCCGGCGACGACATGCTCAACCTGCCACTGCTGTCCGTGGGCGCGGTCGGCTTCGTCTCCGTCGTCGGTCACGTCGTCACCCCCGACCTGCGGGCCATGATCGACGCGTACATCAGCGGCGACGTCCAGAAGGCCACCGAGATCCACCAGAAGCTGCTGCCCGTCTTCACCGGCATGTTCCGCACCCAGGGCGTCATGACCACCAAGGCCGCGCTCACCCTCCAGGGCCTGCCCGCCGGGCCGCTGCGCCTGCCCATGGTCGGCCTCTCACCCGAGGAGACCGCCCAGCTCAAGATCGATCTTGCCGCCGGCGGGGTACAGCTCTGATCACAGACTTCACAACTGAATACGTACGACCAGCAGGCCAAGGGCCTGCACCACCAAGACAACTGCTACTGCACGAACGTCATGCGCGCCACGTGCCCTGCCAGGTACGTGGCGTGCGTGGTGAGGAGAGAGTCTTTTGAGTCATCCGCATCCTGAACTGAGTCCCCCGGCGAAGCTCACCGAGGGCGGCCTCCGGGTCACCCCACTCGGCGGGCTCGGCGAAATCGGCCGGAACATGACGGTCTTCGAGTACGGCGGCCGACTGCTGATCGTCGACTGCGGCGTGCTCTTCCCCGAGGAGGAGCAGCCCGGAATCGACCTGATCCTGCCGGACTTCACGTCCATCAGGGACCGCCTCGACGACATCGAGGGCATCGTCCTCACGCACGGCCATGAGGACCATATCGGCGGTGTCCCCTTTCTCCTGCGCGAGAAGCCGGACATCCCGCTGATCGGCTCCAAGCTGACCCTCGCCCTCATCGAGGCGAAGCTCCAGGAGCACCGCATCCGCCCCTACACGCTCGAGGTCGCGGAGGGCCACCGCGAACGCATCGGCCCCTTCGACTGCGAGTTCGTGGCGGTCAACCACTCCATCCCGGACGCCCTCGCGGTCGCAATCCGCACCCCCGCGGGCATGGTGGTGCACACCGGCGACTTCAAGATGGACCAGCTCCCGCTGGACGGCCGCCTCACAGATCTACACGCGTTCGCGCGGCTGAGCGAGGAAGGCATCGACCTCCTTCTCTCGGACTCGACGAACGCCGAGGTTCCCGGCTTCGTCCCGCCCGAGCGGGACATCTCTAACGTGCTGCGGCAGGTCTTCGCGAACGCCCGGAAGCGGATCATCGTGGCCAGCTTCGCCAGCCACATCCACCGCATCCAGCAGATCCTCGACGCAGCCCACGAGTACGGCCGCAGGGTCGCCTTCGTCGGCCGCTCGATGGTCCGCAACATGGGCATCGCCCGAGACCTCGGGTACCTGAAGGTCCCACCGGGCCTGGTCGTCGACGTCAAGACACTCGACGACCTGCCGGACGGCGAGGTCGTGCTGGTCTGCACGGGTTCGCAGGGCGAGCCCATGGCCGCCCTGTCCAGGATGGCCAACCGGGACCACCAGATCCGTATCGTCCAGGGCGACACGGTGATCCTGGCGTCGTCACTCATCCCCGGCAACGAGAACGCGGTCTACCGCGTCATCAACGGCCTGACCCGCTGGGGTGCCAACGTCGTCCACAAGGGCAACGCCAAGGTGCATGTCTCCGGCCACGCCTCGGCCGGCGAGCTCCTGTACTTCTACAACATCTGCCGGCCCAAGAACCTGATGCCGGTCCACGGCGAATGGCGCCACCTGCGTGCCAACGCCGAGCTGGGCGCCCTCACCGGAGTCCCGCACGACCGGATCGTCATCGCCGAGGACGGCGTAGCCGTCGACCTCGTCGAGGGCAAGGCCAAGATCTCGGGCAAGGTCCAGGCCGGATACGTGTACGTCGACGGCCTCTCGGTCGGCGATGTCGGCGAGCCCGCGCTCAAGGACCGCAAGATCCTCGGCGACGAGGGCATCATCTCGGTCTTCGTGGTGATGGACTCCAGCACCGGCAAGATCACCGGCGGCCCGCACATCCAGGCGCGTGGCTCGGGAATCGAGGACTCGGCCTTCAGCGACGTCCTCCCGAGGATCACCGAGGTCCTGGAGAGGTCGGCCCAGGACGGTGTCGTCGAACCCCACCAGATGCAGCAGCTCATCCGCCGCACGCTGGGCAAATGGGTCTCGGACACCTACCGCCGCCGGCCGATGATCCTGCCCGTCGTGGTCGAGGTCTGACACCTCGCACGCGTGCAACTGGGAGCGGGGCGCCTCGATTTGCATCGAGGCGCCCCGCTCCAGTACGTTTACGGCTCCGCCTGAACGGGAACCCGACGCAACTGTGCATAGGGAACCATCCCGAGCGGGACGGGAATTCCGACTCAGATTCTTCTGATAAAGTCGGGAAAGCAAGACCGAAGGGAAGCCCGGAGGAAAGCCTGCGAGGGTGAGTACGAAGGAAGCGTCCGTTCCTTGAGAACTCAACAGCGTGCCAAAAATCAACGCCAGATATGTTGATACCCCGTCCATCACGCAATGTGGTGGGTGGAGGTTCCTTTGAAGAAAACACAGCGAGGACGCTG
>NZ_JAAKZX010000212.1 GCF_011045025.1 Streptomyces ureilyticus
ACCCCTGGTGGCGTCCAGGGGCGAAGCCCCAAGTGAGGCCAGGGGCGCAGCCCCGAGGGGGGCCGAGGGCGCAGCCCATGGTGAGACCGGGGGCGCAGCCTGGGGCCCAGGGGCGCGGCCCCTTAACGACGGGCCCGCCCCCGGGAGCCAGGGGCGGGCCCTATCAACCTCACGGTGGCACCGCCATGCAGCACCGCGAGGGGCCTGGCATCAGCCGAAGCGCCCGGAGATGTAGTCCTCGGTCGCCTGGACAGACGGGTTCGAGAAGATCCGTTCCGTCTCGTCGATCTCGATGAGCTTGCCGGGCTGCCCGACCGCCGAGAGGTTGAAGAAGGCGGTGCGGTCGGAGACCCGAGCCGCCTGCTGCATGTTGTGCGTCACGATGACAATCGTGAAGCGCTCCTTCAGCTCCCCGATCAGATCCTCGATCGCAAGCGTCGAGATCGGGTCGAGGGCCGAGCAGGGCTCGTCCATCAGCAGCACCTGCGGCTCGACCGCGATCGCCCGCGCGATGCACAGCCGCTGCTGCTGACCACCGGAAAGCCCCGAACCGGGCTTGTTCAGCCGGTCCTTGACCTCGTTCCAGAGGTTCGCCCCCTTGAGAGACTTCTCGACGACGTCCGCCAGCTCGGCCTTCTTGTACGAGCCGTTGAGCCGAAGCCCCGCCGCGACGTTGTCGAAGATCGACATCGTGGGGAAGGGGTTGGGCCGCTGGAAGACCATGCCGATCGTGCTGCGTACGGCGACGGGGTCGACCCCGGACCCGTACAGGTCCTCGTCGTCGAGCAGCACCTTGCCCTCGACGCGGCCACCGGGGGTGACCTCGTGCATACGGTTCAGCGTGCGCAGGAACGTCGACTTGCCGCAGCCGGACGGGCCGATGAAGGCCGTCACGGAGCGGGGCTCGACGGTCATGGAGATGTCTTCTATCGCCTTGTGGGCGCTGTAGTAGGCGGTCAGACCGCTTACGTCGATTCGCTTGGCCATGGGGATCACTGCTTCTTTCGGGAGTTCAGTCCGGTCGCTGTATGGCCGCGTCAGCGACCAGCCTTCGGGGCCTTCCAGCGGGCGATGCCGCGAGCCCCGAGGTTGAGGATCATCACGATGGCGATCAGCACGAGCGAGGCCGCCCAGGCACGGTCGTAACCCGCGCTCGATCCCGCCCCGTACTGCTGGTAGATGTAGAGCGGCAGCGCCTGCTGCGGACCCTCGAACGGGTTCGAGTTGATGAAGTTGCCACCGAACACCAGCAGCAGGATGGGCGCGGTCTCACCGGCGATACGGGCTACCGCCAGCATGATGCCGGTGGTGATGCCGCCGATAGAGGTCGGTACGACCACCTTGATGATGGTGCGCCACTTGGGGACGCCCAGCGCGAGGGAGGCCTCGCGCAGCTCGTTCGGCACGAGCTTGAGCATCTCCTCGGTGGAGCGGACCACGACCGGCATCATCAGGATGGCCAGCGCGAGCGATCCGGCGAAGCCGAAGGGCTGCATGTCGAACATCAGCATGAGGCTGAGGATGAACAGACCCGCGACGATCGACGGGATACCCGTCATGACGTCGACGAAGAAGGTGACGGACTTGGCGAGCTTGCCGCGCCCGTACTCCACCAGGTAGATCGCGGTGAGCACGCCGATCGGCGCACCGATCAGGGTGGCGAGGCCGACCTGCTGCACGGTGCCGATGATGGCGTGGTTGATACCGCCGCCCACCTCGTCGTCCGCGACCACACCCATCGAGTGGGTCAGGAAGTAACCGTCGAGGACCTTCACACCGCGCGAGATGGTCGTCCACATCAGGGAGACCAGCGGGACGACGGCGAGCAGGAAGGCCACCCAGACCACGGAGGTCGCGACGCGGTCCTTGGCCTGCCGCTTGCCCTCGACGCTCGCGGAGATCACGTACGTACCGAGGACGAAGAGGATCGAGGCGATCAGACCCCACTGGATCTTGCTCTGCAGGCCGGCCGCCAGGCCGATGCCGACGGCGAGGGCAAGGGAGCCCGCTGCGGTCGCCCATGCGAACCACTTGGGGAGATGCGCGCCGCGCAGGGTGCTGGGGCGCTTGTCGGTGACGGCTGCGTGGCTCATGCGTTGGCCCCCGAGTACTCCTTGCGGCGGGCGATGATCGCGCGGGCCGCACCGTTGACCAGCAGGGTGATGACGAACAGGACCAGACCGGAGGCGATGAGCGCGTCCCGGCCGAACTGTGTCGCCTCGCTGAACTTGCTCGCGATGTTCTGGGCGAAGGTGCCGCCGCCCGGTTCGAGCAGGCTGGCGCGGATCAGGAAGTCCGGCGACAGCACGGTGGCCACGGCCATCGTCTCACCGAGCGCGCGGCCGAGACCGAGCATCGAGGCGGAGATCACGCCGGAGCGGCCGAAGGGCAGCACGGCCATGCGGATGACCTCCCAGCGCGTGGCGCCGAGAGCCAGGGCCGCCTCCTCGATCATCTGCGGGGCCTGGCGGAAGACCTCACGGCTCACGTTCGTCACGATCGGCAGGATCATGATCGCGAGCAGGATGCCGACGGTGAGCATCGTGCGGGGGGCGCCGCCCTGCCACTCGAAGATGCCGGTCCAGCCGAGGTACTCGTCCAGCCAGCTGTAGAGGCCGACCAGCTGCGGTACGAGGATGAGGGCGCCCCACAGGCCGTACACGATGGACGGCACCGCGGCGAGCAGGTCGATCACGTACGCGATGGGGCCGCTGAGGCGGCGCGGGGCGTAGTGCGTGAGGAACAGTGCGATGGCGACCGCGATCGGCACCGCGATGACCATGGCGATGATCGAGGAGACCACCGTGCCGAAGGCCAGGACGGCGATGCCGAAGACCGGCGGGTCGGCGGAGGTGTTCCAGTCGAAGGTGGTGAGGAAGTTGCCCTCGTTCTTGCTGATCGCGAGCGAGGCGCGATAGGTGAGGAAGACCGCGATGGCGGCCATGATCACCAGCAGCAGGATGCCGGACCCGCGGGTGAGACCGAGGAAGATCCGGTCTCCGGGCCGGGTGGCGCCGCGGGCCGCTCGCTTCTGTTCGGCCGTGGACGGCTGGGTGGGGGGAGGTGGAGGTGCCGTGTCCTGTGTAGGTATGCCCATTGGGTTCTCCGGTCTGCGGAGCCACCCATGCTGAGCGGCTCCTGGCGGCGGTGCACCGGAAAGTGCGGCCCGGCCCGGTCGATGGGGGCCGGGCCGCACTCAGGTCAGCTCAGACCCTCAACGGTCGTACGGACCTTGGCGATGATCTCCTGGGGCATGGGCGCGTAGTCGTTCTCGGCGAGGATCTTCTGGCCGTCCTCGCTCGCCATGTAGCGCAGGAGCGCCTTGGTGGCGGGCAGGGTGTCGGCCTTGTTGCCCTTGTCGCAGACGATCTCGTACGTGACCAGGACGATCGGGTAGGCACCCTCGGCCTTGGTCGCGTAGTCCAGCTCCAGCGCCAGGTCCTTGCCGGTGCCGACCTGCTTGGCGGCGGCGATGGCCTTGCTGGCGTTGTCGATGGTGGCCTCGACCGGCGTGCCCGCACCCGTGTCGAGGTCGACCGTGTTCATGCCCTCCTTGGCGTACGACAGCTCCATGTAGCCGATCGCGCCCTCGGTCTGCTTCACCTGCGCGGTGACACCGGAGGACTGCGGAGCGGACTGGCCGCCCTTGGCCTCCCAGGCCTTACCGCCCTCGTACTTGCCCCAGACGTCGGGTGCGGCTTCCTTGAGGTACTTGGTGAAGTTGTCCGTGGTGCCGGACTCGTCCGAGCGGTGGAAGGCCTGGATCTTGGTGGCGGGCAGCTTGGCGTCGGGGTTCAGCTTCGCGATCGCCGGGTCGTTCCACTTGGTGATCTGGCTGTCGAAGATCTTGGCCAGCGTGTCCGCGTCCAGGACCAGGTTGTCGACGCCGGAGAGCTTGTAGCCGACCGCGATCGGGCCGCCGACCATCGGGAGGTTGATGCCCTGGCCGCCCTCACACTGCTCCTTGGAGGCGGTGACCTCTTCGGGCTTCAGCGCGGAGTCGGAACCCGCGAAGGCGACCTGACCCTGGGTGAACGCGGTGACACCGGCGCCCGAGCCGCCGGCCTTGTAGTTGATCTGCACCTTGCAGGCGGCCGAGAACTGCTTGACCCAGGCGTCCATCGCATTCTTCTGCGCGGACGAACCGTCGGCGAGCAACTGCCCCTGGGCGTCGTCACACTTGATGTTGCCGGCCTGAGTGCTGGCGCCGTCGCCGGTTCCGGGGTCGGCGCCGGTGTCGTCGGAGCCGCACGCCGTCAGGGCCAGGGCGCTGGAGACGGCGACAGCACCGAGGGAAAGGGCGCGAAGCCGGTTCTTGCGCTGAAGCTTCACTTTCGGGAGTTCCTTCCAGGAGCCGCCCCACAGGCGGCGTGCGAAGTCGTGGTGCAGCCTCTCGTCCGCACGAGGCTGCCGTCTGTAACTTGCCAACGTCGTACTTGCCGATACGTACCGGTCCACGCGTACGCATCGCCGAATTCGAGTGATACGTGAGCGAACCTCCGCTCGCACCACGCACCGCGTAAGGCCGAAATTAGACAGAAGAGGTGAAGTGGCCGATGGCCGTGAGTGAACGGAAGGTGAACCCCTGCCGTCAGTGCGGTGAGGTCACGGAATGCTCACGGGGAGAGCACGTGAGGGTTTCCGCACCTCCCCGCCTCCTGGTCGTCGCCGGAGATGGAACCCTCGCCTCCGCGGACCCGTCTCGTTCCACGTGAAACCACGGGAGGCACTCATGCGACGGCGTACGTTCATAGGCGGAGGCACCGCGGCCCTCGCCGCCGCGGTCACCGCAGGGTGCAGCGGCAGCGGATCCGAGCCGCGCTCCACCGAGGGGGCGTCCACGTCACGTACGCCGATCAAGACGCAGAGCGAGTCGGTCCCGGCCAACCTGGCCGGCCTCGCCAAGGACCTGGACGGCAGCCTGGTCCGCCCGGGCGACGAGGCCTGGGCAGCCGCCCGCCAGCTCTACAACACGCGCTTCGACTCGCTGAAGCCGACGGCCGTCGCGTACGTCGCCCATGCTGACGACGTCCGTACGGCACTGTCGTACGCCCGCGCCCGCAAGCTCCCCGTCGCCATCCGCAACGGCGGCCACTCCTACGCCGGCTGGTCCTCGGGCAATGGGCGCCTCATCGTCGACGTATCGAAGATCGCCAAGGTCCGGGCCTCGGGCAATGAGGCGGTCATCGGCGCGGGCGCCAAGCTGATCGACGTCTACCGCGCGCTCGCCGCGAAGGGCGTCACGATCCCGGCCGGCTCCTGCCCGAGCGTCGGCGTCTCGGGCCTCACGCTCGGCGGCGGCCACGGCGTGGTCTCCCGCGCGTACGGCCTGACCTGCGACAGCCTCACCCGGGCCACGTTGATCACCGCCGACGGCAAGGAGCTGACCGCCGACGCCGACGACAACAAGGACCTCTTCTGGGCGCTGCGCGGCGCGGGCAACGGCAACTTCGGCGTCGTCACCGAGCTGCGCTTCCGCACCCGCCCGGCCCCGCAGGCGGTCACCGCGAACCTGACCTGGCCCTGGTCCCGGGCCGCCGCCGTACTCGCGGCCTGGCAGGAATGGGGCCCGGACCAGCCCGACGAGATCTGGTCCTCGGCCCACCTCGCGAACACGGCCGGCGCCGCCCCCACCGTCTCGATCACCGCCTTCTCCCTCGGCACCCACGGCGAACTGCAGAACGCGGTGGACCGCCTGGCCGACCGGATCGGCGTCCAGCCCAGCAACGCCTCGCTTCAGCGGCGTACGTACGAGGAGTCGATGGAGGTGTACGCGGGCTGCTCCTCCTTCTCCTCCGACGCCCAGTGCCATCTGCCCGGCACGACCCCCGGCCGCTCCCCCGAAGGCGCGCTCGGCCGCGAGACATACGCGGCCCGCTCGGACTTCTTCGACCGCGCGATCCCGACGACGGGCATCCAGACGCTGCTGACCCAGATCGAGTCGGTACGGGGCGGCGCCGCCACCGTCCAACTGACGGCGCTCGGCGGCGAGATCAACCGCGTGGCCCCCACGGCAACGGCCTTCGTACACCGCCGCTCCCGCGTACTGGCCCAGTACATCGCGTCCTGGCGCGCGGGAACCTCCGGCACGGCGGCCCAGTCGTGGCTGGGCGAAGCCCACGCCGCGATGAGGCGCCACGCTTCGGGGGCGGCGTACCAGAACTACACGGACTCGACGCTCAAGGACTGGCGTACGGCGTACTACGGGCCGGCGGCGGGGCGTCTGGCGAAGCTCAAGAAGCGGTACGACCCGGACGGCTTCTTTGCTTACCCGCAGGCGCTGTAGGCCCCACACCCGCAGGCGATGTGAGGGCGGCACATCGGTGGGCGTCCGGCAGTCTGTGCCCCCGGTCCTCCTTGTCTACTCCCCTGAACTGGTCTTACGGACAACGCCCGCAGCCACGAGCGTCGAGACACGAGCACCCCCGACGGCGGACTCCCGACGGCCGACGGCACGGACGGGTGCTCGTCCGGTACGAGAACAAGGGGGAGCACACATGCTCAAAGAACATTCCCGCCTGCTGCGGGGGATGGTCGCCACGGGTGCCGCATGCGCCCTGGCGTGGGGAGTCGCCGCGTCTCCCGCGAGCGCCGCCGCGAGCAAGAACAGCCCTTTCTCCCACGCCGATGGGGAGGCCTGCATCGGGGCCGGCGACGCGAACGGCAGGTTCGAGCACAAGGGTGACTGGTTCAAAGTCGCAGACATGTGCCATCTCGACGACCCGGCACACGGCGCCGTCATCCTGGGCGACACCAAGGGCAACAGCAGCCCCGACGTCGTGGTCTGGGACACGGACGGGGGCAACTCCGGCTCCTATGCCGGAAAGCAGGTCAACGTCAAGGAGGGCAAGCGGGTCAACATCAGGGTCTGCGTGGGTGACAAGGAAGAGGACGCGTACTGGGGCTGCGGCAAATGGGAGCGCGGCTACGGGTGATCAACATCCCGGGGAGGTCGTCCGGCCGAACAGACGGCCGTACGGCCTCCCCCGCCGGAGTTCTACGCCGCCAGGTCCCGCGCCTCCGCCTCGGCCTCTGTCCCGGCCCGAGTTCCGGGAGCCATCTGGTCCTCCTCCTCAGGAGAAGCACCCCGAGCCCGGATCACCCACCCCGCCCGAGCCGACCGCTCCGCGGCCCGCGTCACCGGCGTCAGCAACGCCAGGGCGAGCGGCGAGAGGAGCAGCACGACGGCCGTCCCCAGGGCGAACCCGCCGATGACGTCGGTCGGGTAATGCACGCCCATATAGACCCGGAGGAACCCCTCGACCAGCGCAAGTCCGAGCCCCAGCAGCCCGAACTTCCGGTTCGCCATGAACAGCCCGACAGCCAGCGCCATGACGAGCGTCGCGTGATCGCTCACGAACGAGTAGTCGGTCTTGCCGCCGATGAGGACCTCGAGCCCCTGGTGCTCACGGAAGGGCCGGGGCCGCTCCACAAAGCCCCGTATCGGCACGTTCACCAAGACCGCGATGCCGGCCGCGAGCGGCGCCCAGATCAGCGCGGCCACGGAGGAGGCGGCGTCCTCGCCACCCCGGCGCCGTACGGTCCACCAGCACCCGAGCACCAGCAGCACCATGGCGAGCAGGATTCCCCACTCACCCACGAACTTCATGATCCCGTCGATCCAGCCGGGGGCGTCCTTGGCCAGTCCGTTGATGTCATAGAGCAAGTCGACGTCGGGGTTCGACCCGGATTCGGCGAGTCCAGCCATGGTGCAGCGGCCCCTTCGTCATGATCTTCGTCGTGCAATTCCAGCGCACCTGTCCGATGCGCCGCGCCATCAACCCCCGTGGTCGGCTACGTCGTACGTCCATCGCCAGTCGCTTGTCAGGCGTACGTCCATGGAACGCATGACCCCCTCCTCTACGTTCCACAGTCCACCGAATGATCACGCAGACGTTATCGAAGAGAGACACATTCCCGCAGCTCAGAGGCGCGTGAATCAGTGACTGTAACAGCCGGTAACGGAAGGATTCGGCCAGATCACACGGGAGTGGGCAACGCTTTCGCGCCATCTTCGGTGACCCTGGTCGCCCCGAAGTAGTCGGGCGTATCGATCGGGTCGAACCGGATCACGGCGCCGGGCCGCGGCGCGTTGATCATGTATCCGCCGCCCACGTAAATGCCCACATGCCGGATGGCCCGGGAATTGGTGAGGTCGTCCGAGAAGAACACGAGATCGCCCGGCAGCAGTTCCTCCCGCTTCGGGTGCGGCCCGGCGTTGTACTGATCGTTGGCGACCCGAGGCAGCTCGATCCCCACACTCTCGTACGCGGCCTTCGTCAGCCCCGAACAGTCGAAGCGTCCGCCCTGGTCAGCGGTACCGTTCCCGCCCCACAGATACAGCGTCCCGAGCTTCTTCTGCGCGTAACCGATCGCCCCGGCCGCCTGCTGCGAGGGCTGCACCCGGCCGACGGGCGCGGCGAAGCTGTCCTGCAGCGTGGTGATCGTCTTGACGTAGTTCTGCGTCTCCTTGTACGGCGGCACGCCCCCGTACTTGATGACGGCGTACGCCCCCGCGTTGTACGCGGCGAGCATGTTCTTCGTCGGGTCGCCGGGCGCGTCCTTCACGTACCCGGCGAGCTTGCAGTCGTACGAAGCGGCCGACGGAATCGCGTCATTCGGATCCCATACGTCGCGATCGCCGTCACCGTCCCCGTCAAGTCCGTGCGAGGCCCAGGTCCCCGGGATGAACTGAGCGATGCCCTGCGCGGCGGCCGGACTCTGCGCCTTCGGATTGAACCCGCTCTCCTGATACAACTGCGCCGCCAGCAACGCCGGATTGATGGCAGGACACAGATTCCCCCACTTCTGCACCAGCGTCTGATAAGCCCCCGGCACGGCCCCCTTGGCCAGCCCGACGGCGCCCTTCCCGACCCCGTTGGCGAGGTTCCCGGCGGTCATGTAGACCCCGACGACGAGCAGCATGACGAAGCTGAGCCCCGTCCCCGTGACGGCGATACCCACGATCCACGCCTTACGCACCGTCAACCGCCCCTCGCCGCACGGTAGTCCTAGTCCGCCGACCGTCAGTGTAGAGGCGGGCGCCCTACTGCGGAATGATCATCGCCCGCTGCCTGGCAGCACGCCGGTGCCTCGCCCGCAATCGGTGAGCCCCCTACGAGCCTGCCGTGCTCCCCCTGGCACGCGGCGAATCGCCGTACAAGGGGAAGCGATCGGTGGCGACTTCGAACCGGAGAGGGGCGGGAAACGGCACCGGCTCCCCGAACTTGCCGGGCAACACGTCCTGATAGGCACCGTTGTCCGGACGGGTGTGCAGAGCCCAGGTGCCCTTGCGGGGGTCGATGACGAGGAGAACGGCCACGCCCGCGACGGCATACCAGTCGGCCTTGTCCCTGATCTCGCGGGACTTCTCGGAACTGGAGATGACCTCGACGGCGAGCGTCGCGTCTTCAGGGTCGGCCAGCCAGTCGTCGTCGTCCATCCAGTCCAGGGGCAGGATGATCAGGTCCGGCGTGACGTAGTCGTCGGGGTCTTCCGGCAGGGCGATCGAGGACATCTCGAAGGCTCCGAGCCCCTGGGGAAGAATTCCGTCGAGTTGCTGACGCAGCTGCCACACAACACCCGCGTGCTTCCCACGTGGAGTAGGGGACATCACGAGCTTTCCTCCCACAATCTGCACACGCAGACCCGTAGCGTCCTCGATCTTCTCGGCGATCTCACGCAGATTCCCCGGGCGAGGGCGCGGGTACATCCAGGCGCCCGGCGATACCGACATGGCTCGCTGCCTCCGTCCCTCCACGTCTGCGGCTGCGCGAGCGGGGTCGATGGGAGGTCCGACGTCCCGCTCGGCGTCGTATTCACCGTACTGTCCGGTCCCCTCCATCGCCTCGGCTTCACGGCCCGCACGTGTGCAAGCGGCCCTCGTGAGCCGCTCCTCAAGCTGTGCCATGCCATCCCCGTTCACGCTCCGAGTACGTGCAATCACCGTAGGGCATCGCACTGACACTCGGCCCACAGCAGCTTGCCGCCCTCGGAGCCGCCCAGTTCGGGCGGGGCGGAGGCGCCCCACGCGTCGGCACAGGCCCGTACGAGGTGCAGGCCGCGGCCGTTTTCGGCCTCCTGGGCGGCTTCCGGAGGTACGTCGGCGGTGTCGCCGAAGCCGGGCGGGAGTCTCGGGTCGGAATCCCATACGGCGACGTAGAGCCCGTGGGGTTCGGTCGATCGGAGCCGGAGAGCGTACGGGCCCTTGGTGTGCCGGTGGGCGTTGGTGAGGAGCTCGGACGCCAGCAGCTCGGCGGTGGAGGTGAGTTCGGTGAGGCCGTGGGCGGCCAGCACCGTACGGAGGGTTGCGCGGGCGATACCCGGTGCGCGTGGATCGTGCGGGAGTTGGAGGGTGTAGGACCAGGGCGGGGATACGGTTGCCATCGGAAGTCTCCTGATTCGGAGGGAAGTTGGGTGGTTTGGGGAGTGGGTTGGTTACGTTGCCCAGTGACCGCGGCCGCTCCGTCGAGCGGGGTACTTCTGGGTGTGGCGCCTGAGCAATAAGATAGCGGCACCAGTGAATACATTCACTGGAATCCAAGGATTCCATTCACTACCACTCGTGTGAGTGACGGTGACAGCAAGGAGGCGGGCAAGCCCGTGAGGAGCAACCCAACGGGTCGTCAACTCCGCTTCGGCGCGGAGCTGCGCAAACTCCGGGAACGCGCAGGCCTCACCGCCACCGATGCCGGTCAACTCATGGGCATCAAGCAGACTCAGGTCAGCAACATGGAGGCGGGACGCGTGGGCGTAAGCGCTGAACGCGTTCGCGCCCTTGCCCGCCACTACAAGTGCGGCAACGCGGCACTCGTCGAGGCGCTGAGCGCGATGACCACTGACCGGACGCGCGGCTGGTGGGAGGAGTACCGCGAGCTTCTCCCCAACGGCTTGCTCGACCTGGCGGAGGTCGAGCACCACGCCACGCGTCTGCGCACCGCGATCACGGTGCACATCCCCGGCTTGCTCCAGACCGTCGACCACGCTCGCGAACTGTTCCGGCAGGTCGTACCGGAGTTCTCACCGCCCGACATCGAGCACCGGGTGTCCTTCCGCATCAAACGTCAGGCCATCCTCTTCAGGAACAGCCCGACCCCCTACCTCGCGATCATCCACGAGGCCGCTCTGCGCATGCGGTTCGGCGGCTCGTCCGTGGCGAAGGGGCAGCTGCAGCACCTACTGGACATGAGCGAACGGGACCACATCACGCTCAAGGTGCTCCCGTTCGCCGTCGGCTCCTTTCCGGGCTCAGGCCAGTCGATCTTCTACTCCAGCGGTCCCGTGCCCCAACTGGACACGGTCCACCTCGATCAGTCCCACGGCCCCGTGTTCCTCGACGCCGAGGCCCAGTTGGAGATGTACCGGGTACTCCTCAACCGTATGGAGTCCCTGGCTCTCAGCCCCGAGCAGTCCCGAGACGTCATCCACAATGCGATCCGTGACCTGTGAAGGGAACGAAATGTCCAAGCACACCAGGTGGCAGAAGTCGTCCTACTGCGGACAGGGCGACTCATGCGTACACATAGCTATCGGCACAGCAAGGATCCACCTCACCGAAAGCGGCGACTCCACCGGCGCGATACTCGACGCCGCCCCCGCCGCCTTCTCCGCCCTCCTCCACACCCTCAAGCACAAGGACGAAACCCACCGTGGCTGACATCCCCCCCGAACCTCGACTGGATCCGCGCCGCACCCGAAGACGCCGAGGGCCCCGGCCCCTGGATCGAAATCGCCTTCGGCGAGGGAGACGACGCCGAATCCCCCGTCTACATCCGCGAAACGAGCGACCCGGCCAACGTCGTCACAACCAACCGCCGCAAGTGGGACGCCTTCGTACTAGGCGTACAGGCAGGCGAGTTCGACCACTTCGTGGAGGGCATCGAAGACGCGGAAAACAGCGCACCGTAGGTCGAGCCCCGAGCCTCATCCGCTCGAGCCGACCTCAGGAGCCACCCGCCCGGCCATGACCGCTTCAATGAACGGCTCCGGCGGCAAGTAGGAATGGGCCGCTACGTAGTGGTAGACGAGATCTGGCGCAACGAGCCAGTCTCCTGACTCCGCGACGACACGAATCTCTGCCCCACCCAGCACCACCTTGCTGCCAGAGATTTCAACGGCAAGAGGGTATTGCGCCTCTCTCTTTTCGTGGGGAAGTTGACACCCGTGCCAGCCCCTCGTCTTCATCTGGGGAGCATCACGCACCAACAATCCAAGCGCTGACAGGAAAGGACTCGGAGGGCTTCCCTTTACGTACGCCTCCCCTTCCTCCAGCCAGCCCACATTGAGAGCCCTCACGCCACCAGGTATCGACGCTCGGAAGTACTCGTAGGCGGAAAGATCCTCATAGTGGGCCACTACATCCCCAATTCTCTTGTCAGATCAAGGACCTGCAATCCGGTCGGAGGCCTTACTACTCTTTGAGGGTCCAGAAGGGTGAATCTCTGGGCGGCGGCGGGCGAACCTCCCACTTCGAGAGATCACCGTCCGCCTCCGGATCTCCCGAGGGAAGCGGACGCGCGTCGAGTGGCGGCTTGAAGTAGAGATGGTAAGCCCAGTACTCCGGGAACTCATGACACATAAGGTCCTGGTTCATGCCGCTGATATCCTCGCCTGCATACCTCTCATTAATTCTCGCGACGGCCTCTGCCCTCGAGATACCGAAATACCCAACCAGCACGTCTACCATTTCACGAAAATAGTCCAGCGTCTCGCCATCAAGTCGAGTCAGGAACTCTTCGGTTCTCATGACGCAGGCCCAAATCTCTGATGGAATGACCTGAATCGTTCAGTTGTCCGGCTCGTCGTCCTGGAGAGTCCAGGCTGCCGAGTCCGAGCCCCTGGGCGGTACGGGGCGGACCGACAGTCGAGTGAGGTCAATTTCTGCGTCAGCGTCGACATCTCCGGTCGGAAGTCGATCTTTTTCGTTGGGGTAGTAGTACGCGCCGTACGCCCAGAATTCTGGGAGCTCGTGACACATGAGGTCAGGGTAGGGCGAGACCTCCAATTCGCCGTATGTCTCATTGATCCTCGCCACGGCTTCGGCGCGAGAAATGCCGAATCACTCGACCATTTCACTCGCCATGTCGCGGAAATATTCAAGCATTCCTTCATCGAGTGTCATTAGAAATTCTGCGGTCATGATATCGAGGGCCTTCCCCCTTGGACGGCACCTTCCTCACTTTGAATAGGCCTGGAGAATGCTCACGGCGTTCCGGGACGGCGCTCTGAGCGGAGCAGGCCGTAGACGAGCACATCGACGTACTCGCCATGCTGGAAGGACCTACCGCGCATGACTGCTTCCTTACGGAACCCAACGCGTTCGAGCACCTTCTGCTCGCCGAAGTTGCCGCCATTTGTGAGGGCTTCGATTCGGTTCGCAGTCGTGTGGTCCAACAGGTAGTCCACGAGTTGCTTCTGCGCCGCCGTGCCCACCCCCTGCCCCCGATGCTCGGGCAGCACCGCCGCGCCGATCTCGTACGTGACACCCAACGGGAAACCGCCGCGCTTCCAGCTGGCGATGCCGATAACCGTGTCGTCGGCCCGCACGATCGCAACCGCCGCGGACTCGGCGGAGATATACCCGTCACTCTCCCACCGCTTACGACGTGCCCTCGGATCACCGAATCCGGGCCACTCGAACTCGCCGAGCGCATCGGGATCCGTACAGAGCCGATCGAGGAAGGAAAGGTCGCCCTCGGTGAACGCACGTAAGCGGACTGTGTCCTGACGGTTCGCTGGAGTCATGAGGCCAGTATCAACTCCAGAACATCACCGTCAGGCAATGAGCCCGTTCCAACCTCAGCTTGAAGACATACCGATGGCGCGGGCGTACGCAGCACGGATGGAGGCCGGCCGTGGCCACCGCGGCTCCCGGCCAGGGAGTAGCCGTGCTCGACAGCCCAGGCGCCACGTTCCACCTTGGCCCCTTGTCTACCCCTCCGAACTGGCCTTACAGACAACTCTCACCGCCCTGAGAGTCGAGACACGGCAGTCGCGGAGGCTCGGCAGGCCGCCGACCTCACCGGCGAGCGCCTCCGCAAGTAGACATGCGAAGGGAAAGGAAACCTCGATGAGGGGAAATCGATTCCGTGCTCTCGTCGCACTCCCGACAGCGGCCCTGGGCATCGTCCTGACGACAGCTTCCGCGCATTCGGTCCCGGATTCTTCGCAGGGGGCAGAAGGTCCACGGAGTTGCTTGACGCACCCCCGGTGGTCCAACAAAGACGGAGGCTCCGGCTACGTAAAGGAGAACGGCGTTATTCGCACTGGTCCGCACAACTACTGCGACTGGACCATCGTGGGAACAGACAGGAAACTCTTCTGGCACTGCTGGACCAAGAACGAGGCAGGCAACAAGTGGACCCATGTGCGCGTCAGCGGGACGAACGCCAATGGTTGGGTCTGGGACGGAAATCTCACCGGCGGTGGAAGCAACGGCGCCAGCGACCGCTGCTGATGAAGACCGTCACCATGATTGAGGATTGAGGAGAGGCACTGTAGGCGTACGCTGCGAGCCCCGACAGCACGGCGCTCTTACCGTTGCGTCCGGGCCCACAGCCCATCACCGGGCGGCTGGATCAGTCCGCCGAGCCGGCCGAACCGGCAGAGTTCGCGGAGGAGACGCTGGCCGCACTGGCGGCACTGTTGCCCGAGTCGATGTCACGAGGTGCCGGAGCGGCAGGAGAGTCGGCCGAGTCGTCCGCAACCGGGTTGGGCGCGGCGGGCTTCACGGGCGTGTTCGGGCTGTCGGCAGAGTCGGCGGACGGGCTGTCAGCCGAGGAACCCGCCGGGCTGTCGGCGGAGGCGTCCGCCGGGCTGTTGCCCGAGTCCGCTCCACCACCAGGCGCGTTGGGCGAGTCCGCCGAGTCGAACGGCGAGGTGAGCGGGCTGTCCGCCGACTCCGGCGAGCCGTCGCGGGAAGCCGGAGACCCGCCCGGCGAATCCGCGGAACCCGGCGAGTCGTCGGCGTCGCCGCCACGGCCGTCATCATCGCGGCCGTCGTCGTCGCCGAGCTGCGTGCTGACACTCACCGCGTCGGACTTGTCGTGCAGGTCGATGCCGCGGTCGGTGGCTGCCGCCGCGCCGCCCAGTCCGGCGAGTACTGCGGTGGCGCCGACACCGGCAACGGCTATGCGCCACGGTCTGGTGATGCGCATGATGTTGTTCCTTCCTGGGTGCCCGCCCCGGAACGGTTCGGGCTCTGCTTCTAAGCTCGCCCCCGGCGATGAAGCCTCCATGGGGCGCCCGTGAAAGACCCCTCATCCGAACGTGAAAGACCCCAATCCGGGGAGCAATCCGGGGAACGAACGCCCCCTCACCCGGGATGCAGCCAGCGCGTAGCCAGGTCCAGCCGGGCCCGGGTAGCCGCCTGCCACCCGGCCTCCTGCACGCGATGCGGGCCAGTGGCCAGGGACAGCACCACGGCAGCAGTACGACGCCGCAGCTCGGCGGGGTCGACAACACCCGCGAACGCCGCCAAGTAGCCGGCGCCCAGCCGATTGATGGCGTCGGCGCGCTCCAGGTCGATCTGGGCGAGGACGGACAGATGGCCGAGGAGACAGCCCAGGTCGTCGACACGTTCGCCGGGCCCCGCGGTGTCCACGTCCAGCAGCCCGCTGATCCGGCCACCGTCCACAAGGAGCTGACTCTCGTACAGGTCACCATGCACGGCGACGACGGGCCCTGAGCCGACGCCCGCCGTCATCTCCTCAGCCAACTCACTTGCTTGAGCGGCTAGTTGAGGCAACGCAGCCCCGACAATAGCCGCGTAATGCGGAGCCTTCGCAGCCCACGAGGGCCGTGGCGTCCCCGAAGCCAGTCCGGGCGGCAGCCGATCGAGCAGGCCGAGGACCGCCTGCGCGGACGGCGCGCGGGTCGGCGTCGGGCTCCACGCGGCGCGCGGACAGGTCGCCGTCCAGGAG
>NZ_JAAKZX010000213.1 GCF_011045025.1 Streptomyces ureilyticus
CAAGCGCGGCTGGGCGGCCAACTAGGGAGCTATTGGCATGGGAAATCTGGGAACAGGTGATCCATTGTGGCTGTAGACGCGACATCGCAAGATGCGACCCAGGGGACTTGGCCCTGCGCGTCGGTGAAGGCGACGGGGACGACGTCGCCGAGATCGTCGGCGTCACTGTCATCGCGGGCGGCCGCGCGGGTGGGGGTACGGAGTTGGCGGCGCGCTGGGGCTGTGAACTGTTCGACGAGAGCAGGTACATCAGCAGGGGAGCCACCGCGATGCCGAGCGCCGCCGAGGCGAGTCCGAAGCGTCGCGACGGCAGCCAGGCCACTGCCGCGGTGGTCCGGGTCCGGGAGTGCCTGGCATTCCGGGCGCGCCGGGAAGCGCGACCAGGCGCGGTGGATCCGTCCGAGGCGTAGGCCGCGCCGCCCCACACCAGTAGCCCGTCCGCCAACGCGGTACGCGGGATGTCCCGCAGCGCGCACTGCTCCTCGTACGCGGCGGCGCAGTGCGCGCACTGCGTGATGTGGGCGTCCAGATCCATTCCGTACCGCGGATGCTCGGGGCGCACCGCCTCCTCGATCAGTCGCCGGAAGCCCTGGCAGCGCGGGTCGCCGGAGCTGGCCAGCCGGGCCTTCAGACAGGCCTGGCGCAGGGACTGGAAGGCCGGCTCCTTCCCGTACGTCACGTCCTGCGGCGTGAATCCCAGGTAGACGGCCGCTCCGGCGTCGGGCTCCTCGTCCACGACCGTGTACCAGACGAGGCCCTGGACACGGGTCGGAAGGCTGTGGAACGCGGCGAGCATCGGCGGTTCGCGGTCGTCGGCACTCGTCTCGCGCAGGTGGGTGAGCAGGTCCGGATGGAGCCGGTTGCCGCGGTCGTCGGTGGCCCATGCGGCGGCCACGCGCGTGACCAGTAGCAGAAGCTTGTGCCGCCACGGTCCGCGCGGCTCGACGCCGCGCGCCGTCTCGCGGGCGGCCAGCGCGAACGCCTGGGCCGTGAGCCGGCGTGCGCCGGGCTCATCCATGGCACACAGCCGCGCGTACGCCAGCACGGCGGGCCGGTGCCGCAGGCGCAGCTCGCGCAGCGCCGGGTACGCGGTGGCGGCGTCGGCGCGTATCAGTGCGGTGAGCTGCGTGTCGGGCGTGCTGGTGTGCGGGCCGGCGCCCGCGCTCGCCTTCGCGCCTGCAGTTGTTCCAGCGTGGTTCTCGTCGCCCTGATGCGCCCGAGTCATCCCCGTTCCCCCCTCTTGCCCCCGCCTTCGCCACCGTCGGCACCTCGGCGTACCGATTGGTATGGGGTGGGGTCATAGTGGTGGGAGGAGGTCGGAGAGGGTAGGGGTTTCCGCCAGTAACGATGTTTGCGTGGCTTGTTTGTGATGATGGCGCCCGCCGAGCCCCGCTCAGGGGGACCTCGTACGGGCGCCATCAGCAAGCTTCAGCGTCACGTGCGTTGGGGCCACCTCTGGTGGCCCCACCCGCGGCGCAGCGCTACTCCTCGACCGTCAGGCCTCTCCGGAGTCGTACCAGCGTGCGAGACAGCAGGCGTGAGACGTGCATCTGGGAGATGCCCAGTTCGTCGCCTATCTCGGACTGGGTCATGTTGGCGACGAAGCGGAGGGAGAGGATCTTCCGGTCGCGGGAAGGGAGTTCGGCGATCAGGGGCTTCAGGGACTCGACGTACTCGATGCCTTCCAGGCCGTGGTCCTCGTAGCCGATGCGGTCGGCCAGGGCGCCTTCGGAGTCGTCCTCTTCAGGCTGGGCGTCGAGTGATGACGCGGTGTAGGCGTTGGACGCGGCCATGCCCTCGACGACCTCGTCGTTCGACAGGCCCAGGCGATCCGCCAGCTCTCCCACTGTCGGAGCGCGATCCAGTTGCTGGGCCAGTTCGTCGCCGGCCTTGGCCAGGTCCAGACGGAGTTCCTGGAGCCGGCGGGGCACGCGCACCGACCAGCTGGTGTCGCGGAAGAAACGCTTGATCTCGCCGACGATCGTCGGCATCGCGAAGGTCGGGAACTCCACGCCACGGCTGAGCTCGAAGCGGTCGATCGCCTTGATCAGGCCGATCGTGCCGACCTGGATGATGTCCTCCATCGGCTCGCTGCGGGAGCGGAACCGGGAAGCGGCGAACTTCACCAGGGCGAGATTGAGTTCAACCAGGGTGTTGCGTACATAGGAATACTCGTGCGTGCCTTCTTCCAGGGATTCCAGCCGCTCGAAGAGGGTCTTGGACAGGGCCCGTGCGTCCACCGGCCCCACCTCGTCGTACGGCGGGATCTCCGGAAGGCCGGCGAGTCCGTCGAGGTCCTCCTCGACGTGATCCGCCTCTTCTGGAGCGGGTGTCGACGTCGCCTGGGGGGTCTGCGATGCGTCGAGCCGGGGTGACATGATGTCCTCCATCGTTCTCGGCATATGGCCGCCGATGCCAATACGTGCACTGCGGTGTGCGGCGCCTCCAAAGCCGGCCGTGTTGATTCGTGTCCCTACTAGCCCTACCCGCTTTCGTCAGCCCACCGCAAGTGCGCTTGCTGGAGAAATGTCCAGTTCTGGGCGGCTATTTGGGTGTGGCAAGGTCGTAGAGAGGTCGTAGGGAAGGAACCGCACGGCAGGAGTCGTGGTCGTAGGGAAGGCGTAATGTTCAAGAGCGTCAGTCATCAGCCACGACGGTCGGAAGAGAGAGACGGCATGGACCGCGGGACGGTCGGCAGCGCACAATCGGGCCGGCTTCTGGTCGAGGTGCGGGGAGAGGGCCCAAGCGCCGTCGTGACCCCGGCGGGTGAGTTGGATCACCACACCGCCGATCTGCTGCGAGTACCGCTCGAGGATTGTCTCGAGCGCGGGTTCGCGCGCCTCGTCGTGGACTGTTCGCGGCTCGAGTTCTGTGACTCCACCGGGCTGAACGTGCTGCTCGGCGCCCGGCTCAAAGCCGAGGACGCGGGCGGTGGGGTCCATCTGGCCGGGATGCTTCCGGTGGTGGCCCGGGTGTTCGAGATCACCGGTGCGGCAGCCGTCTTCACCGTGCACGACACCCTCGATGCGGCTCTGCGCGAGTGATCGCCCGGCGTATGACACGCGCGGCGCACTCTGTGTCCTCGATGTGCTCCGCGTGAGTTGTCGCACTCTGTCGCACCCTCCAGGGCATTTTCGATCGACCCCCGGTGAGTAACCGCCCGGCTGCCGTGTGCATAGTTATGGCTCAGTTGTCTCTATGTGATCGGCGCGTTACCAGCGTCACAGTGCTCACGACGAATCAGTGGGTGTTCTGACGGATCGGCCGGGCAGGAGACATCCTGAATATGTCAACAAGGCCAACGGCGAGCGCGCGGCAGTCCCGGATCCTGAGTGTCCTGAGCTTTCTGAAATGTCTTGAGTCTTGAATCGAGAACTGGTGAATCGGTGAGGTGAAGCGCTGATGAGCACCACCCGGCCTTACCCGCCGGGCGACCGCGGCCCGGAGGCGGGCGTCTGCGGCGCTTCGGGGGAGGCCAGAGACGACGGGTCCGCGCGCCCGGCCGCCCGTCAGGTCCGTCGGCTCAACCTCGACGGGGCGAGCGGGGTCGTCCCCCTCGCCCGCGATTTCGCGCGCCAGGCGCTGTACGCGTGGGGCTGGCTGCCCGCCGCGACCGCCGACCGGCGGGCCGCCGCCGAGGACGTACTGCTGGTCGTCTCCGAGCTCGTCACCAATGCCTGCCTGCACGCCGAGGGCCCGGACGAGCTGTGGATCGCCTGCGACAACAAGGTGCTGCGCGTCGAGGTCTCCGACCGGGGCACCGGCCAGCCCGCCCCGCGCACCCCGCACCGCGCCGGGCGCCCCGGCGGCCACGGGATGTTCATCGTGCAGCGGCTGTGCCTGGACTGGGGTGTCGTCCGCGCTCCAGGGGTGGCGGGCAAGACGGTATGGGCGGAGCTCGGGGCGCCCGCTTAGCTGGACATAACCCCCACCAAGGGTTACCGCAAGTTCGAAACCATCGTCGTACGCGGCGGATCGATCGAGATCCGGCGCGTCCTTTGTCTTCCCTCCACAAGGCCCCGGGCGTACCTTGACGGCCGATCTGATGTGCCGTCAGGAATGAGGGGACCGTGTCATACCGGACGTACCAGAAACGAACCGCCGCGCTCGCGTTCGCCGCGGCCCTGGCCGGCTCGGCGGTGCTGATGGCCGCCCCCGCAGCTTGGGCCGAGGTCGTCGACGTCGAGTACAACTGCAAGACGCCGATCGGTGACAAGTCCGCCGTCTCGCCCATCGACATCAAGAGTGCCGAGAGCGGCAATGGCTACAAGATCACCATGTCCTGGCAGAAGGGCGTCTCGTCCAGCCCGGTCGAACTGGGCAAGGGCGCGATGAGCCCGAGCGCCACCATCAAACTGGGCGGCGCCGAGAGCGGCACGCTCGAGGTGAAGGGCCCTCCCAACGCGGAGGCGATCCCCGCCAACACCCCCATCAAGGTCAGCGACTTGAGCGGTACGTATACGCCGTCCAAGAGCGGCAAGGTCACCTTCACGCCGGGCGTGCTCACCATCAAGGCGCTCGGTACGACGACGACCTGCGAGCCCGGCAACGATCCGGGTCCCGCGCTGAGCCTGGACGTCAAGGCCGCGGGTGGCGGCGGTGGTTCGTCGGAGACCGCCCCCGAGGGCGGCGCGGGCGCTGGCGCCGAACTCCCGCAGACCGGCCCCGAGGACAACGCGATCGCCCTCGGAACGCTCGGCGGCACGGTGCTCCTCGCCGGAACGGCCGGAGTGCTGTGGCTGACCCGACGGAACCAGGCGCCGCGCTGACCTTTCGTTTTCCGCGTACGCGCAGGACGAGCCTCCCCTGGGGGTTCCCCCGGCCGAAGGCTGGGGGACTTCGGCCGGGGGAACCCCCATCTCGCTGCGCTCGCCGTACGCCGCACCAGCAGCTGTGACGTTCCTCTGGAGCCGCCCGTGACATCCGTGCAGTCCGCCGCCCGTGGCCTCTGTGTCCTCGCTCTCGCCGCCGCAGTCCTGCTCGGCCTGCCCGGCGCCGCACCGAACGCCGTGGCCGACGAGGGCTGGTCCGTCGTGCCCTCTGCGGGCGGCCGGGACGGGCGGCCCTCCTTCTACGCGGAGGGCGAGCCCGGTGCGGTCCTTCAGGACACGGTGTCGGTGATCAATCCGGGCGACGAACCGCTCACCGTACGGCTGCGGGGCGCGGACGCCGACAACAGCGCGGAGGGCGGCGGCTTCGCGCTGCGGGCGAAGCCGCGCGACACCGGCGCGTGGATCACCTTTGCCAAGAAGACGGTGAAGGTGCCCGCGCGGACGCGTGCCGACGTTCCGTTCACCATCGGTGTCCCGGAGGGCGCCGTCCCCGGCGACCACCCCGGCGCGATCGTCGCGAGCGGCGACGGCCGGTCCGCGGCCGTACGCGTCCAGCTGCGGGTCGGCGGCCCGACCCTGTCCGCGCTCACGGTCGAGGACGTGGCCGTACGGGACGGCCGGATCTCGTACGACCTGGTCAACCGCGGCAACACCGTACTGACCCCGAAGCTCGCCGTACGCGCCGACGGACTGTTCGGCGAGGTGCTCGACCGCGCCCCGCGCACCCTTCCCGTCGAACTGCTGCCCGGCCGCCGCGTCACCCTCCGCGAGTCCTGGCCCGACCGGCCCGCGTTCGACTCGGTCGACGTGCGGCTCACGGTCACGGCGGCGGGCGGCGCGCACGACGAGGCGGGCACGGCGGCGCGGTTCGTGCCCTGGGGCGCGGTCGCGGGCCTGGCGGGCGGGCTCGTGCTGTGTGCGGGCGGTGCCTTCTGGCTCGTACGACGTCGAAGGCGTGCCGAGGAGTCCGGCGAGCCCCGTGAACCCGGTGGATCGGGTGGATCCGGTGGGTCCGGTGGGTCCGAACAGCCGCGTACGGATGTCGAGTTGACGGGAGCGGTGACGTGAGCGGGAAGGTGCGGATTCCGGCGTTGGTGGTGGCGGTGCTCGCGCTGCTCGTGCTCCCCCTGGGCGCGGTGGCGACGGGCGCGGACGGGAAACCGGAGGTCAAGCTGTCCAAGTCCCAGGCGGGGACGGGCGGTTCGATCACGGTGACCGGCTCCGGATGGCGTCCCCACGCCCTCCTCATGATGCTGATCTGCGGCCAGTCCTCGCCCGACCGGGGCGTCATCGGCGGCACCAACTCCTGCGCCAACGCCGACGGCCGGGCCGTCACCACGGACGAGAAAGGCGCGTTCAGCAAGAAGCTGCCGGTCGTCGAGCCGCCGCAGCCGTGCCCCTGCGTGGTGCACGTGGCGACCGTGACCGGTCAGAAGGCGGACGCGGACGCGGCGTTCCTGGTGGCAGGGCACGAGGTCGAGCCCTTGCCGAAGGAGGACACCAGCGGGCGGCTCTCGGTGCTCACCGACACCCGGCTCGACGGGTCGAGCGGTGTGCTGACCTGGTTCGGCGCGTCGCCGTCCCGCGACTTCGTCTTCACCGTCGGCAACGTCGGCTCCTTGCCCGTCAAGGATCCCGTCTTCCAAGTCGGCACCTCCCACGGCGTGTTCGCGCCGCAGTGGGAGGAACAGCAGTGGCGCGGCACCATCGCGCCCGGCAAGAAGGCGCAGATCGAACTGCCCGTCGAGCTGTCGGCCGGCGCGCACGGCGACTACACGGTCTCGGTGAAGTACGGCGGCAAGGTGCTCGCCGAACAGCCCTGGGGCGTGGGCCGCCCCTGGGGCGTGACGCTCTTCTGGATCCTGCTCTTCGTCGTCGTACCGGCCGCCGTGTTCCGGATCGGGATGGCCGTCGTGGACCGCGTACGGCCGCAGGGCAGGTCCAGGCCGGCCGGACGCTGGGGATCCCGCCCGAGGAGCGGCGGCGGGCACGCCGGTCCCCGCCGGAGCCTGCGGCTGCCCGAAGTCACCGTACGCATGCCGAAGTTGAGCTTTTCATCCACGGCGTCGTCCCCCCACGCAGACGCCGACAGCGATAACCGTACGAACCCGACCTTGCCGTGGTTCACCCCGGACAGCGCTCCGGGAACCGAGGCCGGTCAGCTCTCCGCACCGCAAGAGAACAGCCCTTCGACCCCCACCAGAAAGGGAAACTCGTGAGCACGCTACGGAGAGTCCGGCCGGGAGACGGCGGCTTTGGGGTGCGGAAGCCCACCAGAGCGAGCGCGGCCGGAGTCGCGCTGATGCTCGGGGGCGCGGGCATCCTGCTCGGGGTGGCCGCGGCGCCGGCGCAGGCCGCCGAGGTGTCGTACAAGACCGAGTGCGTACCGCCCGCGATCTCCGGGATGGATCCGGTGCAGGGCACGACCAAGGTGGAGATCACCGCGCCCGCCGAGGCGAAGGTCGGGGACGAGGTGCAGATCACCTGGAAGTTCGTCCAGGCCGCCTCCAAGAACCCCGACATCATCGACCTGGAGAAGGACACCGTCCAGCCGACCGGCACCCTCAAGGCGAGCGGTGCGCAGACCGGGGACATCGCGATGGAGGGGCCGCGGCAGAACCCCGCCATCCCGAAGAACAGCGACATGAAGCTCTCCGACATGAAGGGCACGCTGAAGCTGACGACGGCCGGGGACGTCACGCTGACCCCTGACGCGTACAACGTCAACGTCAACAAGCCGGTGTCCGCGGACACCAAGTGCACGCCCAAGGAGGCCGTGAAGTCCGCGGCGACGATCAAGGTGAGCGGGGACTCCGGCGGGACGACCGGTGGGCTGCCGACGGGGGTGCCGTCGGTGCCGACCGAGGTGCCGACGGGGCTGCCGACCGGCAGCGCGCCTCCGTCGTCTCCCTCGGAGCCCTCCGAGAGCGCGACCGGGGGTGACAGCGGCGGCGGTTCGTCGGGCTCCGGTGGTTCGGACTCCGGTGGGACCGGGGGCGGGCAGACCGAGTTCACGGGCAAGGAGGTCGAGATCCCGTACGAGTGCAAGACGCCGATCGGGGACAAGAACGCGACCTCTCCCGTGCAGATCGACGCCAAGAAGGACGGCGGGAACTTCGGGCTGACGGTGCAGTTCAAGAAGTCGGTCATGGACAGCCCGGCGGACATTCCGGCGGACTCCGTGAAGCCGTCGATGGAGGTCGCGCTGGGTGGCGCCGACAAGGGCACGGTGCGTGTGGAGGGTCCGACGAATCCGGAGCCGATCAAGTCGGGTGACCCTATCGAGATTCCTGACCTGAAGGGCACGTACAAGCCGGGGGCAGACGGGGAGTCGACGCTTTCGCCGGGGGTGCTGACGGTGGAGGCGCTGGGGACGACGACTACGTGTACGCCGGCGAAGAGTGAGGTTTCGCTGACGCTGGATACCTCGTCTCAGCCGGGCGGTGCGGCGGGTGGCTCGGGCTCCGGTTCGGGTTCCGGGTCCGGCTCCGGTACGTCGGGTGCGGGGCCCGCGTCCTCCGGCGGCGGCCTCGCGGACACGGGCTCCGACGACAACGGTCTGCTGCGGGCGCTCGGCTTGCTGGCGGGCACGACGATCCTGCTCGGCGGGGCGGTGTTCACGTTCATGCCGCGACGTCGCCTTCGCTAGCGCTCCGCTGGGGGCGCGGTTTGAAGCTGCGGGTTCGTTGTGGTTGCCCACGTCCCCTCCCGCCGGTGGGAAGCTGCGGGTGGGCGGGGGTGTGGGCTTGTAGTAGAGGATCTCGATCTTTCCTCACGATGGTCGTCCGCAGCGGACTACCATCAGTCCATGACCCGAGTACTGCTCGCCGAGGACGACGCGTCCATTTCGGAGCCGCTGGCCCGCGCTCTGCGTCGGGAGGGTTACGAGGTTGAGGTACGCCAGGACGGGCCGACCGCGCTCGACGCCGGTATTCAGGGCGGCGTCGATCTGGTCGTGCTCGACCTTGGGCTGCCCGGTATGGACGGACTGGAGGTGGCCCGTCGGCTGCGTGCCGAAGGGCACACCATCCCGATCCTCATCCTGACCGCGCGCGCCGACGAGGTGGACACCGTCGTGGGCCTCGACGCGGGCGCCGACGACTACGTCACCAAGCCGTTTCGTCTTGCCGAGCTGCTCGCCCGGGTGCGGGCGCTGCTTCGGCGCGGGGCCGCGGAGCCGCAGCAGGCGCCCGCCACGCATGGAGTGCGCATCGATGTCGAGTCGCACCGGGCGTGGATGGGTGACGAGGAACTCCAGCTGACGGCGAAGGAGTTCGATCTTCTGCGGGTGCTGGTGCGGGACGCGGGGCGGGTTGTCACGCGGGACCAGTTGATGCGTGAGGTGTGGGACACGACCTGGTGGTCTTCCACCAAGACCCTCGATATGCACATCTCGTGGCTGCGCAAGAAGCTCGGCGACGACGCGGCCAATCCTCGGTACATCGCGACGGTACGGGGCGTCGGGTTCCGCTTCGAGAAGAGCTGAACCCACTCCGGAGCAGTGCGGCGCCCAGGGCACACTGGACCTCGTAAACCAGCAGCTCGGAGGGCCTCGTGCGTCGCCGTCTCATTCAGTCCACTCTCGCCGTGGTCCTTGTCGTGATCGCTGTGTTCGGGGTCTCGCTCGTCATCGTGGAGACCCGGACGATCGGTGCCAGTGCGCAGGAGCGCGTTGATCTGGAGGCGCTGCGGCTGGCCAGCATCGTCGACAGCCGGATTCTCGGGGACGAGCAGATCAGTGCCCGGATACTCGAGGACCAGGTCACCAACGAGCGGTATGCGCTGGTCGAGATTCCGGGGCGGGATCCGATCGAGATCGGCACCAAGCCCACCGGTGAGGTCATCCAGTCGAAGGAGGCCGTCGGTGAGGAGGGCGAGACGGTCGTCGTCGAGGAGCCGCGGTCCTCGGTCACCCGTGAAGTCGGCCGTACGTTCCTGATCATCGGCGCGGTCGCCCTGCTCGCGGTGATCGCCGCGGTCCTGCTCGCCGTGCGCCAGGCGAACCGGCTCGCCTCCCCGCTGACCGACCTCGCGGAGACCGCGGAGCGGCTCGGCTCCGGGGACCCGCGTCCGCGCCACAAGCGGTACGGGGTGCCGGAGCTGGACCGTGTCGCGGATGTGCTGGACAGTTCCGCCGAGCGCATCGCGCGGATGCTCACGGCCGAACGCCGGTTGGCCGCCGACGCCTCCCACCAGCTCCGTACACCCCTCACGGCCTTGTCCATGCGGCTGGAGGAGATCACGCTCACCGACGACCCGGACACGGTGAAGGAGGAGGCGACGATCGCGCTCGGCCAGGTCGAGCGCCTCACGGACGTGGTGCAGCGGCTGCTCACCAACTCGCGCGACCCGCGCACCGGCTCCGCCGTCACCTTCGACCTGGACGAGGTCATCAACCAGCAGCTCGCGGAATGGCGCCCCGCCTACCGCAGCGTGGGCCGCGCGATCGTCAGCTCCGGCAAGCGGCATCTGCAGGCCGTGGGCACGCCCGGAGCGGTGGCCCAGGTGCTGGCCGCCCTGATCGAGAACTCGCTGATGCACGGCGGCGGCACGGTCGCTCTGCGTACCCGCGTGACCGGCAACCAGGCCGTGGTCGAGGTGACCGACGAGGGCGAGGGTGTCCCCGCCGAGCTCGGCGCCCGGATCTTCGAGCGGGCCATCAGTGGCCAGAACTCGACGGGTATCGGCCTCGCCGTGGCCCGTGATCTGGCGGAGGCGGACGGCGGGCGGCTCGAGATGCTCCAGGCGCAGCCGCCGGTCTTCGGCCTGTTCCTGTCGCGTACGCCGAAGAAGCGGGCGTCGGCGGGGCAGGAGCCGGAGACGGTTCGGTAGCCAGGTCAGCGAACGCGAGAGAACTGCCGCGTCGGGCGGTCCTCCGCCAGGAGGGCGTCCGGCGTCAGGAACGATTCGGCACTGGCCACGGCCTCGCGGGCCGGGAGCGTGCGGAACACCCAGGTGCGGTAGGACCAGAAGCGGAACAGGGTCGCGATACCGATGCCGAGGAACTTGAAGAAGTTGCTCTGCAGGGGGCTGTCGAGATTGAGGCCATAGGTGGCGGCGTACAGAATGCCGTTCTCGATCACCAGGCCGATGGCGCTGAACAGCAGGAAGAGCGAGAGTTCCTTGGTGCGGCCGCCCTTGTCGCGGTCGCGGTAGGTGAAGTAGCGGAACCCTATGTAGTTGGAGACGATCGCCACCACCGTGGCGATCACACTGGCCCGCACGACCTGCAGATCCGTGGTGCTGCGTACGAGGTTGAAGACGAGGAGATTGACCAGCAGCCCCATGCCGCCGACCGCCCCGAACTTGGCGACCTCCCGCGTCAGCCGGTCGATACGCCGGCGTACCACGCTGCGCGGCGCGGCATGTGCCCCGCGTGAACCACCTTTGCTCATGGTGTCGCCCAGCCCCCGTCTCGTCGGATACGCCAACTTCGTCAACCTTCGTCGACTCGACCATGCTATCCAGCCCGACTGGTCCAGTCCTGGGCAGAGCCGGATTATGTGGCCAGGAAGTGATGAAGATGCGGAAGTTTCGATGATCATGCGCGCGGCAGAGGCGCCCTGGCATGGCCGTTACCCTGGGTGCGTGACTTTCCCGGTAGTCGGCATGGTCGGCGGAGGCCAGCTCGCGCGTATGACGCACGAGGCTGGCATCCCGCTCGGCATCAGATTCAAGCTCCTCAGTGACACCCCCCAGGACTCCGCGGCGCAGGTCGTCAGCGATGTCGTCGTCGGCGACTATCGCGATCTCGACACGCTGCGTGACTTCGCGAGGGGCTGCGATGTGATCACCTTCGATCACGAACATGTGCCCACCGAGCATTTGCGGGCCCTGGAGGCGGACGGCATTCCCGTACGCCCCGGCCCCGACGCTCTGGTGCACGCCCAGGACAAGGGCGTGATGCGCGCGCGGCTCGATGCGATCGGGGTGCCGTGTCCACGGCACCGGATCGTGAGCGACCCGGCCGATGTCGCCGCGTTCGCGGCGGAAATTGAAAGGGGCGGGCACGAAGTGCCCTCCGGTAAGGGCGGTGGTGGGCGACGGGCGGGCGGCTTCCCGGTCGTCCTCAAGACCGTCCGCGGTGGCTATGACGGCAAGGGCGTGTGGGTCGTGGGGTCCGCGGAGGAGGCCGAGGATCCCTTCCGCGCCGGTGTCCCGGTCCTCGCCGAGGAGAAGGTCGACTTCGTACGGGAACTCGCCGCGAACGTCGTCCGCTCGCCCCACGGCCAGGCCGTCGCGTACCCCGTCGTGGAGTCGCGGCAGGTGAACGGTGTGTGCGACACGGTGATCGCCCCTGCCCCGGACCTCCCCGAGGAGCGGGCGCTGAAGGCCGAACAGCTCGCCCTGAACATCGCCAAGGAACTCGACGTCATAGGCCACCTCGCCGTCGAGCTCTTCGAGACCCGCGACGGCCGCATCCTCGTCAACGAGCTGGCCATGCGCCCCCACAACTCCGGCCACTGGTCCCAGGACGGCGCGATCACCTCCCAGTTCGCCAACCACGTCCGCGCGGTCCTCGACCTGCCCCTCGGCGACCCGCGCCCGCGCGCGAAGTGGACGGTCATGGTGAACGTCCTCGGCGGCGACTACCCCGACATGTACTCCGCGTACCTGCACTGCATGGCCCGCGACCCGAAGCTCAAGATCCACATGTACGGCAAGGACGTGAAGCCCGGCCGCAAGGTCGGCCACGTCAACACCTACGGCGACGACCTGGCCGACGTTCTCGACCGCGCCCGTCACGCATCCGCATACCTGAGAGGGACGATCACCGAATGAGCACTTCGCCAGAGTCGCCCGTCGTCGGCATCGTCATGGGCTCGGACTCCGACTGGCCCGTCATGGAGGCGGCGGCCCAGGCCCTGGACGAGTTCGAGATCGCGTACGAGGTCGATGTCGTCTCCGCGCACCGGATGCCGCGCGAGATGATCGCGTACGGCGAGGAGGCGGCGGACCGCGGCATCAAGGTGATCATCGCGGGTGCGGGCGGGGCCGCCCATCTGCCGGGCATGCTCGCCTCCGTGACCCCGCTGCCCGTGATCGGCGTGCCCGTGCCGCTGAAGCACCTGGACGGCATGGACTCGCTGCTGTCGATCGTGCAGATGCCCGCCGGAGTGCCGGTCGCCACCGTGTCGGTCGCCGGCGCGCGCAACGCCGGACTGCTCGCGGCCCGCATCCTCGGCGCCCACGACGAGGAACTCCGCGGCCGTATGCGGGAGTTCCAGCAGGAACTGAACGACCAGGCTTCGGAGAAGGGCAAGCGGCTGCGCGCCAAGGTCGAGGGCGCGGCGGGCTTCGGCTTCGGTTCGGGGAGCTGAGCGCGTGGCGCCGCTGACGTCGCTGGACGAAGCCCGGGAACTGCTGCGGGAGTTCCCGGTCGCCGACGGGCACAACGACCTCCCCTGGGCCCTGCGCCAACAGGTCCGCTACGACCTCGACGCCCGCGACCTCGCCACCGACCAGAGCGCCCACCTGCACACCGACCTGCCGCGGCTGCGCGCGGGCGGCGTGGGCGCCCAGTTCTGGTCGGTGTACGTCCGCTCGGACCTGCCGGAGCCCGTGCCCGCCACGCTCGAACAGATCGACTGCGTACGGCAGTTGATCGCGCGCCATCCCGCGGATCTGAAAGCCGCGCTGACGGCCGCCGACATGGAGACGGCGCGCGGCGAGGGCCGTATCGCCTCGCTGATGGGCGCGGAGGGCGGCCACTCGATCGCGAGCTCCCTCGCCACGCTACGGGCGCTGTACGCGCTGGGCGTCCGCTACATGACCCTCACCCACAACGACAACATCCCCTGGGCGGACTCCGCGACGGACGAGCCGGGCGTCGGCGGCCTGTCGGCCTTCGGCCGCGAGGTGGTCCGGGAGATGAACCGCGAGGGCATGCTCGTGGACCTCTCCCACGTCGCGCCGACGACGATGCGCGACGCCCTCGACACGACCGTCGCGCCCGTGATCTTCTCCCACTCCTCCGCGCGCGCGGTGTGCGACCACCCCCGCAACATCCCCGACGACGTACTGGAACGCCTGCCGGCCAACGGCGGCGTCGCGATGGTGACCTTCGTCCCGAAGTTCGTCCTCCAGGCGGCCGTCGACTGGACGGCGGCGGCGGACGACAACATGCGCGCGCACGGCTTCCACCCCCTGGACACCACGTCGGAGGCGATGAAGGTCCACCGCGCCTTCGAGGACGCGCACCCCCGCCCCGTCGCCACGGCCGCGACGGTCGCCGACCACCTGGACCACATGCGCGAAGCCGCCGGAATCGACCACATCGGCATCGGCGGCGACTACGACGGCACAGCCTTTACCCCCGACGACCTGCACGACGTCTCGGGCTACCCGAACCTCATCGCCGAACTCCTGGCCCGCGGCTGGTCAAAGCCGGACCTCGCCAAGCTGACCTGGCAGAACGCGGTACGGGTGCTGGGAGCGGCGGAGGACGTGGCACGGGCAGAGCGCTCCCGCAGGGGGCCGTCGAACGCGACACTGGGGCAACTGGACGGCTAGGCAGAGGGCTTGTTCTGCTGGACGGGATGCCCGATCAGCATGGTCGGGGCCCCCTTCACTCGCGTCAGGAACACGGTCGCTGAGTTCGGCCCCCGCGGCTTTACCTTGCGACGGAGTTCCTCCGGCTCCACCGCCGAGCCGCGCTTCTTGACGGTCAGGGTGCCGACCTCGCGCTCTCGTAGCAGTGCCTTCAACTTCTTTACGCTGAAAGGGAGTTGGTCGGTGATCTCGTAGGCGGTGGCGTACGGGGTCGGGGTCACGGCGTCCGCGGTGACGTACGCGATCGTCTCGTCGAGCAGTCCGCCGCCGACCTCCTCGGCGACCTCCGCGACCAGGTGGGCGCGGATGACGGCACCGTCGGGCTCATACAAGTACTGTCCCGGCGGCCGCACTTGAGGATCGGGCAGCCCACGGCCACGCAGGCTGCGCGGCCCGGGGAGCAGGGTGGCGCGCACAAGGCCGGGTTCGGTGCCGAACCACAGCACGGCCTCCTTCACGTCCCCCAAGTCCGAGACCCACTCGGCCTCGGCGTCGCCCGGAACCGCCTCGTGCGGAATCCCGGGCGCGATCTTGAGCGCGGCACGCGGCGCCTTGCGGGCCGCATCGACGGCCCAGGCGAGAGGCGGCGAATAGGCCTCGGGATCGAAGATCCGCCCCCGTCCACCCCTCCTGGCAGGGTCGACGAACACCGCGTCGTACGAAGACGTGTCGACCTCCGTGACATCCGCCTCCCGTACGTCGATCAGGTCGCCGAGCCCCAGCTCGTCGGCGTTCGCGCGCGCCACCGCGCAGGTCAGTGGGTCGCGATCGACGGCGAGGACGCGCATCCCGGCGCGAGCGAGGGCGATCGCGTCCCCGCCGATGCCACAGCAGAGATCGGCGACGGACCGTACGCCGAGCTCCGTGAAACGCTCCGCCCGGTACGCCGCGACCGTCGCCCGAGTCGCCTGCTCGACCCCGTTCGCGGTGAAGAACATCCGCCCGGCGTCCGCGCCCCCGAACTTCGCCGCCGCCCGCTGCCGCCACCGGGCCTGCGCGATGGCCGCGGACACGAGCTCGGCGGGATGCTCCCGCCGCAACCGCGTGGCGACGGTCAGCTCCTGCGCCGGTTGAACCTCCCGCACCTCGTCGAGCAGAAATTGTCCGCGGTCGGTGAGCAGCGCGGCGAAGGAGGCCAGGGGGTCGTGATCGTCCACGGCCCCATTGTGGGCCAGTCGGTGGACGGTGCGCGCCCGGTGGCGGTGTCGGGGGCTCGTACGGCGCATGGCCTGTGAGGATCCGGGGCCATGCGATCGGTACGACAAGATGGCAAAGCGGGCTTCCGTCGCGCCCTGGCTACGGCCGTACTCACGTCCGCACTGCTCGCCGCCGGCGCCACCGGCTGCGCCCGGCCCGTCGACCCGGCCGAACGACCCGACAGGCTCGACAGGCTCGACAAGAAGGCGACATCGACGGCACGGGCCCACAGCCTCCCGGCCGCGACGTACCGCCGCTGGGGCCTCGCCGCCCCGCTCGCCCCGGCGCCGGAACCACCCGCCCGCCCCGCCG
>NZ_JAAKZX010000214.1 GCF_011045025.1 Streptomyces ureilyticus
CGCCCGCCCGCTGCCCGGCGCCCTACCCGTCGGGCTCCGCGCGTCCCTTCACCACCCGCCACAGCTTCCGCGCCGCATGGCAAATGCCCTCCACGCAGTCGGGGCACGACGAGGCATGCTCGACGTACGCGCGGTACGCCGTTTGGTGCCGGGCGTGTTCGCCATCGCTGACCACCGCCTGTAGGTGGCTCACGCCACCGCCGCCGTCGCACCATTGCCACTCCACTCCGCTCACGGCAGCTCTCCCCGGCTCCGCGCATTGGCCAAGGCCACGCCGGCCGACAGCCTCTCGGCCGTCGTGGCGGGCCTCAGCAGGCCACGCGCGTCCCATTCCCGCCCGCCACCGGGCGGCTTGAGCTGCCAGCATGGGCCGACGCGGTCCATGACCCGACCGACCTTGCGCGTCGCCTCGTCCCATACGAGATCACCGATCTCCGGCGTGTATCCGTTCATGCGCACCCCCGCTGGATCACATCGGCCAGCCGCAGCGCGACATCCGCGCGCACCCGGCCGAGCGTGATCAGGTTCAGTGAGGGCGACGCCACGTCCGCCCCCAGCGACGGCAGCACGATCCCCGCCGCCGTCAGTGCTTTCCGCAGAGTTTCGACCGCCGCTGTGACGTCCGTGGTGTTCGGCTCTTGCCGCGCTGTTGCCATGAATTCAGCCTCGGTGAGGCCCTGTTGAGAGGGCTAGCATCTATACTCAGTTATTCGCGATACTGAGTTACCTATAGCCGTTTATATCCACGAGGGCACGGCGTACCTGTACCACCCGGTCCCGAGCACGGTGATCATGAATGGATCAGTCCCCGATGAAAGGACCTGATCATGGCCCGACGATTGCGTTTCAACGGCACGGGCAGCGGCGTGAACGGCTGCCCCGCCGTGCACGAAGACCTTGACACCGGCGAAGTGATCATCCATGGACCGGCACTCACCGACCCTGACGACATCGCCCGCCTGCGACGTCTCGGGGAGGGCGAGGTACCCGTCGTGGTACCTCGCGAACTGCTCATCGACTTCGGCCCCAAGGAGGTCACCCGCGTGCCGGACATCATCGGGCTGGATGAGTTCGACCGGCTGTTCACCCAGTTCGAGCACACGGCCTGGCGGCTGGAGACCCGCCGCCGGTACGCGTCCGACGAAGTGACCGACACCTACGCGCAGTTCAGCCGGGGCGAGCCCCTGAACTGGGAGGGCGTCGACACCGAATGGTGCGCGGAGCGCCGTGAACAGACCGCGCTGGGCAAGCGCTTCGAGCGCGTACGCATCGTCGACAACCCGCCCACCCCCGGGCAGCTCTACCTGCTCGACAACGCCCGGCGGAACAGCGCCGTCGGCGAGGACATCCGAAACCTATGGCGCGCCGACGCCGAACGACTCCAGCTCCCCGACGAGGACTTCTGGATCTTCGACTCGCGCCTGGTGGCCCGGCTCAACTTCGACGAGGCCGACAACCTCGTCAGCGTGGAGCTGATCACGGAGCCGGTCGAGGTCAACCGGTACGCCCAGGCGCGCGATGGCGCCTGGCACTACGCCGTTCCGTACGAGGAGTTCGCGGCTGGTCTGGCCGCGAAGTAGGCAGAAGCAAGCAGGTGAGCGGAACCGGTGACAACGGACTACCAGCAGGCGCGCGAAGCGCTCGGGGTACGGCTGCGCGAGCTGCGGCTGTCTGCCCCTGATGGACGACTCACCGGTTCCGGGCTGGCCCGGCGGCTCGGCTGGCCGCAGCCGAAGATCAGCAAGTTGGAGAACGGCAAGCAGACCGCCACGCCCGAAGACCTGCGGGCGTGGGCGGAGGGGACCGGGCAGCCGGACGCGTATGACGAACTGCTCGCCAGGCTCAGAGGGTTCGAGTCGCACATCCGGTCATGGCGGCGACAGCTCGCCTCAGGGCACAAGCCCGTCCAGGACATCCACCTGGCCGCGCACTCCGACGCTTCCGTGTTCCGGGGCTGGGAGTCCTCCATGATCATGGGCATTCTCCAGACACCGGACTACGCCCGGCACATCTTCACCCGGTACGCCGAACTCCAGCAGTCGCCCCGGGACACAGAGGAAGCCGTACGCTCCCGCATCAAGCGGCAGGACGCGCTGTACGACCCCTCGAAGCGTTTCCACCTCATCATGTGGGAAGCCGCTCTCCGGGCGCTGATCTGCCCACCGTCCGTCCTGGCCGCACAGCTCGACCGACTGTCCGGGGTGGTCGGCCTGGACACGGTCGAGCTGGGGATCATCCCGTTCAGCGCCTCGCTCAAGATTCCGCCCGCGACGGCGTTCTGGATGTACGACGACAGCCGCGTGATCGTCGAGACCTGGCACTCCGAGCTGTGGATCGAGGACGAGGCCGGCGTGAGCACGTACCTCCGTACCTGGAACACGCTGAAGGAGTCCGCCGTGTACGGGGCCGACGCGCACCGGGCCATCAGCGCCGCGCGCCGGACCCTCAACGTCTGACACCGGCTGACGCGTCAGCCCGGGTGAAACGAGAAGCCTTCAGGCCGGAGGAGCTGCACTGGCAAGCTCAGGTCTGACGCATCCCGACCCCGACCCCGATGTGGGCGATCAGTCAATGGCGGCAATCCGACGCCGGTACCGGATGCCAGGGCGTCCATCGAGCGTGATGTCCCCCGCCGGGGTGAAGCCGTTCCGTGCGAGCACGGTCATGGACGCCGGGTTGTCGAGGGTGGTGCGCGCCCTGAGGGCGGAGAGCCGGTAAGTCGTGGCGGCGAGGCGGCACGCCTCCGCGACCGCGGCGGTCGCGACGCCCCGGCCCGTGGCGCGCTCGGCCATCCTGTAGCCGAGTTCGGCGCCGTCCTCGTCGACGTCGACGAGGTTGACGCGGCCGATCAGGTCCCCCTGCTCGTTGAGGACGACATGGAAGTGGCATTCACCGGCATCCTGCTCGGCGAGGCGGGCGAGGTGGCGGGAGGTGAACTCGGCGAAGAACGCGTCACCCCGATCCGGCACGGACCGCGCGAAGTACTCCCGGTTCTCCTGCTCGAAAGCCAGCAGAGCAGGCGCGTGGTCTTCCCGGAGCCGCTCGAGCCTCAACATGCCCGGCAGCATACGCAACGATGATCGCGTCCGGGCGTCAGGCATCAGACGTCAGGCGTCAGGCGTCAGGCGTCAGGCCACCGACCCGATCCGCCCCGCCGGGGCCGTCGCCGACGTCGCGTCATGATGGATCGGCGTATGCGCCCCAGTCAGTGAAACCCCGCTGCCGCCACGCCGGTTGGCGACAATCTCCGACGCGATCGACAGCGCCGTCTCCTCAGGCGTACGCGCCCCGAGATCCAGCCCGATCGGCGACTTGAGCCGTGCCAACTCCAGCTCAGTCACGCCGGCTTCGCGCAGCCGCTCGTTCCGGTCCAGGTGCGTGCGCCGGGAGCCCATCGCCCCGACGTACGCCACCGGCAGTCGCAGCGCCAGCCGCAGCAGCGGTACGTCGAACTTGGCGTCGTGGGTCAGGACGCACAGGACCGTACGGGCGTCCACCGGCGTCCGCTCCAGGTAGCGGTGCGGCCAGTCGACCACGACCTCGTCCGCGTCCGGGAAGCGGGCCGCCGTCGCGAAGACGGGACGCGCGTCGCAGACCGTCACGTGGTACCCGAGGAACTTGCCGATGCGCACCAGCGCCGAGGCGAAGTCGATCGCGCCGAAGACGAGCATCCGTGGTGGCGGCACCGATGACTCGACCAGCACCGTGAGCGGCGCTCCGCAACGAGAGCCCTGCTCTCCGATCTCCAGGGTGCCGGTGCGGCCCGTGTCCAGGAAAGCACCCGCCTCGGCCGCCACCGTGCGGTCCAGCTCGGGATGGGCGCCGAATCCGCCCTCGTACGAGCCGTATGAGCGAAGCGTGCCGGAGGTGCCAGACGAGCCGGACGAGCCCGACGAGCCCGACGAGCCGTCGGATCGTACGAGCAGCGCGCGGCCCAGCAACTCCCCCGGGCCGGAGACCACGCGCGCGACCGCCGCCGCCTCCCCGCGGGCAGCCGCGGACAGCGCCGACGCGAACACCTCCCGCCCGGGAGCCGAGGCGCGTACCGGCGTCACCAGGATGTCGATGACGCCGCCGCACGTCAGGCCCACCGCGAAGGCGTCCTCGTCGCTGTACCCGAAGCGCTCCAGAACCGGGACCGACTCCCTGTCCGCCAACGCCTGTTGGCACAGCTCGTACACCGCCCCCTCCACGCAGCCGCCGGAGACCGAGCCGATCGCCGTGCCCTCGGAGTCCACCGCGAGGGCCGCGCCCGGCCCGCGCGGAGCGCTGCCGCTGACGGCCACCACGGTGGCCACGGCGAAGTAGCGGCCCTCCTCGACCCACCGGTTCAGCTCTTCGGCGATGTCCAGCATGTCTCGGTCTCCTCTCGCGTCCCCACCCGGAGGATCAGGTGCCGGTGAGGTGCTCAGGCCGTACCGGCGTCCTGTTCAGCTCCAGCCCCGTCGCTTTCCGAATAGCCGCCAGCACGGCCGGAGTTGACGACAAGGTCGGAGCCTCACCCGCGCCCCGCAGCCCGTACGGCGCATGCGCGTCGGCCAGTTCGAGCACGTCGACGGGCATCGTCGGCGTGTCCAGGATCGTGGGGATCAGGTAGTCCGTGAAGGACGGGTTGCGGACCTTCGCCGTCTTGGGGTCGACGAGGATCTCCTCCATCACCGCCATGCCCAGGCCCTGGGTCGTACCGCCCTGGATCTGGCCGACGACGGACAGCGGGTTGAGGGCCTTGCCGACGTCCTGGGCGCAGGCCAGCTCAATCACCTTCACCAGCCCCAGCTCGGTGTCGACCTCGACCACGGCCCGGTGCGCGGCGAACGAATACTGCACGTGTCCAAAGCCCTGCCCGGTATGCCGGTCGAACGGTTCCGTCGGCCGGTGCCGCCACTCCTCCTCGACCTCGACCGCCTCGTCCTCGAGTACGTCCGCCAGGTCGGCCAGCACCTCACCGGCGTCGGTGACGACCTTGCCGCCCTCCAGCAGCAGCTCGGCGGTGGCCCAAGCGGGGTGGTACGTACCGAACTTGCGGCGCCCGATCTCCAGGACCCGCTCGCGGACCAGTTCGCAGGCGTTCTTGACGGCGCCGCCAGTGACGTACGTCTGACGTGATGCCGAAGTCGAGCCCGCGGAACCCACCTGTGTGTCGGCCGGCTGGATCGTCACCTGCGTGACGCCGAGCTCGGTGCGGGCGATCTGCGCATGGACGGTGACTCCGCCCTGACCGACCTCCGCCATCGCCGTATGGACGGTGACGACTGGCTCTCCTCCCACAACTTCCATGCGAACGCGGGCAGTTGAGTAGTCGTCGAAGCCCTCGGAGAAGCCGACGTTCTTGATGCCGACCGCGTAACCGACACCTCGTACGACGCCTTCGCCGTGCGTGGTGTTGGACAGGCCGCCCGGCAGCTGCCGTACGTCGGCGCCCTCGGAGCTCTCCCACTGGCGTTCCGGTGGCAGGGGCATCGCCTTGACGCGGCGCAGGAGTTCGGCGACCGGGGCGGGTGAGTCGACGGGCTGGCCGGTCGGCATGATCGTGCCCTGCTCCATGGCGTTGAGCCGGCGGAACTCGACCCGGTCCATGCCCACTTTGTCGGCGAGCTTGTCCATCTGCGCCTCGTACGCGAAGCAGGCCTGCACGGCGCCGAAGCCGCGCATCGCGCCGCAGGGCGGGTTGTTGGTGTAGAGCGCGAGGGCTTCGATGTCGACGTTGTCGATGACGTACGGGCCCGCGCCGAGCGAGGCCGCGTTGCCGACGACGGCCGCTGAGGTCGAGGCGTACGCGCCGCCGTCCAGGACGATACGGGCCTTCAGATGCGTCAACTTGCCGTCCTTCGTTGCCCCGTGCTCGTAGAAGAGCTTCGCGGGGTGGCGGTGGACGTGGCCGAAGAAGGACTCGAAGCGGTTATAGACGATCTTCACCGGCTTGCCCGTGCGCAGCGCCAGCAGGCAGGCGTGGATCTGCATCGACAGGTCCTCGCGTCCGCCGAACGCGCCGCCGACGCCGGACAGCGTCATCCGCACCTTCTCCTCGGGCAGGCCGAGGACGGGGGCGATCTGGCGGAGGTCGGCGTGCAGCCACTGGGTGGCGATGTAGAGGTCGACGCCGCCGTCCTCGGCGGGGACCGCGAGACCGGACTCCGGGCCGAGGAAGGCCTGGTCCTGCATGCCGAAGGTGTACTCGCCGGTGACGATGAAGTCGGCGCGGTGGCGGGCCTCCTCGACGTCTCCGCGGATGATCGGCTGGCGGTGGAGGATGTTGGGGTGCTCCACATGGCCCGCGTAGTGGTCGGTCCGGTCCTCATGGATCAGCGGGGCGTTGGGGGCGGTCGCTGTCAACTCATCCGTGATGACCGGGAGTTCGCGGTACTCCACCTTGATCTTGGCGGCGGCGCGGCGTGCGGTCTCCGGATGGTCGGCGGCGACGATCGCGACGGGCTCGCCGTGGTGGCGTACGCGGCCATGGGCCAGTACGGGGGTGTCCGGGAACTCCAGTCCGTAGTGCCGCACGTCGGTCGGCAGGTCGTCGTACGTCATGACGGCGTAGACGCCGGCCTGAGCGAGGGCTTCGGAGGTGTCGATCGACACGATCTCCGCGTGGGCCACCGGGGCGCGAAGGATCTGGCCCCACAGCATGTCCTCGTGCCACATGTCGGAGGAGTACGCGAACTCGCCGGTGACCTTGAGTGTGCCGTCAGGGCGGAGTGTGGACTCGCCGATGCCGCCCTTGGTCTGTGAGCCCTGGGTGACCTTGGTGGGAGTGCCGAGGGGAGCGTTGGTGCCGGCCATGCTCAGACCGCCTCCGACTGCCGGGCGGCCGCGAGGCGGACCGCGTTCATGATCGTCTCGTAGCCGGTGCAGCGGCAGAGGTTGCCGGACAGGGCCTCGCGGATGTCCTCGTCCGTCGGAGTCGGGTTGCGCTCCAGCATCTCGTCGGCCGCGACCAGCAGACCGGGGGTGCAGAAGCCGCACTGCACCGCGCCCGCGTCGATGAACGCCTGCTGGACCGGGGAGAGTTGGGTGCCCTCGCCAGTCTGGGAGTCGGTGCCGTGCGCGGCCCACCGTTGGGCCTCATCGAGGGACGTACCGCAGGAACCGGACCGGCATCCCGCGTCACGCTGCCGCGCGTACTCCGCAAGACCCTCCACCGTGACCACCTCGCGGCCCTCCACCTGGCCCGCCGCGACCAGACACGAGCACACCGGTACGCCGTCGAGCCGTACCGTGCACGAGCCGCACTCCCCCTGCTCGCAGGCGTTCTTGGCACCCGGCAGACCCAGGCGCTCCCTCAGCACATACAGCAGGGACTCGCCCTCCCAGACGTCGTCGGCTTCCTGAGGGCGGCCGTTGACCGTGAAATTGACGCGCATTACGCGACTCCCTCCGTGTGTGCGGCGGTGCCGCGGTACGACTCCCAGGTCCAGGTCAGCGTGCGGCGGGCCATGATGCCCACCGCGTGGCGGCGGTAGTCGGCGGTGCCCCGGACGTCGTCGATCGGGTTGCAGGCGGCGGCGCACAATTGCGCGAACTCCTTGGCGACCGACGGGGTGATGATCTTGCCGTTGTCCCAGAAGCCGCCCTCTTCGAGCGCCGCGTTCAGGAACTCCTCGGCCGTCCTGGCCCGGACGGGCGTGGGCGCGGCCGAGCCGATGCCGGTGCGGACCGTGCGCGACGACGGGTGCAGGGCCAGCCCGAAGGCACACACCGCGATCACCATCGCGTTCCGCGTGCCGACCTTCGAAAACTGCTGCGGCCCGTCCGCCTTCTTGATGTGTACGGCCCTGATCAGCTCATCGGCGGCGAGCGCGTTGCGCTTCACGCCGGTGTAGAAGTCGTCGATCGGGATGCGGCGGGAGCCTCGTACGGACTCGGCCTCGACCTCGGCGCCCGCCGCGAGGAGTGCGGGGTGGGCGTCGCCGGCCGGGGAGGCGGTGCCGAGGTTGCCGCCTACGCCGCCGCGGTTGCGGATCTGCGGGGAAGCCACGGTGTGCGAGGCGAGGGCGAGGCCGGGCAGTTCGGCCCGCAGGTGCTCCATGATCTTGGTGTACGGGACCGAGGCGCCGAGCCGCACGCTGTCCTCGCCGACCTCCCATGCGTAGAGATCGCCGATGCGGTTGAGGTCCAGGAGGTACTCGGGCCGGCGGTGATCGAAGTTGATCTCGACCATCACATCGGTGCCGCCCGCAATCGGCACAGCGGTGGGGTGCTCGGCTTTCGCGGCGAGCGCCTCCTCCCAGCTGCCGGGGCGAAGGAAGTCCATGAGGGGCTCTCTTCTTCGTATCGTGGGGCGTTCCGTTTGAGGGCGTTCCGTTTGAGCCAGACCGGGGACGGCGGCGGTATCGGCTCGATCAGGAGCTGTTCACAAGGCTTGAGTCCAGTACACCCCGGGGTCCCCCACCTGGGTCAGTCACGGAAACCATGAAGGAGTCGGCTGGCCAGGGCGACGTTCTTGTAGATTCGTCCGAACGGGGGACGTCGGCAACCTCATCGTTTTTCTCGGGAAACATCGGACGCGGTCCCCCCGGGAACCAAAGATTTCCAGACAAGGAACGGCGGCGACGAGAATGCGGCTGCGCGCACTGCTGGACACCGATGCGCTGGGCCTCAGGCTGCTCGGCGGCGAGGACGAGCTGGACCGCACCGTGCGCGGGGTGATGACCACGGATCTGCGCGACCCCAGCCGCTATCTCTCGGGCGGTGAACTGGTCCTTACGGGTCTCGCGTGGCGGCGCGGGGCTGCGGACTCCGAGCCTTTCGTACGCATCCTCGTGGCCGCCGGGGTCGCGGCCCTGGCGGCCGGTGAGGCCGAGCTGGGTGACATCCCCGACGATCTGGTGCTGGCCTGCGCCCGGCGCCGGCTGCCGCTGTTCGCCGTCGATGAGTCGGTGGCCTTCGCGACGATCACCGAGCATGTCGTACGGCAGGTCTCGGGCGAGCGGGCCGGGGATCTGGCGGCCGTGGTGGACCGGCACCGGCGGATGATGACCTCCGGCCCGGCGGGCGGCGGCCCGGACGTGGTCCTGGACCTGCTCGGCTCCGATCTGGATCTACGGGCCTGGGTACTGTCCCCTGCCGGACGCGCGATCGCGGGCTCGAACCTCGCGGGGGCCCGGCCGCCCGCCGAGATCCGCGCCCAGCTGGCCGCCGAGCACCTGGCGGCGGTGCGCACGGGGCGGCGCGGGCCGCACCGCGTGGCGGTGGGCGGCACGACGTACTCCCTCTTCCCGATCCTCAGCAGCGGACGCGGGGCGGCGGCCTCGCGCGACGTACGGGAGACCGTGCTGTCGGACTGGCTGCTCGCGGTGGAGGCGGACGCCGGGGACTGGCCGGAGGAGCGGCTCGACCTGCTCCACGGCGTGACGCAGCTGATCGCGGTGGAGCGCGACCGGCGGGACGCGGCGCGTACGGTGCGGCGCCGACTCGCCCAGGAAGTACTGGAGTTGGTGCAGAGCGGGGCGGCGCCCGCGGAGATCGCGGCGCGGCTGCGGGTTGCCGCGCCCGTGCTGCTGCCGGGGCTCGGTGCGGCCCCGCACTGGCAGGTCGTGGTGGCCCGTGTCGAGTGGGACGGCGGGGAGATCGGGGCCGGGGCAGTCGCCCAGTCGCTCCTTGAGGAGATCCTCGTCGATCCGCTGTCGTCCGGGGCCGAGCCGTCCGACCGGATCGCGGTGGCCCATACGGGCGAGGAGGCGATCGCGCTCGTACCGCTGCCGGCGGTGACCTCGGAACACGACGGCTCGGAGTCGGGTCTGCTCGCCGACGCGCTGCTGGCGGCCGTCCGCGGCCCGCTGTCGGCGGGCCTGAACGACGACGGCCGGCTCACGCTCGGCGTCAGCGCGGCCGTGCACTCGGCGGAGGGCCTGCGGGGCGCGCTGGAGGAGGCCCGGCACGCCCGCCGGGTCGCCGCCGCCCGTCCCGGCCGGGTGTGCGCGGCGGGGCACCAGGAGCTGGCCTCGCATGTGCTGCTCCTGCCGTTCGTGCCGGACGACGTACGCCGGGCCTTCACGGCGCGACTCCTCGATCCCCTACGGGACTACGACCGCCGGCATCGCGCCGAGCTGATCCCCACCCTCGAGGCGTTTCTCGACTGCGACGGCTCCTGGACGCGGTGCGCGGGCCGCCTGCATCTGCACGTCAACACGCTGCGCTACCGGGTGGGCCGCATCGAGCAGTTGACGAGTCGTGACCTCTCGCGGCTCGAGGACAAGCTGGACTTCTTCCTGGCGTTGCGGATGAGCTGAGGTCATGGGGATGTGGATCTGGAGGCACGAAGTGCCATTCCTTCCACCATGACTTTGTGAAATCCTTCACCCACCCCCTTGGCCAGGCACGCCCATTCATGCTGAGATGCGGCCACCACTCAACAGCTCAATGGTGTGCTCGGGGAGGGCAACGTGGCGTATCCCGCCATGTCTGGCATGTCTGGTTACGGAACGACTGCAGGGGACGATCCACTCCAGACCGCGGTATGGCGGCTGCGCTCGCGTGCCTGCTGGGCCGACGCAGCCGCGCTCCTCGAACCCGTCACGGCTCCCGCGGCGCTGCAGCGGGCCTCGCTCCTGGTCGAGCGGTGCCTCTACACCGAGCAGGGCTGGGCGGAGGCCGAGGACGCGCTGCGTACGGCGGAGGCGCTGGCACGGAGTGACGAGGAGCGGGGTGCGGCGGCCTGCGAGCGCGGCCAGCTGGCGTACGCGGCCACGCTGCTCGGTGTGCGGGACCGTGCGGACGAGGCGCGGGCCGCGCTCGGCCGGGCCGCGGCACTGATCGCGCCGAGCGCTGCGGGCCGGGCCCTGCTCGACTTCCGGCGCGGGCTCCTCGCCGAGAACCTCGCGCACTCTCCGCAGGCGGCCCGCGCCGCGTACCGCCGCGCCCACGCCGGCGCGACCGCCCAGGGCGACGCGCTGCTGCTCTCCTTCACGTGGCGTCACCTCGCCGGACTGGCCCTGCGGGAAGGGGAGTTGGCGGAGGCCCGGCACGGCTTCAGCGAATCGCTCCGGATCCGCGAGGAGTTGGGCTACCTGGTCGGCACGGCACCCGCACTGGCCTCCCTCGCCGACGCCGAGACCGAACCGGACGCGTCCCGGCTACGGGCCGAGGCGGCACGCCTGTTCCGGCTCCTCGGGGGCGTACCGACGTGGCTGGCACCGCGGTTGGCTCCGCCGGCGGGTGCGGCGTGAGGGTGCCGCGCTGGGCGGCCTGGTGAAGTCCGGCGCGGCCCCGTGCCCCGACGGAGGCCGCAGGCCTCTTCAGGGGCGCGGGGCTGTGTCGATTTGCGGCACGCAGGCGAATCACTGCACCTGCACCTGCACCCTGCACCTCCAGCGGAGCGCCTACGCCCCGGCGAAGTGATCCCGCACAAGGGCCTGCGTCGCCGCCAGATCCTCGTTGCTCAACGCGTCGAGAAGCGCGGCGTGTTCGGCCGCGTGCGCGATCAGGGCGACGCGGCCGCGGGAGGCGGGCCCGGTGACGGCAGGCCACTGAGCGCGGCGGTGCAGGTCGTCCGCGATCCGTACCAGCTGCTCGTTGCCCGAGAGGGCGAGCACCGCGCGGTGGAAGGCGCGGTCGGACTCGACGTACGTCGCCCGGCAGCCGGTGGCCGCGGCCCGCGCCGTCGCCTCGGCGAGCGGGCGCAACTCCGCCCAGCGCTCGGCGGGCACGTTACGGGCCAGCCGCTGCATCACGGGCGCTTCGAGCAGCACCCGGATCTCGGCAAGCTCGGCCAGTTCCCGCGCCCCACGCTCGACGACCCGGAACCCCCGGTTCGGCACCACCTCGACGGCCCCCTCGACCGCGAGCTGCTGCATGGCTTCGCGCACGGGAGTCGCGGACACCCCGAAGCGCTCGCCGAGCACGGGGGCGGAGTAGACCTCGCCGGGCTCGAGCTCGCCGCCCACGAGGGCGGCGCGGAGGGCGTCGAGGATCTGGCCCCGGACGGAGGACCGCCGGACGACGGGCCGGGGGGCTACCGGCTGGCGGGCCCGCGCGGGCCCGCCCGGGTCGGCCAGAGCGGGCCCGCTCGTCGCACCGGCCTGCGGGCGCCCGTGCCCCGCGCGTGGCCCCGGGATCGGGGTCTCGCTGTGGGTGTGCTCGCCCCGGGCGGAGTCCGAGTGCGGGGCAGCGCCCTGTGGCGTACCGCTCCCGGGACGTGCCCCGGCGCGGCTGCCTGCAGCGCCGCGCGTAAGCTCCCGGCCCGCATCCCCCGCACCCTGCTGCGGAGGCACCCTGGCCGCCCCCGCCCCGGTCCTCGGGCGGGAGTCGGGCTCGGAGCGGGCCTGCGTCGACGTATCGCCGGTAGCCCCCGTCCTCGGGCGGGCGTCCGGCTCGGAGCGAGCCTGCGTGAACGTATCCCCCGTACCCCCCGTATCCCCGGCGGAGCCGTTACTCGGGCCGGCCTGGTTCACGGGAGCCTCCTCCGGAGTTGGCGGTACTTGTGGCTATTGCGGGTGATGTGGTCGTAAGCCTGCACGATAGGCGGAACGGGCGGCAGTTCAAACCTCGACCACATCGGATAAGGTAAGCCTTACCTGGCAGCCGAGCGTGATGGGTGGTCCGCACATGGTCGTCACGGAGGCGTACGACCGCCTGACCGAGGCCTATCCGTACCTGGGCATTACGGAGCTCGGTCCCGAGCACGAGACGCCGCGGGACGGCGGATGGTTCGCCGTCGACCAGCTCGCGGCGGGCGGACCCGGCCTCGACGCGTTCCTCGCGTGGGACGACGCACAGGTACTCAAGGACTACGGACAGCAGGCCCGCCCCGACGTCATCGCCAGCTTCGGCCTGCACCGGTACGCCTGGCCGGCCTGCCTCCTCTTCACAGTGCCGTGGTTCCTGCTGCGCCGCGTGCCCCGTATCCCCGTGGAGAACGTCTCCTACCAGCGCGAGCTCGGCCGCATGACGGTGCGGGTCGGCGCATTCGCCTGCCTGCCGGACGACCCTGCGGCCACGCTGCCCGGCGCCCGAGTCGTACCGGACGAGGAGGCCCTGCGCGAGGAGGTACGGACGGCCGTCGCCGAGCACCTGGAACCGGTACTCGGCGGCTTCGGCCCCCGGATGCGCCGCCGTGGCCGCGCCCTGTGGGGCACGGTGACCGACGACCTGGTCGAGAGCCTCCACTACATCGGTCAGCAACTCGGCGAGGAGCAGCGCGTGCTGGCCGAGCTGGAGCGGCTGCTCCCGGGCACGACCCGCCCGTACGTCGGCACCGCCGCGTTCCGCCAACTGACCGGCCCCTGCGGCGAGTCGCTGCCCACCCGCGACCGCGCCAGCTGCTGCTTCTTCTACACCATCGAGCCCGAGGACACCTGCGCCAACTGCCCCCGCAACAGCGACGAGCTCCGCATCGAGAAGCTGACCGCACAAGCTGCCGGTTGACGCCCTGGGGCTCAAAACAGCCCTCGTCGGTCCTTTACCGGCCCCCGCTGGTTACAGGCGATTCACAACTTCCTCACTTGTCGCAGGAACTATCCGTGGAACCATCGTTACCGGTAGTCTTATTCGCACTCAACTCCTGTCCCTCGACCGGCAGTTCGAGCAGAACGTCGCCCTGCGCATCCCCTTGCACTCCCTTGGCGGCCTCTTGCGCCGAAACCCCCTGAGGGCCGACGGGATTGGGCCACTATGGCGGGCGTTACGCCCTATCCCAATGCAAGGGACCCCAGATGAGACTGACCGACATATCGCTTAACTGGCTGCTTCCGGGCGCCGTACTGCTCCTGGGCATGCTGGCGGCGGTTGCGGTGCTCGCGCGCGGCAAGCGCGCCGGGGAGAAAGCAGCGGAAGCCGACGACTCTTGGGAGCGCAGCGAAGAACGACGCAGGCGCAAGGAGGCCATCTACGGCACCGCCTCCTATGTGCTGCTGTTCTGCTGCGCCGCGGTCGCCGCAGCGCTCTCCTTCCATGGACTGGTCGGCTTCGGTGAGCAGAATCTGAATCTCTCCGGCGGCTGGCAGTACCTCGTTCCGTTCGGCCTGGACGGCGCCGCGATGTTCTGCTCGGTGCTCGCGGTACGCGAGGCCAGCCACGGCGACGCGGCCCTCGGTTCGCGCATACTTGTGTGGACGTTCGCGGCCGCCGCCGCCTGGTTCAACTGGGTGCACGCGCCCCGGGGCGCCGGTCACGCGGGCGCCCCGCACTTCTTCGCCGGCATGTCGCTGTCGGCGGCGGTGCTGTTCGACCGGGCCCTCAAGCAGACCCGCCGGGCGGCACTTCGCGAGCAGGGCCTGGTGCCCCGCCCGTTGCCGCAGATCCGGATCGTCCGCTGGCTGCGTGCTCCCCGTGAGACGTACGGCGCCTGGTCGCTGATGCTCCTCGAGGGTGTGCGCAGCCTGGACGAGGCGGTCGAGGAAGTGCGCGAGGACAAGCGACAGAAGGAGCAGGACCGGCAGCGCCGGCGCGACCAGGAGCGGCTGGACCGGGCCCGTATCAAGGCGCTCACCCGCGGCCACCGCGGCGGACTGATCGGGCGCGGCGGCAGGCAGGTCGAGGTGCAGGCGGTGCAGGCCCCCGCGGCCCCGGCTCAAGTCGCCGCGGAGCCTGCCATATCGACGCCGGAACCGCTGCCCATGCGCGCCCCCCGTCCCTCCCTCGCGGCCGTTAGAAGCGGAAGCGGCGCCGAGCCGGTCACGGTCGACCTCACGGCCGAGGACGACACGATGGCTCTGCCGCGGCTCGACTCCCTGGAGCGCAAGCTCAAGGACCTGGAGCAGCAGTTCGGCTGAGGACCGATTCCGACGCTGATGCCGGTGCGGATGCCGACGCTGATGCCGTTGCTCCCCTGAGGCTTTCCCCCACCTCGTGGCCTTACTTTCTGCGGCGGCGTGGCCTGAACTAGGCCGCGCCGCCGTTCAGTTCGAACCACACCGACTTGCCCACGTCGTGCGGCCGTACGCCCCACTCGTCCGCGAGTGACTGTACGAGCACCAGGCCTCGTCCATGCGTGCCCTCGTCGGCGTTCGTCTGCCGCAGACTCGGCTTGCGGCCCAGGAAGTCCCGTACCTCCACCCGGAGTCCACGCGGGCCGACGGTGGCCGTGAGCACCGCGTCGGTGTCGGTGTGGACGAGGGCGTTGGTGACGAGTTCGCTGGTCAGCAGTTCCGCCGTCTCGGACCTGCCGGGCCTCCCCCAGTGCGAGAGCAACTCCCGTAGCGCTCTGCGCACTTCGGGCACGGCCCGCAGATCGGCCCGCCGCAGTCTGCGCCTGAGCTGCGGACCGCCGCGCTGATCCGTCGCGTTGTTCCCCGATTCCTTCGCTGCCTTCACCGTCTTCATCGAGAACGCCCCGGATACCACGGGACCGCCCCCTCGCGCCTGCCTCTTCATGACCCCCGCCCGCACGCCGACGTCGCCCCCGCTTACTCGAACACGTACACGGGATGCATGCCCCGCCGGGCACGGGCCAGTCATGTCGAATGGTCAACTACCTGCGATACGGCCACGGGTTCCCCGTACGGGAAGGGACATTCCGACAGAAGTCGGCCACCCTCAGGTCACACCCAGGTCGCCCCCAGAGCACCCCTGGTCGCCCGAGGCACAGGCGTCACGCCTCCCAGACCGCTGCCGCCGTGCGGTCGTCGGCGTACCCCTTGACCCTCACTTGGACGTCGGCGAGGAAGGCCGCCATGCCGGGTGGCTCCGTGTCGGCCCAGCGGTCCGTCAGGTGGTGGGCGAGTTCGGGTTCGCCGCGCAGCGGTTCGGCCAGGCCGCCCGTGCACAGGAGCAGCGTGTCGCCGGGGCGAACGCCGCGACGGTCATCAGCAACGGAAGTGCGGTGAGGAACGCCTGCGCGGCGAGCCGTACGGAGCCCTCCACGACGTTGAGGGCCGACAGG
>NZ_JAAKZX010000215.1 GCF_011045025.1 Streptomyces ureilyticus
GCGAAGCCCCCAGTTCCGGGAAGGGGCGGGGCTGGGGAAAAGAAAGCCACGAAGCGGGAGCGACGATGAGTGAGCAGCAGGACCAGATCAAGGTCATGGTGGTCGACGACCACCCCATGTGGCGGGACGCCGTCGCCCGGGACCTGGGTGAGGCCGGCTTCGACGTGATCGCCACGGCAGGCGACGGCGACCAGGCGGTACGCCGCGCCCACGCCACAGCCCCCGACGTGCTCGTACTCGACCTGAACCTCCCCGCCAAGCCCGGCGTCCAGGTCTGCAAGGAACTGGTAGGAGCCAACCCGGCCCTACGCGTACTCGTCCTCTCCGCGAGCGGCGAACACGCCGACGTCCTGGAGGCGGTCAAGTCCGGAGCCACCGGCTACCTCCTGAAGTCCGCCTCCACGGAGGAACTGATCGACGCGGTGCGCCGCACAGCCGTCGGCGACCCCGTCTTCACACCCGGCCTCGCAGGCCTGGTCCTCGGCGAGTACCGCAGGCTCGCCTCGGAACCCGCCCCCGCTCCGGGCGCAGACGAGCCCAAGGCCCCCCAGCTGACCGACCGCGAAACCGAGGTCCTGCGCCTGGTAGCCAAGGGCCTGAGCTACAAGCAGATCGCCGAACGCCTCGTGATCTCCCACCGCACGGTCCAGAACCACGTCCAGAACACCCTGGGCAAGCTCCAGCTGCACAACCGCGTGGAACTCGTCCGCTACGCGATAGAGCGAGGCCTCGACGACGAGTAACCGCCGCCTGCTCAGCCGTCGGCCACAAACAACCGGGACCGAGTCAACCCAGCGGCCCGCAACCCACCTTCGAGTGAATCCTGGTGATCAAGCTCCGCACAATTCACCGGAATTGACCTTCCGCCCCATGCCTAAGTGACCTGGATCACTATTAGCGTGACCTCCATCAGGCAACCGCGGCGAAGGGACTTTTCCAATGCGGGTCGGAGTACTGACCGGAGGCGGCGACTGCCCCGGGCTCAACGCCGTCATCCGGGGCATCGTCCGCAAGGGCGTCCAGGAGTACGGCTACGACTTCACCGGCTACCGGGACGGATGGCGCGGTCCGCTGGAGGGCGACACCGTCCAGCTCGACATCCCCGCCGTACGCGGCATCCTGCCCCGTGGCGGCACCATCCTCGGCTCCTCGCGCACCAACCCCCTCAAGGTCGAGGGCGGCATCCGCCGGATCAAGGAGAACCTCGAAAAGGACGAGGTCGACGCCCTGATCGCGATCGGCGGAGAGGACACCCTCGGCGTCGCCGCGAGCCTCTCCGACGACTATGGCGTCCCCTGCGTCGGCGTACCCAAGACCATCGACAACGACCTCTCGGCCACCGACTACACCTTCGGCTTCGACACGGCCGTCAACATCGCCACGGAGGCCATCGACCGCCTCCACACCACCGCCGAGTCGCACATGCGTGTCCTCGTCGTCGAGGTCATGGGCCGGCACGCGGGCTGGATCGCGATCCACTCCGGACTGGCCGGCGGCGCCAACGTCATCCTCATCCCGGAGCAGCCCTTCGACGTCGACCAGGTCTGCGCCTGGGTCACCTCCCGCTTCAAGGCCTCGTACGCCCCGATCGTCGTCGTCTCCGAAGGAGCGAAGCCCAAGGACGGCGACATGGTGCTCAAGGACGGTTCGCTGGACGAGTTCGGGCACGTCCGGCTCTCCGGCGTCGGCGAATGGCTCTCCAAGGAGATCGAGAGGCGCACCGGCAAGGAGGCCCGTACGACCGTCCTCGGCCACGTGCAGCGCGGCGGCACCCCCAGCGCCTTCGACCGCTGGCTCGCCACCCGCTTCGGCCTGCACGCCATCGACGCGGTCCGCGAGGGCGACTTCGGCAAGATGGTCGCCCTGCGCGGCACCGACATCGTCCGCGTCCCGATCGCTGAGGCCACGGCCCAGCTGAAGACCGTGGACCCGAAGCTGTACGAGGAGGTCGGCGTGTTCTTCGGCTGAGGCCGCCCGACACCACGTAGGCGACCTACATGGCGGGGCGCCGCTCGGAGACCGGGCCGGTGCCCCGCAGCTGACCGATCAACTCCCGTACGACAGCGGTGCCGTTGAGGCTCAGCACCGACTCCGGGTGGAACTGCACCCCCGCGAACCCAGGCCCGCGCAGGCCGTGTACCTCCCCGGTGTCGCTCCGGCTGACCTCGACACCGTGCGCCGCCAGCTCCGCCGCGCTCTCGTCGTCGCAGCGCGCCACGAAGCTGTTGTAGAAGCCGACGGTCTCCGTCCGCCCGAAGAGCTCGATGTCCGTCTGCGCGCCCTGGTACGGGACTTCCTTCCGTACGATCTCCAGGCCCAGCTCCGCCGCGATCAGCTCATGCCCGAGACAGACACCGAGCACGCCGTGCGGACGACTGCCGAGCACCTCGGCGGTGAGCCCGCGCAGGAACGCCATCTTGGGATCGGCCGTGTCCGAGGGATCACCCGGACCAGGACCGAGGACCAACGGCCCCTCGTGCGCGAGAACCGCCTCTCGCAGGCCCGGCTCGTCGTACCGCCGCACCGACACCTCAAGACCCGACGAACGCAGCAGATGCGCGAGCATCGCCGTGAAGGTGTCCTCCCCGTCGACGACCAGCGCATGGCCCTCCAACTCCGCCGAACGCTCCTGCATCCGCAGCCAGAACGGCGCCAGCGAGGACCGCCGCCCGTCGAGCGCGGCCCGCACCCGCGGGTCGTCGGCCAGCCGGGGCCGTACGCGCTCTTCGGCCCGCCGTCCGGGACGTACCCCCAGAGCGGCCAGCACCCCCGCCGCCTTCGCATGCGTCTCGGCGACCTCGCCCGCCGGATCGGAGCCGCGGACGAGCGTGGCGCCGACCGGCACCCGCAGCCGTCCCCCCGCGTCGATGTCGGCCGTACGGATCAGGATGGGGGAGTCGAGCGTCTGGGCGTCTCCGGAGTCGCGGCCGACAAGCGCCAACGCCCCCGCGTAATACCCGCGGCCGCCCACCTCGTGCCGCTCGATCACCCGGCAGGCGTTCTGCACCGGCGACCCGGTGACGGTCGCCGCGAACATGGTCTCGCGCAGGACGTCGCGCACATCGAGCGACGACCGCCCCCGCAACTCGTACTCCGTGTGCGCGAGATGGGCCATCTCCTTCAGCCGCGGCCCGATGACGACCCCGCCCATGTCGCCCACCGTGCACATCATCTTGAGCTCCTCGTCGACGACCATCGAGAGCTCCTCGATCTCCTTGCCGTCGGCGAGGAATCCCAGCAGATCCTCGGGGGTGGGCCCTTCGGCCGGATAGCGATACGTCCCGCTGATCGGGTTCATGACCACCGTCCCGCCCGCCATCCGGACGTGCACCTCGGGACTCGCCCCGACAAGCGTCCGCACTCCTGTATGCACTACGAACGTCCAGTACGCACCCCGCTCCCCGACGAGCAGCCGCCGGAACAGCGCGAGCGCGTCCGCTCTGCCGAAGGCCGGGATCTCCCCCTCGTACGTACGCCGGATCACGAAGTTCGCGCCCTCGCCCTGCCCGATCTCCTCCCGCAGCACGCGCCCGACGATCTCCGCGTACTCCTCGTCGTCGACGTCGAAACCACCGCCCGTCACGTGCACGTCGTGTGCGGGGAGCTGCGACAGGGCCTGGTCCAGGGGGAGTTCGTACTTCTCCTCCGGGGTCAGCACCGTGAGCGGCGTACCGTCGTCACGGACGTCGAAGCCGCGCTCGCGGATCTGCCGGAAGGGGATGAGGGCCAGGCCTTCGTCGGGGATGTCGGACAGGCGCTCGTACGTGGCGACCGGGCCGAGCAGGACTTCTACGGTGTCGTGGTCGTGTCCGGGCGTACGGCGACGCAGCAGGGCGAACGGGCGGTCGTCGTGCAGGAGCCGGGCCAGGTTCATGAGTTCCTCTTCCGTCGTGATCGTCGGTGATCGATACCGATTGATCGGGAGGAACGGCCCTGGTCGTGAAAACACTGAAGGCCGCCCCTCGGGCGGCCTTCGCGAAGTCTTGCGTACGCGCAGTCAGTGGGCCGCCGGGTGAGCGGTCCACCACCAGTTCTGGTTCTGGTTCTTGGTCGAGTGCGCGAACATGTGCGGCACCTTATCCCATACGGAACCCATGGCGGGGCCCGGTCGCGGGCCTGGGCCGCTGCCTGGAGGCTTTGTCTCACCAGTCGAACCGGACGAAAATCGCTCGACACGACCCCGTAATGTTGACGAGGTGACCGTGAACGCTGATACCCAAGCCGTCGCTGCTCAAGCGACCTGGCGAGACCTGCCCGCGGCGCAGCAGCCCGACTACCCCGATGCCGAGGCCCTGCGCGAAGTGATCGCCGAGCTGGCGAGCTATCCGCCCCTCGTCTTCGCGGGCGAGTGCGACCAGCTGCGTGCCCGGATGGGGGCCGTCGCCAGGGGCGAGGCGTTCCTCCTTCAGGGCGGCGACTGCGCGGAGAGCTTCGACGCCGTCGGCGCCGAGAACATCCGGGCCAAGCTGAAGACGTTGCTTCAGATGGGCGCCGTCCTCACGTACGCGGCCTCCGTGCCGGTCGTGAAGGTGGGCCGCATCGCCGGCCAGTACTCCAAGCCGCGCTCCAAGCCGACCGAGACCCGCGACGGCGTGACCCTGCCGACCTACCGCGGCGACTCGGTCAACGGCTTCGAGTTCACCGAGGCGGCCCGCATCCCGGACCCCGAGCGCCTGAAGCGGATGTACCACGCCTCCGCCTCCACGCTGAACCTGGTGCGCGCCTTCACCACCGGCGGCTACGCCGACCTGCGCCAGGTGCACGCCTGGAACCAGGACTTCGTGAAGTCGTCCCCCTCCGGTCAGCGCTACGAGCAGCTGGCGCGCGAGATCGACCAGGCGCTGAACTTCATGCACGCCTGCGGGGCCGACCCGGAGGAGTTCAAGACCGTCGAGTTCTACTCCTCGCACGAGGCGCTGCTGCTCGACTACGAGTCGGCGCTGACCAGGGTCGATTCCCGTACGGGGCAGCTGTACGACGTCTCCGGGCACATGGTGTGGATCGGTGAGCGCACCCGTCAGCTGGACGGCGCGCACATCGAGTTCGCCTCGAAGATCCGCAACCCGCTCGGGATCAAGCTGGGTCCGACGACGACGGCCGAGGACGCGCTGCAGTACATCGAGCGCCTCGACCCGGAGCGTGAGCCGGGCCGGCTGACCTTCATCGTCCGTATGGGCGCCGACAAGGTCCGCGACAAGCTGCCCGAGCTGGTCGAGAAGGTCACCGCCTCGGGCGCGACCGTGGCCTGGGTGACCGACCCGATGCACGGCAACACCTTCGAGGCGGCGTCCGGGCACAAGACCCGCCGCTTCGACGACGTACTCGACGAGGTCAAGGGCTTCTTCGAGGTCCACAAGGAGCTGGGCACGCACCCGGGCGGCATCCACGTCGAGCTGACCGGTGACGATGTCACGGAGTGCGTGGGCGGCGGCGACGAGATCTTCGTCGACGATCTGCACCAGCGTTACGAGACGGCCTGCGACCCGCGGCTGAACCGCAGCCAGTCCCTGGATCTGGCGTTCCTCGTGGCGGAGATGTACCGCGACCAGTAGCGGTCCGGTTCGTGCACAGGGCAGCATGCGATGGGGCGTGGATCACATACGATCCACGCCCCATCCCACTTTTGCGACGCACGCCTGGCGGGTAAGGTTAGGTTTGCCTCACCGATAAATCTGCCGATAAGGTCGATAAGTCGGGATGGCGTGACCTGTCTGTCCCGCTTCTCTCCTGTCGGGTGGTGAACCGCGTGTACGTCTGCAACTGCTTCGGTGTCACCGAGGCGCAGGTGAGGCAGCACGCGGAAGCCGGTGCGGGCACGCCTCGCCAGATCGCGTCGGCCTGCAAGGCGGGCACCGACTGTGGTTCCTGCGTACGACGCATTCAGGCACTGTTGGGCCGGGGCGCGTGCCGCAGTGAGGTCGCCGATCAGGCGCAGTCCGCGCTTGCCGGGGTTTCGGAGTTGGACGAAGCCGCGTAGGGCTCTGAAGCTGCTCAGCTGCTCAGCTGTCCGGCTGTTCGATGAGCTGGGCGATGTAGAGCGCCTCGCCGAGTTTCTCCACCAGTTCCAGCTGGGTGTCCAGGTAGTCGATGTGATGCTCCTCGTCCTCGAGGATCGACTCGAAGATGTTCGCCGAGGTGATGTCGCCCTTGTTCCGCATCACCTCGATGCCGCGCCTGAGGCGGTCGATCGCCTCGACCTCGACCTGCCGGTCGGCCTTGAACATCTCGGTGACCGTCTGCCCGACCCGGACGTGGAAGAGCCGCTGGTAGTTCGGCAGGCCCTCCAGGAAGAGGATCCGGTCGGTGAGTACCTCCGCGTGCTTCATCTCGTCGAAGGACTCGGCCCGGGTGTATTTCGCGAGCTTTGTCCAGCCGAAGTTCTCCTGCATCTTCGCGTGCAGGAAGTACTGGTTGATCGCGGTCAGTTCGGCGGTCAACTGCTCGTTGAGGAATTCGATGACCTCGGGGTCGCCCTGCATTGCAGAGGCTCCTTCCACGCGGGGGACTGGCAGGATGCGCCGCATGATTCCACCGGCATCTGGGGCCGTCCAGTAAGTGCAGGCTTAGTAGCAGATGCCCGAATCGGGACAGGCCTGGTCATCTGCACCGACTCCGGTCTGTCAGGATGGAGGCATGGGTCAGCCGGTGGAGCGAGAATCTGGAGAAGCGGCACAGTCGGAGCTTCCGCCGGGGCAGCGACTGCAGCGTGGCTGGCCGGTTACGCACTACGGGCCCGTCCCCAAGTTCCGGCCCGAGCGCTGGGAGTTCAGGGTCTTCGGCGCCACCGCCGACGGCGAGAAGCACTGCTGGAACCACGAGGAGTTCTCGGCCCTGCCGTATACCACCGTCGTGGCCGATCTGCACTGCGTGACGAAGTTCAGCATGCTCGGAGCCGAATGGGGCGGCGTCCCGGCCCGTACGCTCCTGGAAATCGCCCCGCCCGCAGCCGGCGTCACGCATGTCATGGTCTGGGCTGAGTACGGCTTCAGCTCGAATCTCCGCCTCACCGACTTCGCCTCCGGGCGCACGATCTTCGCCACCCACAAGGACGGCGAACTCCTCACCGCGGAACACGGCTTCCCGCTGCGCCTGGTCGTGCCCAATCTGTACGCCTGGAAGGGCCCCAAGTGGGTCCGCGGCATCGAGTACATGACCGCCGACCGCCGCGGCTTCTGGGAGGAACGCGGCTACCACAACATCGGCGACCCCTGGCGCGAACAGCGCTACTCCTATCAGGAGGAGCCGGGGGACGGGCCTGAGCTCTGAGAGCTGCGAACAGCCTCAGCCGTCCCGGAGTTTCTTCAGGCGCTCCACGTCTGCCACGTGGCCCTCTTTGCCGCCGGGCGTCTCGATGATCAAGGGTACGTCAGCGGTGGCGGGGTGGGTCATCAGGGCGCGGAAGGGGTCTTCGCCGATGTGCCCGGCGCCGATGTTGGCGTGGCGGTCCTTGTGGGCGCCTGCGATGTCCTGGGAGTCGTTGGCGTGGATCAGTTTCAGGCGGCCTTCGCCGATCGTGTCGACCAGCAGGTCGAGGGTCTGGTGCGTTCCGGCGGGGCCGGTGAGGTCGTGGCCGGCCGCGAAGATGTGGCAGGTGTCCAGGCAGACGCCGAGCTTCGGGTGGGCGTCGAGCGCCTCGAAGTACGGGCCGAAGTCCCAGGTCCGGGAGCACAGGGAAGCGCCCTGGCCCGCGGTCGACTCGATGAGCAGGTCCGGGTCGTCGTCGTGGGTCAGCTCGTCGAGCAGCGGCAGCAGATGCTCGCGTACCTGCTGCAGCGCGACCGCCCGTGTCCGGCCGCCCGTCGCCGAACCGGTGTGGACGACGACGCCCCGCGCCCCGATCGCGCGCCCCCGCCGCAGTGAGTGCCGCAGCGACTCCACGGACCTCTCCAAGGTCGCCTCGGTGTGCGAGCCGAGGTTGATCAGATAGGGCGCGTGGACGTACGCGGGGATCGATCCCGCGGCACAGGCCGCGCGGAACTCCTCGTCCTGTCGCGGATTCCCCGGCGGAGTCGCCCAGCCGCGCGGGTTGGCGACGAAGACCTGGACGGTCTCGGCGCCCAGATCACGCGCGTACGACAGGCCTACGGAGGCGAGGCCGCCGGCCACGGGGACATGGCTGCCGACGGGGTTGCGGCAGAGAAGGGGCGCGGGCGCAGGGCTGTGGCTCATAACAGGGTCCAGCATGCCAGGCAGGGTGCGAGGCCCCTCCCGCGCGGGTACGACTCGTGCAGCACCCGCGCGGAACCAGGGGAGGGGCGCATGGGCGACGTGGTCAGCTTCGAGCTGCCGGACGGCGGCAGGGTTCTGGTCGAACCGGTGGACGAAGAGGCATACGGCCTGGAGGAGATCGCCGTCAGCGGCGGCACCGTGATCCGGCGGGCCCAGGAAGGGCTCGACGAAGCGCTGGACGGCATACGCAGGCTGGCCGCCGAGGCGCACACCCGCATCACCTCGATCGATGTCGCCCCTCAGCGGCTCGAACTCGAGTTCGGGGTCAAGCTCAGTGGCGAGACCGGCGCGGTCCTGGCCAAGGCGTCCGGTGAGGCGCATCTGGTGGTGCGGGCCGTCTGGGAGCGGTAGCGGAAGCCCACGCCACCGTGCTGTCCGGATCCGTCCGTACCGCTCGGAGGGCATCTCCCGTACAGGGCGGTATCCGCCTACCATGCCCTTACGGGCGGGGCCATGCTGCGCGGGGCCGGATGTTCGGCGGCGAGAGGGCTTGAGGCGTGGAGGAGACCACGGGGGTCGAGTGCGGACTGCCGGACGTTGCCGGATTCACCATCGACCAGCTGCGCGCGACGCCGGGATCAGTGCTCGCGGCGGCGCTGGAGCGGCTGCGAGCGGAGGCCGCGGAGCCCGATGAGGACGAATACACCACCTGGTCGGAGGGCACCTGAGCCCGCGACCGTCGATGTGGCGGCCTTGCTCGACGACGGCTGGCGGCCCGCCCCGCTGCGGCAGTTCATCCTCAAAGTGCGCAGCCGGTGCAACCTCGCCTGCGACTACTGCGTGATCTACGAGCACGGCGACCGGACCTGGCAGCGACAGCCGCACGCCATGGGACGGCGCGTCCTCGAACAGGTGGCCCGGCGCATCGCCGAGCACGCGTCGCGGCACAGCCTCCCGCGGGCGCGCGTGGTGCTGCACGGCGGCGAACCGCTGCTCGCCGGCCCCGACGGCATCACCCGCATCGTGAGCACCGTACGGGAGGCCGTTCAACGCGCGGGCGCCGAGGCCGAGTTCACCGTCCAGACCAACGGCACCCTGCTGAGCGAGCGCATGCTGGACACCCTCGCGGAGCATCGGGTGCGCGTCGGGGTCAGCGTGGACGGGGACCGCGCGGCACACGACGCCCACCGCCTCACTCCCGCGGGCCGCGGCTCGTACGACCGTGTCATGGCCGGACTGCACCGCCTGTCAGGGCCCTACCGCCAGCTGTACGCGGGGCTGCTGTGCACGATCGACCCGGTGAGCGACCCGGTCGCCGTATACGAGTCGATGCTCGACACCCGGCCACCCCTGGTCGACTTCCTGCTGCCGCACGCCCACTGGGGCACGGGCACGCGCGCGGCTCCGGGGGCGTACGGGCGGTGGTTGTCCGCGGTCTTCGACCGCTGGGCGGGCGCGGAGCACAAGGAGACCTCCGTCCGCATGCTCGACGAACTGCTGCACACCGTGCTCGGCGGGCGCAGCCGCCTCGACTGGGTGGGGCTCACCCGCTCGATCTCGGTCTTTGTGGAAGCCGACGGCACCCTCCACCAGAACGACGCGCTGCGCACCTCCCACGACGGGGCCGCAGCCAGCGGACTGGACGTCTTCCGGAACTCCTTCGACGACGTCCTGCACCACCCGGGCTTCGCCGCCCGCCAGGCAGGTGCGCGCGCCCTGGCGGACAACTGCCTGTCCTGCCCCGAGCTCGCCGTGTGCGGCGGCGGCGAGTACGGACACCGCTACCGGCCCGGCGACGGCTACCGCCACCCCACCGTCTACTGCGCGGACCTTCTCGTGCTCGTCGGACACATCCGGCGCCGGCTCGCCCGGGTTGAGAAGGCATGCCCGTGACGGCGCCGCACCGGATCCCGGACGAGATCTTCGATCAGCTCGCTTCGGGGGACGGCGGGCCCGAGGCCGTCCTCCTGCTGCGCCGGGCCAGGCGCAGCCGCAACCTCCTGCAGTTGCGCCGGGTGCTGGACGGGCCGTGCGGGCCCGCCGCCGCCGAAGGCGCCGAGCTGCTCGCCCACCTGGAGCGGACGGTGCCGAACCAGGTCTCGGCGGTGCTGGATTCCCCTGCCTTCGGCACGTGGGCGGGCCGGGTCGCGCGTGACTGTCCCGGGCACGGCCGGGACGGCACCTGCACGGCACGGTCGCTCGGCGCGCTCGCGGCCGTCGCGGCGATCCATGCCGGAGTCGAGGCGACCGTCACCGTGCCGGTGCACGACGGGCTGGTGCGGCTGCCCGGCCTGGGGACGGCACGTCCCACGGGGAGCCCGGCCGAGGCGCGGGTGGTGAACACGGACGCGGCGGTCGTCGAGATACGGGCCGACGGCCGGGTGCTGCGGCTGCCCCACGATCCGGCGCGCACGGGCCGCGGCTGGCTCCCGGTCGCCGTACTGCACGCCGCACACGGCGGGCTCGAACTGCGGCTTCCGCTGGAGACCGCCGACCCGCTGCTCCCCGCGCTGCCCGCCGATCGCGTCGGCCCGGCCGCGTGGCAGGAGCTGCTGAGCTCGGCCTGGGAACTGCTGGCGGAGGACCATCCTCGCCAGGCCGAGGCCCTGGTGGCCGGAGTCACCGGCATCGTGCCGCTGCCGGCTCCGGCGCGCGGAGTCGCCGCGGCCACCTCGCGGCACGCCTTCGGGACGGTGCTCGCCTCGTGGCCCGCGGGGCCGCAGCGGCTGGCGCTGACCATGCTGCACGAGTTCCAGCACAGCAAGCTGAGCGCGCTCATGGACCTGGTGCCCCTGCACGAACGGGGCGGCCCCAGGCGGCTGTACGCCCCCTGGCGGCCGGACCCGCGCCCGTCGGCCGGCGTGCTGCACGGCGTGTACGCCCACCTCGCCGACCTCGCCTTCTGGCAGAGGCGCAGCACGGTGGAGCAGGGCGCGGAACAGGCCGACGCCGCCTGGCGGTACGCCAGGACCCGCGCGCATCTGGAGCGCGGTATGGCGGAGCTGGCAGCTCACGTCCGGCTCACCGGCGCGGGCGAACGGTTCGTCGCGCACGCGTCGGCGGTCGTCGGGGCGGCGGAACCCGGGGCGGGCGGCGCCCCGGGCGAACGGCTGCATCGCGCGGTCGCCCGCATGGAGGCGGGGCGCGAGGCGGCGTGGCGGCTGCGCTGGGCCGTACCGGACGCCACCGAGGTGGCGCGGCTGGCTGCCCGCCTCCTCGCGGACCGTCCGGCCGACGCTCTGCCGGCCAGCGAGATCGGCCACCTGGCGGGACCCGTGTCCGGCGAGGGCGCGGCCTTCGTGCGGTGGGCCGCCCGGCAGCGCGGCGCGGACTCCGCCTCGCCGTTGCGCTCCGCGGCCGACGAGGTCGCCCGGCACCCCGGTCGGGTCGAGGCATGGGCGGACCTGGCGGCGGCCGCAGCCGAACAGGGCGCCGACGGTGCCCCCGTGCTGCGGCTGCGCACCGAACTCGTCCAGGCGCTGCTGCTCTCGCTGGCCGGGCGCACCGCGGCCGCTCCCGATCCGCTCTCCCTGGCGGCCTGGCTGGCCGGTCCCGAGCAGCGGACCCCTCAGAACACCGGTCAGAACACCGGTGTCTCGATGTCGCAGAGCGCCCGCTCGCCCCTGGCGAACACCTCGGCCACCGGATAGTCCCGGCCCAGCGTGCGTCCGAAGCGTTTCAGGACGTCTTCCAGCAGTGTGGCCGCCTCCGCCTCCCGGCCCAGGGCCCGCAGGTCGTGGGCGAGATTGCCGCCGCAGACCAGGGTGGCCGGGTGATCGGGGCCGAGCGTGGCCCGCAGCTTCTCCAGATAGCCGGTCTCCGCCTGTGCCGCCTCGTCGATCCGGCCCGCGTCGTGCAGATCGTTGGCGAGGTTCATACCGCACCGCAGCACACAGTTGTGGTCCTGGCCGAACCGAGCGAGCAACTTCTCGTACGCGGCGAGGTTCATCGACAGAGCCCGTTCGTGCTCACCGGCCGCACGCAGCACGATCGCGTGGTTGGTCGCGGTCATCGGCACATACGGATGGTCGGCGCCGAAGAGCTCCTCGTAGCCCGCGACCGTCTGCGCGGCCAGCTGCTCCGCCTCCTCCAGTTCGCCGTGCAGGAGCAGATCGATGGCGTAATTGCCCACCGCGGCAAGGGTGTTGAGGTCATCCTCACCGAACTGGGCCCGGTAGCGCCCGACGGTACGTGCCGACCGCTCGCGTGCCTCGTCGTACGCGCCGGTCGCGCGCAGGGACACCGCGAGGTTCTTGGCCATCTCCAGGGTGTCCGGGTGCTCGCGGCCCTGCCGGTCGCGGAGTTTGGGGTACAGGACCCGCAGCGACTCGGCGGAGCCGGGATAGTCGCCCAGCTCGCGCTGGTCGCGGGCGTAGCTCGCGGCCACGACCAGAGTGGCGGGGTCGTCAGGACCGTAGGTGCGGGCACGCCGCTCGTAGGTGTCCGCGTCCAGGGCGAGCGCCTCGGTGAAGCGGCCGAGCAGACGCAGGTTCAGCGCATGGTTGGCCGCCGACATCAGGGTGAGGGGATAGTCGCGGCCGAAGGCGCCGGTGAGCCGTTCCAGGGTGTCCGCGTCGCGCTCCGCGGCCTGTTCGAACTCTCCCAGGACCCGCAGGTCACCGCCGCTGCTGTTGGCGACGGCGAGGGTTTCCTCGTGGTCCTGGCCGAGCACCCGGCGGGAGCGCGTCAGCAGACTGGCGTTGAGTTCGCGGGCTTCCTCGAACCGGCCGAACGTACGGATGAACGTGGCGTACGAGCGCGTGATGCGCAGCGTCTGGGGATGGTCGTCGCCCAGCCGCTGCTGCCACTCCTTGCGAGCGTATTCGGCCAGTTCCGCGCCGCCGATGTAGTCGCCGTGCAGATACAGATAGCGGACCTCGTTGATGACGAGGTGCCGGACCTCGCTGTGATCGCACTCGACGGCCCTGGTCGGCCTGATGTGCGGGCGCAGCTCGGCGTACCGGCGCCAGTTCTCGTCGTCCTGCGGCGCCTGCGGGTCCGCTGCCGCCAGCAGCACGTGCGTGAGGTGGTACGTCGCTTCCTGCTCCTCCGGCGTCATCTGGTTGAGCAGGACGGCCTGGACGAGCCGGTGCATCTGGAGGCTGTTGCTGCGGTGGTCGATCCGGGCCAGCGCGAGCCGGCCGATCTCCCGGGTGGCCAGGCCCAGTTCCACCGGATCGCGCAACGCCTCGGCCAGCGGGGACGGCAGCGGGGCGAACGCGGCACTGCGCAGCAGGGCCCAGCTGATCGGTTCGGGCGCCATGCACGAGCACAGCCGCAGCAGCTGGACGGCGGCGGGACTGCGCCGGGCGAGCCGTTCCATCGACAGGTTCCAGGTCGCCACCACGGAGCGCGGGTACCCGGACGGCACGGAGGTGTCGAGGAGCCGCCCGGTGTGCTCACGCAGCAGCCCCAGGTACTCGTCGACGGACATGGCGGTCTCCGCGTGCCAGGCGCCCGCCTGCTCTACGGCGAGCGGCAGGTCGCCCAGGGCCTCCGCGAGCCGCGAGGCGTCCTCGGCGGGCATGCCGGGGGCGCGCCGCTGGAGGAACCGGACGGACTCGTCACGGGAGAAGACGTCCACGGAGACGGGGTGGGCGTGGCCCGCCCAGCCCTGATTGCGTGACGTGATCAGGATGTGGCCCTCGCCGGAGGGGAAACAGTCCTCCAGGTCCTCGGGACGATCGGCGTTGTCGAACACGAGCAGCCACCGGCGGTAGGGGGAGCCCCGGCGCAGGGCGTCGAGGACGAGGGGAAGCGCTTCGTCGCCGCTCGGCGCGGCATCCAGGCCGAGATGGGGCGCGAGCGCGGCGAGGGACGAGCGGACCAGTGAGGGATCCTCGGAGTTGATCCACCAAATGAGTTCGTACTGGGACTGATAGCGGTAGATGTACTCCACGGCCAGCTGGGTCTTGCCGACCCCGCCGAGCCCGAAGAACGCCTGGGGCACGATCGCCGCACGGCGGTCCACGAGCCGGTCGTGCAGCTGGGTGATCAGTTCGTCACGGCCGGTGAAATTGTGATTCCTGGGTGGGATGCGCCGACCCCACACGACGGGAATGCTCTCCGCGAAGCGCATGGGCCGGGTGAACGGAGGGCCTTCCGGCATCGCTGGGGTGCCTGGTGGACCGCCGGAGGCGCGAGGGGCTGGTTCGGCCACGGACGTTTCCCCTTCCGCTTGTTGCCCGGGTGGCGTCCCCGGCTCCGTACGTGCGGCAGGCGCGTCCTGTTCGGATCTGACGGCGTTGGTCTGGTCTGTCAACGTGTTCTGGGCCACTTCCGCATGGTATTCGTTCAGCGACGGCCTGTAATTGGCTGGCCTGTCATCGGACGCGATCGCGCTGCGCAGTCGCCTGGCCCGCGCTGCGAAGCCGCCGCCCAGTGCGTCCGCGACCGCCGCGTCGACCTTGGCGAAGGGCAGGCTGTCCGAGCTGATCCGCTCGGGCAGTTCGGCGGACGGATCGGCCAGAGTGGCGTCGAAACGATAGGGCGTCGAGGAGTGCTCGGCCAGGTACTCGGACACCGCCGTCAGCACAAGGCGGCTCTCCTGCTGGTGCAACGCCCCCAGAAGCAGGGCCCTCACCTGCTCGGAGAAGTCGAACTCGGTCTGCTCCGGCGCCTGCCTGCCGCCCCGCACCGGATGCAGCAGCCCGGACAGGAACACCTCCGCCAGATGCGAGGGCGTCGTGCGCGGTGCCATGACGCGCTGGACGAGCCGCATCACCGGGAGGAAGAGCGGCGCCGCCGACAGGTACGCGGCCAGCTCGAAGGCCTGAGGCGAAGCGGTGGCCCGGAAGGCCAGCACCCGGTCGAGCGGCGAGAGCCTCTCACCGGGCTCCGTCGCACCCCTGGGCGTCTCGGGCGCGTTCGGCTCTGGACGGACGCCGTCATGCGGACACACCGCATAGCCCGTGTACGTCGACGACTCCGGCCTGGCGACCAGCCGGGACCACATGTGCAGGGCTGCTGGGGTCAGCTCGACGACGGGCACGGGAGCGCCGGGGCGGTCCGCGCCCGCCGTGCGCAGGTCGGCGTTGGGACAGCCGGGGCGCGCCGCCTTGAGCGTCACGGTGACGGGATGCAGCGCCGTGCGGTGCCACAGCCGCCGGTCGAGCGGTTGGACGAGCGCGGTGGGACGCGTACGGGCCCACGCCGCCAGGAGCCGGTCCATCGCGCCGGACCGCCAGCCCGTGTTGATCGCATCGGTGAGGACGAGGAGCGCGCCGCGCGGTGAGTGATAGGTGTGCTTCGTGCTTCTGCCGCTCTCCGTCCAGGGAGGCGGGGTGCCGCGCAACCGGACCTCCCCGTCCGTCAGATGCTGCAGCCAGCGCACCGTGATCGAGCGGAACGCCCCCGTCCGCCGCAGCACCGTCCGCAGTTCGGCCACGGCCCCGTCCCACAGCACCATGGACTCCCCGGTGTCCACCACCAGATCCAGGTCGAGCCAGGGCTCCTCCTCCGGGAGGAGGACCGGCTCCCACACGTCGGTCTCCGCGGCCCGGGTGGCGGTGGCCTCCTCGTCCAGGCGGTGCCGGGTGAGCGAGGCGGCACGGCGCTTCAGCGGGCGCAGGGCACGGCTCAGCGCCGCGGCGCGCGGCAAGGGGCGGACACCGGGCGAGCGCACGGGCAGGGCGGGCAG
>NZ_JAAKZX010000216.1 GCF_011045025.1 Streptomyces ureilyticus
AGCTTGCCGAACTGACGAGGGCTCAGCCCGGTGAACGGGGCTATCCAGGACGGCTCCGACGCCGTGATCACACCAGACACGACAAGATCATCTCACCCGTGACCAGCACTTACGGGACAGCCCTTAGGTCGGCCGTGCGCCCTTCGGATAGGGGATGGGTGGCGGGAGAAGGCAAGTGCTGTGCCGTTCTGACGAAGGGTCGCCTTGATCACGTTGTGGTCGATCACGGCGGCCGGAGAATCGACTTCGGTATACGCGTTCGCGACAGCATGCGTGGTTGTGGATGTCAGGAGTACGGCAGCGATCGCCTCGATGGCGGTCGGCGAGATGAAGGGTTCGTCGCCTTGGACATTGACGATGACGTCGGCCTCCAAGAACGCGGCACGCTCGGCCACCCGATCCGTTCCGGTGGGGTGGGGTGTTCGCCAGTCATCCGGTACGGGATGCCAGGACGTGTGCAGACGTCGGCTATCCGCTCGTCGTCCGTGGCTATGACCGTCTCGTCGATGCGCTCGGCGCTGAGGCACCGTTGGTACACGTGCAACAGCAGTGGCATTCCGGCCAGCATGGCCAGGGGTTTGCCGGGGAAGCGCGTTGAGCCATAGCGGCACGGGGTGACGGCGACGGCACGACGTGGCATCAGCCCGACTTCCTCAGGTGGCGGAGTTGCATTTTCATGCCGTCCACAAGCGGGACTTCCGGCTTCCAGCCGAGCAACTCACGGGCCTGCGGGATATCGGCGAGTGTGGCCGGGGCGTCGCCGGCCGCAGCTGCGGACCGTACGACGGGCACCGGGCGGCCGGTGAGCTGGTGGGCGACGTCGAGTACGTCGGCGATGGACCTGCTCGTCCCGCCACCCACGTTGATCACGGTGTTGGCTATGGGGGCCAGGGCTGCCGCGATGGTGACGCGTACGGCGTCGTCGACGTAGGTGAAGTCCCGCTGCTGGTGGCCGTTGCCGAACAGGCGCAGTGGGGTCTGGCCAAGAGCCGAGGTCAGGACGCGGTGGATCAGCATGTCGGGGCGTTGACGTGGGCCGTACACGGTGGAGTAGCGGAGGACGATGACACTGGCTGCCGCTCCGGGACGGGCCGCGTGCGCCAGGCACAGTTGCTCGGCGGCGAGTTGTGTGACGGCGTAGGGCGAGAGCGGGCCGGGGCGGTCGGTCTCCAGGCTTGGCGAACCGTCGGTCGCTCCGTACACGCTGGCTGAGGAAGCGAGGACGACCCGCCGGACGCGGAGGCGGGATGCCGTGTCCATGACGCGCTGCACGGTCTTGATGTTCGCAGCGAGATACGTGTCGAATCTCCGCCCTCAGGAAGGGCGTACGCCTGGGATGGCGGCGAGGTGAAAGACCGCGTCGGCGTCGAGCGGCGGCGCGGCCCGAAGGGTACATCAGCCCCCGGCGACATCTCCCTATGCAGTCGCAGCCAGATTTTTGCTGTATGTAGTGTGCGGAAATGACAAGAAGCGAGCGAATCGCGGACCAGCTGGACCGGCACTGGCACAAGAATCTGCGGCCGCGGCTGCACGGTCTTGCCGATGAGGAGTACTTCTGGGAGCCGGTGCGCGGCTGCTGGAGCATCCGCCCACGTGGCACGTCAGCCGCACCGATGTCGGCAGGTTCGGGGGAATGGACGATGGACTCCGCGTCCCCTGACCCGGTGCCGGCGCCGGTGACCACGATTGCCTGGCGGCTGGCGCACATCATCGTCTCCTGCCTGGGCTATCGGGTCGGATGGCACTTCGGCCGCCAGGACGTCGACTCCCAGACATTCGCCTACGCGGGGACCGCTGACGAGGCGCTAAAACAGCTCGATGAGATGTATGGGAGATGGAACGCGGGGGTCCGCGAGCTCTCGGACGCCGACCTGGAGAATCCACCCACGGTGGGTCCCGAGCGGTTTCCCATGGAGGGCATCGTCCTGCACGTCAACAGGGAGCTGATCCATCACGGCGCCGAGATTTCCCTGCTGCGCGACCTCTACCGCTGGCAGGACGGAGCCGTACCGCGCCGAATATGACTTTCCGGTAACCGGCGATCGAGCTTCGGAAACCGACGTGGACTCCGTGACACTCCGTGGCTGCGAGCTTCAGTGAAGCTTCATTTGGTTCTCGATCTGACGGTCAGATTCCCGCTGTACCTGCCCAGAACGCAGCGGCTCCAGGATCGCTTCATCGGGATTCCTCCGTGGATACCCCCGCCTTCAGACGGGGGAGGAAACGGACTCCTGCGGAGCAGGGCAAGGAGAGCCGATTCGCCTCCTGGGCGGATCGGCGTCCACCATCAACCACCCGCACGAGTTCACGAGTTGAGGTGCTAGTTTGTGAGCCATGGCCACTCACGTGAAGCGGGCCTTCAAGTACCGCTTCTATCCGACCGATGCGCAGGCAGCCGAGCTGTCGCGCACCTTCGGATGCGTGCGCAAGGTCTACAACATGGCCCTCGCCGCCCGAACTGAGGCGTGGGCCAGGCAGGAACGGGTCAACTACAACCAGACCTCGGCCCTGCTGACGGCGTGGAAGAAGACCGAGGAACTGGCCTACCTCAACGAGGTCTCCTCGGTCCCGCTGCAGCAGGCACTGCGGCACCTGCAGAGCGCCTTCGCGAAATTCTTCGCCAAACGCGCCAAGTACCCCCGCTTCAAGGCGAAGAAGACCTCCCGGGCGAGCGCGGAGTACACCTCGTCGGCTTTCCGGTTCCGCGACGAAGATCGCCAACCCGCGACACGAGCGCCGCGACCGCGAGCGCCTGGCCAAGGCTCAGCGGGAGCTGTCCCGCAAAGCCAAGGGCGAGGGCGCCAACCGGCGCAAGGCCCGCCAGAAGGTCGCCAAGATCCACGCCCGGATCGCCGACCGCAGGCGCGATGTGCTGCACAAGCTGACCACTCGACTCGTGCGTGAAAACCAAACGCTCGTGATCGAGGACCTGACCGTACGCAACATGGTCAAAAACCGGAGCCTGGCCCGCGCCATCAGTGATGCCGCGTGGGCCCAGTTCCGGAGCATGCTGGAGTACAAGGCCGCCTGGTACGGGCGGGAAGTCATCGCGGTGGACCGCTTCTTCCCCTCCTCCAAGCTGTGCTCGACCTGCGGCAGCCTCGCTGAGGCGATGCCGCTGGGCGTCCGTACCTGGACGTGCGGCAGTTGCGGCACGGCCCATGACCGGGACGTGAACGCCGCTGAGAACCTTCTGGCCGCCGGGCTGGCGGTGTCTGTCTGTGGAGCCGGTGTAAGACCTCAACGGAGAACTCCGGGCGGGCAGTCGGCGGTGAAGCAGAAAACCCCACGGCGCGAGCCGTAGGAATCCCCCTCGTTCACGAGGGGGAGGAAGTCAAACAGCGGATCCTGTCCGGCGGGCTGAAGCTCGCTCAGCCGGCAGGCGGCCACCTCTACTTCGTCCGGCTTCGTGTCGCCGGTGAGGTGCGCGGCGTTGTAGGAGGCGCTGCCCAGCCGGTCCAGGAGCTGGATGCGGTCTGTGTCCGAGCGTTGGCACACCTCTGGTTCGCGGGCGACGAACAGAGGTGAGCGGGATGGACAGGGCGGCCCGCAGGTGTCCGAGCGTGGGTTCCCCGCACAGCCGGGTCACGTCGGCGGCGGCAGTCCATGACTACGGCCCGCGGCACCACGCAGGCCAAGCCCCCGCGGCAGATCCGCCTGGAGGGCGCCTCCTACACGTACCCGAACAAAGACACGTGGCTCTGTAAGTGGGTGGGAGCGAGCAGCGTTTGTCGGCGGCTGTGGCCAACACTCAGCGATCACAGGGTGTGAAAATCTCGACGCGAAGCAGCAACGCTGGTGCTCCAGATGCCGTGCACGGTTGGCCTTGGATCCACGTCGCTGGTTTGAGGTGCGGGGTTCGGTGCCGGATGCCTGGCCGCTGATCTCACGCGGTCATTCCGCCACGGCTATGTCGCCGTAGCGCCGCGCGACCTCGTGGAATGCCTCCTTGGGTTTGCACGCACCTGCGCCGGTCACCGCCATGACCCCGAAGCCGGCCTTGTCGAGGTCGAGACGAGGGTCGTCGTGATGCGGGAAGTCGGGCATGGCGAAGGTGAAGACGAAGCAGCCGTGCACGCCCTCCGTGTCGTACTGGTCGATGAGTTCACCGAGATAGCGGGCCTGGACGGCCTCGTTGCGGGGGTGGTCGCCGCGGATGCGTGGGGGTGTGGCGAACCAGTTGACGATCCAGAAGGCACCGGCTCCCCGCTGGTCGGCTCCGGTGAAGGCACCGCACCCGAACTCGGTGATGACGACGGGCTTGTCGTGGTCGCGAACCAGGCTGCGCAGGCGGTCGATGTAGGTGGGGTGGTTACGGCCGGAGCGGTAGAGGCTGACGCCGACCAGGTCGAACAGCGACCAGTCGACGTGTTCCCACCCGGCCGCGGAGTAGGTGACCGGCCCGCCGAAGCGGCGCCGCGCGGTGGTCACGGCGGTGGTGAGCAGCTGGTGGAGCCGCCGGTCGATCCTGCGCCGCAGCACGCGGTGGAAACGCACGATGAGCTTCAGGCGCAGGAACGACCGAGGTCCGGGGACGATGCCGGGCACGGTGTGGGAGAACTCGCTTCCGACCAGGAGCGTCACCCGGTCCGGGTGTTCCAGGCGAAGTTCTTCGGCCGCCTCGGCGACGGCGTCCAGGTGCTCCAGGAGCTTCGGCTGCGGCAGTTCGGGAACGCTGGGCCGGATGTAGACGCCGAGACCGGTCTCGAGGGCGGTGCGGGCGGCATCGATCAACCGCTTCCCGTCGCCGCCGATGAGCATCACCGTGGTGCAATGCAGATTCCGGGCGATGACCTCCAGGTCCCGCCGCACATCATCGGTGCTCGCCTCGCCGACCAGGTAGGAGATGCCGCGGACGGTCAGCATGCGCTCGGCTCCCCTCGACGCAGACGGTGGGCGGCCATGAGGAGAAGGGCGACAACACCACCGAGCATCGCGGCGTTCACCGCGTACTTCACCGTGCCGTCCACGTTGCCGCCGAGCGGTTCGACCAGGAAGGACAGCCCGGCACGGACGACGAGAGCACTGCCCGCAGCGGCCAGTACGTGCCGACGGCCCCAGCCCTGGCGGCGCGACCAACGCAGCAGCAGCCAACCGAGTACGACCATGGCGACCGCGTTCACCGTTACCCCCGTCCAGTTCGTCGGCAGCAGCTGATTGACACCCCATGCGACCCCTGTGACACCGCCGACCAGCCACCCCGACGGCGCCTTCGCACACGACTGGGCCCTCGTAGGCCGAACGATGAAGGCGGTGACGATCAAGGCGCTGGCAACCACGGCCGCGCCGATCAGCTGCGCCGGGCCGGCGGTGGAGTCCGCTGCCGTGTCGTTGAAGACCAACAGAGCGCTCAGCGCCCACAGCAGCACCAGGACGCCGACGCCGACCGTGCCCAGCCACCCCCGGTTCGCGATGCGCGGGGCACAGGATTCGACCACCGCGATCGGAGCGGCGAAACTCCAGATCACATGCCCTCCGACGTAGTTCAGTATGCTCGCCGCATCGACCCCCAGGCCCGGGATGAGGGTGACCAGCGCCTGGGTCGCCCAGTCGGGGTCATCGGCGTCGACCTCATTGTCGAACAGGCTCTGATCGATCAAGCCGGCCTGGATCACCCCGAAGGCCGCGCTCAACAGCAGGATCGTCGGCCAGCCGCGACCGGTGCGCCGAGTGATCTCGCGAATGAGCACCGCGACGGTTCCATAGAGCGGCGCGAGGATGAGCAGGCCCGCCAGCAGTTCCAAGGGCCGACCTGTGCTTTCGCCGTAGCCAACGAGGTACTCCGCGCTGATCGGAGACAACACCAGCAGGCCGGCCACCGCCGCCCAACGGTGCCGAAACCGCGGAAGTGCGGTAGGAGCGGATACGGCGGGCATCAGGAAGCGGCCGACGGGGTCGGGAACGTCGTCGTTCATGGGGCTGGGGAGCGGGGTGCGGTCCTCAGGGTGGCCAGCCATTGGGGTGGGCCGTCGGCGGTGAGTAGCGCGATGCCGGTGCCCGCGGCGGCGATCCACGCGTCCGGCCGGTCGTCCACCGGCGCGACCGCGCCCAACGGCGCGTCGAGTTCGGCCAGTTGGCGTGGGGCCGCCGTTCCGGCGTCGTCGCGCAGTTCGACGAGCCGGCCGCTGAGGATGTCGACGTACACGTACCGGCCGTCGAACCAGCGGCCGCCCTCGGCGAGTTCGTACCCTCCGTCCACGACGAGCACCGTCGGCACTGCCGTGGGTGTCATGGTCAGTCTCCTGGTTCAGCGGATGGTCGTACCGTCTGGCTGGTCGAACAGGCCGAGTTCGTCCTGCGTCGGGAGGCCCTCCCAGTCGCCCCGCGTGGCGACGGCGAAGGCCGCGGTGGTGACGGCTCGGTGCAGTCGGGCCGGGGTGTCCGTGCCGCCCAGGAGTCCGGACAGGTATCCGGCCACGAAGGCGTCGCCGGCGCCGACCAGATCGACGGCGTCGACCTGTCGCGCCGCGCAGTCGGTTGCCCCGTCGGCGGTGAAGCTTGTCGCGCCGCGTGCGCCACGCTTGATGACCACCTCTCCGACGCCTGCGGCCAGGAGGCTCTGCACGGCCTCCGACTCATCCGCGTCGGGCCGTTCCAGTAGCAGCGGCAGCTCGTCCTCGGAGGCGATGAGCAGGTCGGTGTGGGCCGTCATCGGCCGGAGGACGGTGCGGGCGCGGTCAGCGGTCCACAGCCGGGAGCGGTAGTTGACGTCGAGGCATACGGTGATGCCGGCGTCGCGGGCTTTCGTGGCAGCGGTGAGGACGGCCTCGGCCGCCGACGGACTGAGCGCGGGCGTGATGCCGGTCAGATGCAGGACGCGGGCTCCCGAGGCCAGTGCCGGCAGTACGTCGGCCGGTGACACGGCCGAACCCGCCGAACCGGCACGGTAATAGCTGACCCTGGTCAGGGTGCCCAGGCGGGGTTCGGTCAGCAGCAGCCCCGTGGGCCGGCCGGTGTCGTCGGTGACCGCGTATGTGGTGTCGATGCCTTCGGCGCGGAGCGTGCGCAGGACCAGTGCGCCGAGTTCGTCCGCACCGACCCGGCCGGCCCAGCGCACCCGGTGCCCGAGCCTGGCGAGACCGATCGCGACGTTGGACTCGGCTCCCGCCACGGACAGGCCGAGACTGCCGCCGAGCCGCAGCGCGCCGTGGGCCCGCATGGCCGCCATCGTCTCGCCGAAGGTCACCACGTCGGGCGACGCCTGGCGGTCCGCTGTCGTCACGGCGTCTCCCCCGCGGCCACCCTGCGGAACTCGGCCGCGCGGGCGCGGAGTTGGGCCAGGTCTCCGCCGTCGGCGGCGTCCCCGACGAGTGGGGATCCGACGCCGACGGCGATGGCACCGAAGTCCAGGTACGCGCGGGCGGCCTGTGCGTCCACTCCGCCGACGGGCACGAAGGGCACGTCGGGGAAGGGGTCGCGCAGGGCCCGCAGATAGCCGGGGCCGCCGAGGGAGCCGGGGAAGAGTTTGATCGCGTCGGCGCCCCGTGCGAGGGCGACTTCGATCTCGCTCGGTGTCAGCGCGCCCATCAGCACGGGTACGCCGTACGGCTCCAGCCCGTCGACCAGTGCCGGGGTGACGAGGTACGAGGCTCCGGCGTCCACTGCGCGGGCGGCGTCCGCGGCCGACCGGGCGGTTCCGGCGCCGAGGAGTGCGTCGGGGCCCAGTTCGGTGCGGGCCTGCCCGATCACGGAGAGGGCGTCGGCGGTGGTCAGCGAGACCTCGATGGCCGCGATGCCCTCTTCGGCGAGGGTGCGTACGGTGCGCAATGCCGCGGCGGGGTCCTTGCCGCGCACGATCGCGAGCAGGCGGTGGGTTCGGAGCGATTCCACCAGGTTCATAGGCACAGGTTCTCCTTGGGCGTGGGGTGCGGTGGCTCTACGGTGACTCACCATTCGGTGAACGCGCCGTCGGCGGCCGACCACAATCCCGAGCTCTACCAGCTCACGGTGAGCGGCGCGTTCCTCTCGATCCTCCCGCTGGTCGCCGCGTTGCTCGTCCTGGGCGCTTTTGGCGTTCCGGTTTGACGCAGGGCAGCGTCAAGGGCCGATCATCTCGCGACTAGAACGTTACACCTCCTGTGTCCGACGGGCACTTGACAGAGCCCTGCGGCGGCTGGCGTACTGCTGAGAGGATATAGAACGTTCTAGTTCTCCGGGTGTCCGGAGAGAGGAGAGCCGCGATGCGAGCCGCGACGTACGCACTGGCGGTCTGCGCGGAGATGGTCTTCCGTGATCTGCCGATCGAGGAGCGGGCCCGGCGCATTCACGAGGCCGGCTTCCAGGTCGAGATCTGGGACTGGACGAAGCACGATCTCGACGCCCTCGCCCGGACTCCCGCCGAGTTCGTCTCCATGACGGGGTACGTGAGCGGCAGCCTCACCGATGAGGACGGCGCCGCCGAACTGCTGCGCACGGCCGAGGAGTCACTCAAGGCCGCCGAGCACCTGGGCTGCCCCCGGCTGAACCTCCACGGAACCGGGCTGGACGGCCAGGGGCTGCCCGTGGTGCCGGTGTCCGGGGAACCCAGCGGCGCGATGTGGATGGCCGCGCAGCGCACTCTCACGCGGATCGCCGAGCTCGGCGAGAGCGCCGGGGTCACCTTCACCCTGGAGAACCTGAACACCGCGGTCGACCACCCGGGCGTGCCCTTCGCGAAGGCCGCCGACACCCTCGCGCTGGTCGCCGCCGTGAACCGGCCGGGGCTGCGCATGAACCTGGACCTGTACCACGCCCAGATCGGCGAGGGGAACCTGATCGAGCTGGTCCGCAGCGCCCACGGCGCGGGACTCATCGGGGAGATCCAGGTGGCGGACGTACCAGGCCGCTGCGAACCCGGTACCGGGGAGATCAACTACCCGGCCATCGCCCGGACTCTGGCGGACATCGGTTACGAGGGCACCGTCGCCATGGAGGCATGGGCCTCCGGCGACAGCAACAGCAACAGCGAGGCCGCGCTGGAGCGCTTCCGGGCCGCCTTCACCCTCTGACCGGAACGTACGCGGGACATCCGCCCGCCCAGCACCCACGCTCAACGGCAATCGCCACCACCCAAGCCACGACGCATATCACGGAGCACATGCCATGACCTCCCTCCAGTCCCTCGCGGTCGGCCTCATCGGCGCCGGACGCATGGGCTCCTTCCACGCCGAGGCCCTGGCCCGCCGCCTGCCCGGTGTGCGGCTGGCCGCCATCGCCGATCCCGCGCCCGGCGCCGCCCAGGCGCTGGCCGCGCGCCTTGACTGCTCCAAGGCGTACGCGGAGATCGGTGACCTGCTCGCCGACCCGGAAATCGAGGCGGTCGTGATCGTCACTCCGGCCCGCAGCCATGCCGGTCTGGTCGAGGCGGCGGCGCGGGCCGGCAAGGCGGTCTTCTGCGAGAAGCCGATGGCCATCACCCTTGACGAGGCCGACCGCGCCATCGCCGCCGCGCGCGAAGCGGACGTAGCCCTCCAGGTGGGCTTCAACCGCCGCTTCGACCCGGGCTTCCACGCCGCCCACGAGAAGATCACCGCCGGAGACGTCGGCACCCCGCAACTGCTGCGCTCCCTCACCCGCGACCCCAAGCTGCACGACCCGTCCCGCATCCCGCCGTGGACGATCTTCCTGGAGACACTCATCCACGACTTCGACCTCCTGCGCCACCTCAACCCCGGATCAGAGCCCGTCGAGGTGTTCGCGATGGCCGACGCCGTGGTCCGGCCCGACTTCAAGGACCAAGGGCTGCTCGACACCGCCGTGGTGACGATCCGTTTCGACAACGGCGCCATCGCCACCGCGGAGGCCAACTTCCAAGCGGTGTACGGCTATGACGTCCGCGCCGAGGTCCTCGGCTCGAACGGCATGCTCACCATGGGCGACCTCCGCCGCACCCATCTCACGGCATACGGCCCGGCCGGGGCGGCCGCCGAGTGCGTCACGTACGACCAGGACCTCTTCCGCACGGCCTACGTCGCCGAATTGGCCGAATTCACCGACAGCGTCCGCGACAAGCGCACCCCGTCGGTGACCGGTGAGGACGCGCGGGCCGCGCTCGGCATCGCACTCGCCGCGATCGGATCCATCGCGACGGGCGGCGCCGTCCGCGTGGGTGCCCTCCGGGAGAGCCCCGCGGCCGTGCAGTTGGTGTCGTCGCACTGAGCGCACGCGGTCTTGTCCGGAGCGGCGGCGCCGCTCGCCCACGCGGCTGGTCGCCGAGGCCGCCGCGCTCAGGCCGGCGGCGGCAGCAGTTGCATCCTTGGCAGCCTGAAGGCGAATGAGCAACGTCGCGGCTCGGGGCGGGCATTGAGTTACGGACGAGACCGGCAGCAGCCCCGGATGTGATTCCCCCCGTCGGCCACGACTGCCTTCCGCGCGATCCCTATCGGCAGTGGCGCAGCCGAGCCGGTCGCACCCGGCTCCGCGCGGCGTCCGGGGCAGGAGGCGGCAAAGGTGGCATGCCGGGAGCCGGGAGCCGGTGGGTGAGGGCCCGGGCGCGCAGCCATCCCATCCATCCGGCGCCGGTGCATACCGGAGACGAGAGGCTGCTTCACCGGCCACGGGCTGCACTCCCCCGCCGCGACATGAGGCTAGAACGTTTTACAATCGACGCCCAGTAGACGAGCCCGACCAGGGAGGACAGAGTGTCGGCGAGCTCAGGAGTCCCCGACGGTAGGCGGCCGACGCTCGCGGACGTGGCGGCGCGGGCGGGGGTGTCCACGGCGCTGGTCTCTATCGTGATGCGCGAGGCGAAGGGCGCGAGCGCGGCCACCCGCGAGCGCGTCCTTCAGGCCGCGCGGGATATCGGTTACCGTCCGGACGCCCGGGCGCGGCTGCTGCGCAGCCAGCGTTCCCGGCTGCTCGGGGTGCAGTTCGGCCTCCAGCATCCGTTTCACACCGACCTGGTGGAGGGCCTCTACGCGGCGGCCGAACCGGCCGGCTATCAGATCGCGCTGAGCGCCGTGGCCGCCGGGCGCGGCGAGCAGCGCGCCGTCGAGACGCTGCTCGACGACCGCTGCGAGGCGCTGATCCTGCTCGGCCCGCAGGCCCCGGCCGCGCGGTTGGCAGAGCTGGCCGGGCAGGTGCCGGTCGTCTCCGTGGCCCGGCGGCTACGGCCGTCCATCCCGGGCCTGGAGGTCGTACGGACCGCCGACGACAAGGGCGCCCGGCAGGCGGTGGACCACCTGGTCGAGCTGGGCCACCGCGACATCGCCCACATCGACGGCGGTCGCGCACCGGGTGCGGCCGACCGGCGCCGCGGCTACCGCACCGCCATGAACCGCCACGGCCTGGCCGAACACATCCGCATCGTCCCTGGCGGGCTCACCGAGGAGGACGGTGCCGATGCCGCCCGCGCCCTGTCGGCCGACCGCCCGCGGCCCACCGCCGTACTGGCCTTCAACGACCGCTGCGCCACCGGTGTTCTCGACGTCTTCCTCCGCTGCGGCATCGCGGTCCCCGACGACATCTCCGTCGTCGGCTTCGACGACAGCCACCTGGCCCGCCTGGCCCACATCGACCTCACCACCGTCGGTCAGGACATCCCCCGCCTCGCCCAACTCGCGGTCGGCCGGGCCATCGCACGCCTCGAGGCCGATGAGACCGCAGACGAGACCGTCGCCGTCGGGGAACAGGTCATCGCGCCCCACCTCGTCGTCCGGAGTACGACTGCCCCGCCCCGCTGAACGCCGTTGTGCCCCTGCCGGGTTCAGCTGCCCTGAGGCGCCGACCCCGGAAAGGGACACCACGGCTATCCCACCGCTGTTACTTCTTCCAGGCCCAGTGCAGGCGGTCGAGCCCGCTCTGGTTGTTCACCGTCAGGCTGAGCTTGGTGCCCGTGCCCTGGAGGGTGGTGAGGGAGTAGGTGTCACCGTTGCGCAGGCCGGGCCAGTAGACCGAGCCCAGGCCCATCTCCCGGATGATGTCGGTCGCGGCCTGGATGTAGGCGACCTCGTGGGAGCCGTTGACCGGGCCGTTGTAGTCCAGGCCGGTGGTCATGGAAGCGCCGAACTCGTCGAGGATGGTGCGCGAGGCGCAGTCGCCGATGCGCTCCTTGAAGTCGGCCTTCCACTGGTCGACGCTGGTCCAGTCGGTGTGCCAGAAGCCGTAGTTGTGCAGGGCGATGCGCGTGCCGTTGAGGCGCGGGTCGGCGCACACCGGCTTGACGTCCTCGCTGTACTTGTACCCTCCGATCACCATCCGGTCGCGGGGCACCTTGCGGTGTGTGGTCACCCACTTCGCGGCGATGTCGGTCCACTCCTGGGCGGTGTAGCCGAACGGCTCGTTCATCGGCTCGAAGTACACCTTGGAGTTGCGGCCGTAGGCGGAAGTGATCCGCGCCCACATCCGGTCCCAGGAGGCCTGGTTGTCGATCTTGCCGTCCTTGGCGTTGTCGGCCTCCCAGTAGCCCAGGATGACCTTGAAGCCCTTGGCGGTGGCGGCGTCGATCGCGCCACGGTACGACTTCCAGAAGGGGCCGTTCACGGAGCTGGGGTTGACCGGGAGCCGGACCGTGTTGGCGCCGAGCTTGGAGAACCCGCCGATGATCGCCCGGGACTTGGCGTAGGTCGTGGCGTAGCTGTCGGAGGTGGACAGGCCCGAGGGTACGACCGCGTCGTGGGCGAAGTTGTCGCGCGGGTCGGCCCAGTTGACGCCTTGGAACGCGCTGACAGGCGGCGGCGAGGCGTGGCCGGAGGTGGCTGCGGAATCGGCGGACGCGGGGGATGCGAGGGCTCCGCAGAATGCCGTGGCGCCGGCCAGCAACGCCCCCAGGCAAGCTGTCCCGCGATGGTTCTTTCGTGGCACGACATCCCTTTCTGTGCAGTTGTGTCCGCGAAACCTTGACTGCAGGCCGGCGGCTCTGTGGCTCCCGCAAAGTAGAAGAGATCTCGAACAGAGGTCAACACACCTGCACACCAAATTTCATCAAGAACACAGGATCACAAGCTGCCCACGGCTCCCGCCCCGCCACGACGAGGAGCCGCAGCTGACCGTTCCTGCCTGATGCCGCCGCGCTCGCCGCCGCGGCGCTGGGCGCGGCGGCGAGCGGGAGAGAGGCCCCGGCTGCCACGCCGTCAGGATGCCGAGCATGTGTCGGCGGCTCAACGCACTTCTGTACTCCTCGGCCACGGCTCAGATTCCTTTCGTATGCGCTCCGCGCTGGAGCAGTGGTTCCCAGATAACGCTCTGATCACGAAGTCGAACGGCGGCCTTCCATGCCCTTGCACTCCCGGTCTATGTTCCCATCGAAAACCAACCACTTGGTAATGGTTGGTGCTCATCTCCCCACGTACCACCACCGGCGCACTCACGGAGGCCTCAACCCATTCCTCTCCGGCGAAGGAATCCATCCATTGCGCATGCACCGGCAGCACCCCCCCCCCCCGTCGCGGCTCATCGGCTGCGAGGCCCCGGCTCGATGCCCCCCGCACGTACTCCGTCCGTCGATCTCCGGCACCACCGCGCCGTCCGGCACACCCGCCATCGCGTGAACTCCGCTTCCCGAGCGGCGTGCCCGGACAACACGCTCTTCGCGCAGCGGCGCTGCCCACCGCACCCGTAAGACCCGCAACAGCGCCGTCCGGAGCGCCACCACCGACATTCAGGAAGGCAGTCAACGATGACCGAATTCCCTCCCGGGTTCCTCTGGGGAGCCTCCACCGCGCCGCACCAGATCGAGGGCAACAACCTCAACAGCGACTTCTGGGCGAGCGAGGGGCGCACGCCCGGCATGGAGCGCAGTGGCGACGCCTGCGACAGCTACCACCGGTACCGCGAGGACATGCAGCTGCTCGCCGACGCCGGCCTCAACGCGTACCGCTTCGGCATCGAGTGGGCACGGATCGAGCCGGTCCCCGGGATGATCTCGCGGGCCGAACTCGCCCACTACCGGCGCATGATCGAGACCGCCTTCGAACTCGGCCTCACGCCCGTCGTGACCCTGCACCACTTCACCAGCCCGCTCTGGTTCACCCAGGAAGGCGGCTGGCTCGGCGACCGCGCCGTCGAGCGGTTCCGGGCATACGCCGAGGCGGTTACCCCTATCCTCGACGGCGTCGAGTGGGTCGTCACCATGAACGAGCCGAACATGCTGGCCATCATGGTCGGCATGGCACGGGCGTTGCAGGACGACCCGCACGCGGCTGACCCGTGGATGAGCCCCACCCTCGACAACGAGAGTCCGCGGCCGAAGACGCCGGCCCCGGATGTGAAGATCGGCGAACGGCTGGTCGGGGCGCACCACGCCGTCCGGGACCTGCTGCGCGAGCGCACCGGCGCCAAGGTCGGCTGGACGGTCGCCAACCGCGCCTTCGTCGCCCGCCCGGGGGCCGAGGAGAAGAAGCGGGAGCGTGAGTACGTCTGGGAGGACCTCTACCTGGAGGGGTCACGCGGCGACGACTTCGTGGGCGTGCAGTCGTACTCCAGCCAGTGGGTCGGCCCGGACGGCATCGAGCCCCACCCGCAGCACCCGGACAACACACTCGTCGGAACCGCCTACCGGCCCGACGCGCTGGCCATCGCCGTACGGCACACCGCCGAGGTCACCGGCGGCATGCCGATCCTGGTCACCGAGAACGGCATCGCCACCGGCGACGACACCCGCCGGATCGCCTACACCACCGAGGCCCTGAAGCACCTTCAGGCGGCGATCGCCGACGGCGACGGCGCCGATGTACGTGGCTACCTGCACTGGAGCCTCCTGGACAACTACGAGTGGGGCCACTGGGCGCCGACGTTCGGACTGGTCGAGGTCGACCGCGAGACGTTCGAGCGCCGCCCCAAGCCCAGCCTCGCCTGGCTGGGCGAGACCGCCCGTCGCGGGCTCAACTGACCGCCCCGCCACCGGAAGGACAACACATCGTGCAGATATCCGTACCCGACGTCTCGTCCCAGTCCCTGGCCGAACTCGTCTCGCTCAGCGGGCGGCGGGCCGTCGTGACCGGCGCGGGCCGCGGACTGGGCCGGGCCATCGCCGAGCGCATGGTCGAAGCGGGCGCGGACGTGCTCGTCGCCGACATCGAGCAGGAGCTCGCCACTGCCGTCGCCAAGGGTCTCAACGCCCGCCGCCCGGGCTGCGCGGTGGGCGCCCACGTGGACGTCACCGACGCCAGAAGCGTCGTCGGGGCCGCCGACCTCGCGGTCCGGGAGCTCGGCGGGGTCGACATCTGGGTCAACAACGCCGGGATCTTCCCCAGCGTTCCCGCGCTTGAGATGTCCGGGACGACCTGGGACGAGGTGTTCGCCGTGAACGCGCGCGGTGTCTTCCTCGGCTCCCGGGAGGCCGCACGCCGGATGCGTGAGGCCGGTAGCGGCGGCGTCATCGTCAACGTCGTCTCCACGGCCGGGTTTCGCGGTACGGCCCCGGGGCTCGCCGCTTACGTCGGCTCCAAGCACGCGGTGCGCGGCATCATCCGGCAACTCGCTCTCGAATTCGCTCCGTTCGGTATTCGGGTCCTGGGCGTCGCACCGACGTACGTGCCGACCGAGGGGAACATGGCGGCAGCCGCCGAGGCCGGAGTCTCTCTGGACGCCGAGTCGCTCATGTCCGTGATGAAGCCCGGCCCGCTCGGACGGCTCGGCGTCCCTGACGACATCGCCCGTGTGGTGCTGTTCTGCGCGAGCGACCTCTCGGCCTTCATGACGGGGAGCACGCTCCTCGCCGACGCCGGCGAAACGATCTGAGTCCCGGCAGCCGCGACGCGGCCCTGCCACCCCCCATCTTCCTCCCGGCCACTGCCCCGCAACGACGCGTACGGGCCCCACGCTCCCTTATACACATCTGATGCTGCCGACGACCTGGTTGGTGTAGAGCTCCGCGGTTGTCGCAT
>NZ_JAAKZX010000217.1 GCF_011045025.1 Streptomyces ureilyticus
CACCCGAGCAGCGACCCCGAGGACGACCGGCTGATGGGCCCCCTTGGGGAACGCCCGCGCCAGCGCGTCGAGTTCAGGCGACGGCCACGTCGCCCGCGCCGCCCGCGTCAGCTGCCGCCCGAGCTTGCGGGCGGCCACCCGCAGCGCGGCCGACGGCGTACGGGCGTCCGCCGCGGCGTCCAAAGCCAAAGGATCAAGCCCCAGCGCCGCCGCCGCGGCCAACGAGGCCGACACCAGCCCCGCCGTGTGCAACCGCCCCCGGCAGAACTCCTCCAGACTCCCCGCCCCGGTGATCCGCCCGGCCTTGACGGCAGCCTCGGCCCCGCCGGAGTGCGCGTGCCCCCCGGCGGGAAAGCGGCCGTCGGCCAGTACGAGAAGCGCGGCTCGCGACATGGTGACAGCCCCTCAGAAGAGGAAGTACCGCTGAGCCATGGGCAGTTCGGCGGCGGGCGTGGCCTCGACCAGCTCGCCGTCGATGTGCACGGAGAAGCTGTCCGGATCGACCCGCACCTCAGGCCGCGCGTCGTTCTCCCGCATGTCCGCCTTGGTCACCCCCCGCGTCGACTCGATAGGCACGAACCGCTTCCCGAGCCCGAGCCGCTCCGGCAGCCCGTCCTCGACGGCGAGCGGCGCCACGAAGTTGAAGGAGTTGGCGGCCGGGGCCCGTCCGATCGCTCCGTACATCGGCCGGGGCAGAATCGGCTGCGGCGTCGGAATGGACGCGTTGGCGTCGCCCATCTGCGCGTACGCGATCTGCCCGCCCTTGACGACGAGTTGCGGCTTGACGCCGAAGAAGGCGGGCTCCCACAGCACGAGGTCGGCGAGCTTCCCGGTCTCGACGGAGCCGACCTCGCGCGCGAGTCCCTGCGCGAGGGCCGGGTTGATCGTGTACTTGGCGACATAGCGACGTACGCGGTGATTGTCGGCGCGCCCGTCCCCGGGCAGCGCGCCCCGCCGCCCCTTCATCACGTGCGCGGTCTGCCACGTACGCATGATGACCTCGCCCACCCGCCCCATCGCCTGCGAGTCGGAGGAGATGATCGAGATGGCGCCGAGGTCGTGGAGTATGTCCTCGGCCCCGATCGTCGACGGCCGGATACGGGACTCGGCGAAGGCCAGGTCCTCGGGCACGGCCGGGTTCAGGTGGTGGCACACCATCAGCATGTCGAGGTGTTCTTCGGCGGTGTTGACGGTGTAGGGCCGGGTCGGGTTGGTGGAGCTGGGCAGCACGTGCGGCTCGGAGACCACGGTCATGATGTCCGGCGCGTGGCCGCCGCCCGCACCCTCCGTGTGGTACGCGTGGATGCCGCGCCCGGCGATCGCGGCGAGCGTGTCGGCCACGAAGCCCGCCTCGTTCAGGGTGTCCGTGTGGATCGCCACCTGGATACCCGTCCAGTCGGCGACCGTCAGCGCGGCATCGATGGCGGCGGGCGTCGAGCCCCAGTCCTCGTGGATCTTCAGGCCCAGCGCGCCCCCTCGGATCTGCGAGAGCATCGCCTCGTGCGAGACGGTGTTGCCCTTGCCGAGCAGCCCGAAGTTGAGCGGGTACGCCTCCATCGCCTCCAGCATCCGCGCCAGATGCCAGGGACCGGGCGTGACGGTGGTGGCCTTCGAGCCCTCGGCCGGACCCGTGCCGCCGCCGACGAGGGTCGTGATGCCGGAGGCGAGCGCCTCGTCGGCGATCTGCGGGCAGATCAGGTGCACATGGGCGTCGATGGCACCGGCCGTCAGGATACGGCCGTTGCCCGCGATGATCTCGGTCTCGGGTCCGATGACCAGGTCCGGGTGCACCCCGTCCATCGTGTCCGGGTTGCCCGCCTTGCCGATGCCGGTGATCCGGCCGTCGCGGATGCCGACGTCGGCCTTGACGATGCCCCAGTGGTCGATGATCACGGCGCCGGTGATGACGGTGTCCGGGGTGCCCTCTGCGCGCGTAGCACGCGACTGGCCCATGGACTCGCGGATGACCTTGCCGCCGCCGAACACCGCCTCGTCACCGGCGAGTCCGGGCCCGCCGGAACGATCCTCCTCGATCTCGATCAGCAGATCGGTGTCCGCGAGCCGGATCCGGTCGCCGGTGGTGGGGCCGAACAGGTCGGCGTACGCGGCACGCGAGAGCTCAGCCATCGAGGGCACCTCCGGTCTCCCCGCGCAGTCCGGGCACCACGCGGGCGCCGGTGAGCGGGACGAGTTCGACGTCTACGGGGATTCCGGGCTCGAAGCGCACGGCGGTGCCGGCGGCTACGTTGAGCCGCTTGCCGCGCGCGGCGGCGCGGTCGAAGTCCAGACCGGGGTTGGCCTCGGCGAAGTGGTAGTGGGAGCCGACCTGGACGGGCCGGTCGGCGGCGTTGAGGACGGTGAGCCGGGTGACCTCGCGGCCTTCGTTGAAGGCGACGGGTCCGTCGGCGAACAGGAACTCTCCGGGAATCATGGTGGCCGCTCCCCCGTCAGACGATCGGGTCGTGGACGGTGACGAGCTTGGTGCCGTCCGGGAAAGTAGCCTCCACCTGGACGTCATGGATCATCTCGGGGATGCCCTCCATGACGTCCTCGCGGGTGAGGATCTTGCGCCCGGAGTTCATGAGTTCGGCCACGGTGCGGCCGTCACGCGCGCCTTCGAGGATGTGCGACGTGATGAGCGCGACGGCTTCGGGGTGGTTCAGTTTCAGTCCGCGGGCCCGGCGCTTCTCGGCCACGTCGGCGGCTACATGAATGAGCAGCCTCTCCTGCTCGTGCGGGGTCAGTTGCACGGCGTCCCACCTCATAGTCCTCGCTCCGGACCGTGCGGGGTCCGGTTTCCGCAGCCGCCGGGCAAAATCCCTGGTGGCGTGGAGGCGCAGGCTAATTGGGCGGCGTTTCAGCGACGTTAACCGGCGGTCGGCCGGCTCAGGCCGCCGGCCTCATGTGCGGGCGTCGGGGCTCCCCATGCTCATCAGGCCCCGCAGCCCCTCCTGCAACACCTCCACCGGTGCCGTGCCGAAGATCGCCATCTGTGCCGCAAAGCCCTGGGCCGTCGCGATCATGGTCCGGGCCACGCTTTCGGCCGGTACGTCGGGCCGCATCATCCCCGCGTCCTGATAGCCCTGGACGACCTTCACCCAGGCCGCCCGCACGCTGCTGTAGCCGTCATGGACCACGGCCGACAGCTCCTTGTTGCGCAGGGTCTCCGCCCAGACCTGGATGATCAGCCGGGGAAACACGAACTCCCCGTTGTCGACCACCGCCCGCTTCCCTTCGATGACTGCGCCCATGACGCGCGCCACCAGCTCATCGGGCGGCGGGGGCGGGCTCTGCCGGGCGGCGGCCTCGAAGCCTTCGCGAATCTCTCCCAGCACCTCGGTGACGATCGCGTTGATCAGCTCGTCCTTGCCGCTGAAGTAGCGGTAGACGGCGCCCGCCGAGAGATCCACTTCCTTCAGCACGTCCTGCATGGACGTGGCGTGGAAGCCGTTGCGGGCGAAGCAGAGGGCCGCGCCGTCGAGGATCTGACGGCGACGGGCATCGAGGTGTTCCTGAGTTACGCGGGCCATGGACAGAAACGTAAAACGAACATTCCTTCTTGACAAGCTCGCGGGGTCCGCAGGATGGTGACACCGGACCTAAAACGAACGATCCTTCTTTTTACTTCGAGCTTCGAGTTCCGAGCTCCGACCTGAGGGGGAAACCCATGTCCGCCACCTCCGCTACCGCCACCAGGCAGCCCACTCCACCACCGCCGACCGCACCCGCGCCGTCACACGGCCGCCGCATGGTCGCCGTCGTCGTACTGATCCCCGTCCTGGTCACCCTCGCGCTATGGGCGTTCGCCTGGCCCGCGGCCCGTACCGCGCCACACGACCTGCCGCTCGGCGTGGCGGGTCCCGCCACCGCGACGGCCCAGATGGAGCAGCGGCTCGAGGCGCGCGAGGGCGCCTTCGAGATCCACCGTTACGCCGACGAGCGTGCCGCTCGGGACGCCATAGAGGACCGGACCGTATACGGAGCGGTCGTCGCCACTGAGCAGGGCCCGAAGCTGCTCACCGCCTCGGCCGCGAGTCCGGTCGTCGCCCAGCTGCTCCAGCAGGCGGTGACCCAGCAGGCGGGCGGGGCCCAGGTGCAGACCGTCGACGTCGTACCGGCCCCCGCGGACGACCCGCGCGGCGCGGCCCTGACGTCGAGCGTGCTGCCGATGGCGCTGGCCGGTATCGGCGCGGGTGCCGTCGTGACCCTGCTGGGCCTTCGTGGCTGGCGTGCGGCCGGCGCGCTGGTCGGCGCGGCCGCCCTGGTCGGCGCGGTGGCCGCCGCGATGGCCGACACCTGGCTGGGCGTGCTCACCGGGAACTGGTGGGCCGAGGCGGGCACTCTCGGGCTGTCGACGCTGGCCGTGAGCGCCGGCATCGCGGGTCTCGCGGCCCTGTTCGGCACACCGGGCATCGGACTCGGCGGGTTCATCATGATGCTGCTCGGCAACCCGTTCTCCGGCGCCGGCTCCGCACCCGAGATGCTGCCCGAGCCGGTCGGCGTGATCGGCCAGTGGCTGCCGCCGGGCGCGGGCGCCTCACTGCTCCGCTCGGTCTCGTTCTTCGACGGAGCCGCCGCGGCCGGCCCCGCGCTCACCCTGACCTGGTGGGCGGCACTCGGCCTGGGCGCGGTCTTGCTGGGCGGCGCGCTCCAGCGGCGCAAGGCACCCGTCGAACCGACCGCCGAGCGGGAACCAGCCCGGGTCGGCTGACCCGCGCAACAGAACGGACCGTGCGTCCCCGCTGTAGCGGACGGGGGCGCACGGTCTTTCGCGTATCTGAAGCTTTTACGTGCCCGAAGTCCGGTACTCGAAGTGCCGTACGCCTACGAAGCGTTGGGCCCCCGGTGCTCCGCCGCGATACCGAAGCGCTGCTGTTCGCGGGGAGCGGACGTGACCTCGCGGACGCTGGAGACGGCGCTGATCACCTGCTCCTCGGCGGGGTCCTGAAGGTCCTCGAGTCGTTCCAGGTCAGCGGCGGAGACAAGGGCGACGAGGGGCTTTCCGTGCCGCGTCACGACGACGCGTTCACCGCCGTACACCACTTTGTTGATCAGGTCGGCGAGCTCAGCCCTGGCTTGCGTCACCGGAATCTCATAGGCCATGCTCCCCATCATAACGTCATGTACGTCCTGTACATTTTTTACAGGACCTCACCCAGAGGAGGCGTGTGTCATGACCCGACCGTCCGCCCGCTACGTCCTGCCCGAGTTCACCGAACGCACCAGCGCGGGGCAGCGGACCATGGATCCGTACTCGAAGCTGCTGGAGGAGCGGATCGTCTTCCTGGGGACGCCGATCGACGACACGTCGGCGAACGACGTGATGGCGCAGTTCATGCACCTCGAGTACCAGTCGCCGGACCGGGACATCTCGCTGTACATCAACTCCCCCGGCGGCTCGTTCAGCGCGATGACCGCGATCTACGACACGATGCGGTTCATCACCTGTGAGGTGGAGACGGTCTGCATGGGGCAGGCGGGGGCGTCCGCGGCGGTGCTGCTGGCGGCCGGCGCGCCGGGCAAGCGGTCCGCGCTGCCTGGCGCGCGCGTGCTGATCCACCAGCCGGGGCTGCCCGAGCCCGTGCAGGGCCAGGCGTCCGATCTGGCCATCCAGGCCGAGGAGTTGATGCGTACGCGCCGGCTCCTTGAGGAGATGCTCGCCCGGCACTCCGGCCAGAGCCAGGAGCGGATCAGCGAGGACATCGAGCGGGACAAGATCCTGGAAGCACCGCAGGCGCTGGAGTACGGACTGATCGACCGCATCATCCCGAGCCGCAAGGCCTCGCTCACCGCACCCGGCGCGAGGTGAACGGCGAATGCTCCCACCCGAGTTGCCCCCGCTGCCGGCGCTGACCCGGGCGGAGGGCGAACTGATCGACCGTTATCTGGAGGTGCTCGATCTCCTCGGCCGGATCAATCCGGCGAACCGTGGCGACACCTACGGCGGGCTGCGCGCGGCACAGGCACTGGTCGCCAAGGCCGCCGCGCTGCGCGACGCGCTGACCCTGATGCACCAGCGGGGCGAGCACGAGCTGCACGCACCGACCCTGACGCGGGCGCTGCGGGTGCTCGACGGCGAACGTCGGGCGGCTCGCGTCGCCTTGCCGCCGGGATCCTCCGACAGCTGACGCACACCGAGCAACGGCCCGGGGGCTCCGCCGACGGCTGACGGGGCGTCCGGGCAAGGTCTGAAACGGACCAAATGGCGTACCGCTGAAAGGAGTAGACGGAGGTACGTTTAAGGGTCCATGCAACTTGCGCAGTGCGCCTACGCCGACGCCGGAATGACGTATTCCGGTGCTGGTACGAGGGTCCCCGACCCCCTCGACGCCCCTTCGTCATCAGGCCTGTCCACCCGAACAGGTGAGTGGTGAGTAAGCCCACAAACCACCGTTTCCGTTCGGCTTTTCCGACATTCGTGTTGCAAGATCCCTTCCGACGACAAGCCCCCGCCGCAGCGGCGGGGCGGTCCGGGCGGACGCCGAGTCCTGCCGCCGCCCGGATGACGGGTCGACAGAAGTGGATCGGCAGGAGTGGAGGACCCAGGCACGACGGGCCGCCGGAGACTTCCGAGTGGTCCTTGGGGTGAAGCCGCACACCGCGGCCGGGCAACTTCGCCAGCCCGAATCCGACAGGTCATCCTTCACAGGCGGCTGACGAAGGGTTGCGCATGTCTGCGCTCAATCGTGTCCCGTCGCTGTTGACCAGGGCCGGTACCGCATCGGCTCTCACCGTCGCCGTGGTCGGCGGCAGTGTTGTGGCCCCCGGTATCGCGTCTGACGCCGAAGCGGTCACCCCAGCGAAGAAGGCGCTTCAGGTGGCGGCCTCCAAGAAGGGTTCCCCGTACAAGTGGGGAGCCGAGGGGCCCAGGCGCTTCGACTGCTCCGGGCTGACGCTCTACGCGTTCAAGAAGGCGGGGAAGAAGCTGCCCCGCACGGCCGCGCAGCAGTACAACAAGACGCGCCACATCTCGGCTTCGAGCCGTAAGCAGGGAGACCTGGTGTTCTTCCACTCGGGCCGGAACGTGTACCACGTCGGCGTCTACGCCGGTAAGGGCCGGATCTGGCACGCCCCGAAGACCGGGGAAGTGGTGAAGCTGCAGAAGATCTGGACGAAGAGCGTCTGGTACGGCCGGGTCAGGTGACGCGCGTGGGGGTGGCGGCATCACCGCCGCCACCCCCACGGGGCGGTGATTCGGGCCGCTGACGGGTTACTCATTGACCCATGGCCCACCAACCGCCCAGCGAGCGAGAACCCGACGACCGACGTCCGGACGAGGTGCCGCCGTCCGACGAGCGACGCCCCGGCGAGGAGCCTCCACCTGTCGAACGCCGCATAATGCGGCGCGAGACGCCCCTCGAGCGCGCCGACCGCAACTTCATCGAACTGCTTCAGGAGTTGAGGGTCACCCAGACGGGCGTACAGATCCTCTTCGCGTTCCTGTTGAGCCTCGCGTTCACCCCGCGCTTCCCGGATCTCGACTCGGTGCAGCGCGCCACGTACATCACGACGCTGCTGCTCGCCGTGCTGTCCTCCGTACTCCTCACGGCACCGGCCGCCCTGCACCGCCGGCTGTTCCAGCAGGGCGCCAAGCCGCAGATCGTGGCGGTCTCCTCGCACCTCGCCCAGATCGGGATGGGCGTACTGGCCTTCGCGCTCACCGGCTCGGTCCTGCTGGTCGTGGACGTGACGGCGGGCCGCCTGGAAGGGATCCTGGCGGGCGCGGCCACCATCGTCGTCTGCCTCGGCCTGTGGGGACTCGTACCACTCCTGATGAAGCGCGCCGGCAGCGGGAACACGGACGATTCCTGAGCCCTGCCGGCGGGCTGTCAGGCCCAGGCCAGCAGCGGTTCGAGAACGAGCCCCAGTCCCAGCACCGTGAGGGCCGTTCCGGTGACGGCCTCGATGGCGCGGGCCGTACGCGGCCTGCGCAGCCACCGGCCGAGCCGGTCCACGAGCAGCGCGAGGGCCGGGAACCAGATCAGGGCGAGCGCGACCACGATCAGCGCGAGGACCAGCGTCCGCGGCATCGCGGGACTTCCGGCCGGTACGAACTGCGGCAGCAGACTGAGGAAGGTGACCGTCGCCTTCGGGTTGAGGGCGTTGGTGACGAACCCCTGCCGCAGGGCTCCGGCCCCGGACACGACCGGCGGGTCCTCGGCCCCCGGCTCGCGCCTGCCGCGCACCGACTGCAGCGTCCGTAGGCCGAGATAGAGGACGTAGGCACCACCCAGCAGTTGGAGCGCGCGAAACAGCGGGGGCACGGCGGTGAGCACCGCGGCCACCCCGGCGACGGCGAGCGCCGTGTGGACGAGCAACGCCGCCGCGATGCCGAGCGCGCACGCGATACCGGCCCGGCGGGAGACAAGGGCGTTGCGGACCACGACGGTGAAGTCGGCGCCGGGCATGGCGACCAGGCCTGCGGCGATCCCGGTGAAGGCGATGAGCTGTCCGTCCATGAGCACCAGCGTGCCCGCTCCGAGCCTTCAGCAGGTATGTGCAATATCCTGAGTGAACCTTAAGCAGTTCTTTAGCCACTTCTTCAGCTCACTCTTCAGCCGGGAGCCTCGTATGTACGACCCGACGCGGCTCGCGGCGCTGGTGGCGGTCGCCGAGGCCGGTTCGATCACCCGGGCCGCCGAACGCCTCGGCTACACCACGCCCGCGCTCTCCCAGCAACTGGCCAAGCTGGAGCGGGAGGCGGGCACGGCGCTTCTCGTACGTCACCACCGCGGCGCCCGCCTGACCGGCGCGGGCGAACTCCTCGCGGCCCGGGCGCGCCGGGTGCTGGACGAGATGGACCGGGCGCGGCACGAACTGGCGCGCCTGGCCGGGCTGTCCGGCGGCACCCTGCGGCTCGGCACCTTCCAGACGGCCGGGATCCACCTGCTGCCGCCGGCGCTGAGCGCGTTCCGCAGGGCCCATCCCGATGTGGAGCTGACCGTGGCGGACTACGAGCCGCCGGCCAGTATCGCCGCGGTGGCCGCGGGCGAGGTGGACCTGGCGCTGACACACGCCTACGAGCCCGCGGAGCCGGTGTCGCTGCCCTCCGCCGTGTCCGCGGAGCCGGTCCTGGTCGAGGAGCTGGTGCTGGTGACTGCTCCCGGGCACGCCCTGACCAGCGGCTCGTCCCGGCTGCCACTGACCGAGCTGGCCGGCCAGCAGCTGATCAGCATGGCCCCGGACCACCCGGCCCGGCAGGGCCTGGAGGCCGTGCTCGCCCGGGCGGGCACCGCCCCTTCGGTCCTCGTCGCGACTCCCGGCTACGCCCTGGTCTGCGCCCTCGCCAGCGCGGGCCTCGGCATCGCGGTGGTCCCGGAGATGGTCGCCAGAACCGCCTCCACCCCGGTGAGCATGCGCCTCCTGGAGCCGGGAGACCTGCGCAGGACGATCTCGGTGGCCTACCGCACCGACGAGCAGGCACCCGCGGCCGACGCCTTCCGCGCGCTGCTGCGCGGCGCGTTCGGCCGCGCGTCCCAGCAGAGTTGACGGCCGCGATCCCCGCAGCCGGCAGCCCCGCGACTCCCTCAGCTCCTCAGTCGGCAGGGACCGGCTGAACCGGAGTCGTCCACGGCAACATGATCGAAACCGTTTTGCCGCCCTCACGGGTGGGCCGGACCGTCACCTTGCCACCGCACTCGGCGGTGAGGAAGCGGATGATCACGAGGCCTCGGCCGTTGTCCTGCTGGACGGCAGCGGGGAGTCTCTTCGGGAAGCGTGGATGGCTGTCGGTCACGCCGATGCAGAGTTGCTCGTCACGGTCGAGCGCGAGGTCCACCGTGAAGGTCGGTGACTGGCCGAAGGTGTGCTGCACGGCGTTGGTGGCGAGTTCGGAGACGATGAGACGGACGGTGTCGGCGGCTTCCGTGTCCGACGGAAGGCCCCATTCGGCAAGGACGTTGACGACGTAGGTACGGGCGGCGGAGACCGAGGCGGGATCGCTCGGCAGAGTGACGGAGGCTTCCAGGTGGTCTGCCATGGCGAGGTCGTCCCTTTCCCACGGGACCGGAGTCCGACACGGAGCGGAGGTTCGAGTACGGTCCCGGACTGGTGCTGCGCGTCAGACTGCCACTACCGGGCCAGTCTCGGTGCCGATCCACCAAGATGTGCATATATCTGTCGCTCGAAGCGGTGAACTCTCCGACGGCCGAGCGTATTTGGGTGGCGCCCAGGGTGGTCATTCGGACGGGTGACCGGGTCGTCTTCTGCCGTCGCCGTGACGCCCGACGCTATAGCGTCGGCGCGACGGTCGGAAGGAGACGGCCATGCAACACGGTCCCGCGGTACGCCGCCGAAAGCTCGGCGCCGAGCTGCGCGCCCTGCGCACCCGCGCGGGTCTCACGAGCGGCGAGGCCGCCCGGCGCGTCGGCTGGCACCAGTCGAAGGTGAGCAGGATCGAGACCGGCCACAGCGGGGTCAAAGCGGCGGACCTACGGCGGCTCCTCGAGGCGTACGACGTCCGGGACCCCGAGCTGCTCGAGTTGCTCGTCGTACTCGCGGGCTCCGAGGGTGACGGCCGGCACCGCTGGTGGAACGCCTACCGGGGTCTGCTGCCGCCCACGTACCGCGACTTCATCAGCCTGGAGTCGCAGGCCAGCGCGATGCGCACCCTGGAGAACTCCGTGGTCCCCGGGCTGTTGCAGACACCGGAGTACGCCCGCGAGGTGACGCGGGCCGCCGTGGACGGGCTGCCGGACGGCAAGGTCGACGCACTGGTGGAGGTGCGTCTCGCGCGCCAGGAGGTGCTGCGTTCGGACACTCCGCTGCGACTGAGCGCGGTCCTGGACGAGGGAGTCCTGCGGCGGTCGGTCGGCGGACCGGGCGTGATGGCACGGCAGTTGAGGCGTCTACGGGACGCCGCCCGGCTGCCTCACGTGCGGATTCAGGTGCTGCCGTTCGGAGTTGGGGCCCATGTCGGGGTGACCGGGCCTTTCGTTATCTTTTCATTTTCGACTACTTCTGATCTGGATGTGGTTGTTCTCGACCACTTGACGAGTAGCCTCTATCTCGAAAGGGAAGAGGACCTTCAGGCCTACACCGAGGCCTTCAACTCCCTTCAGATCCACGCCCTTTCGCCCGAGGACTCGTTGGATTTCATCGCCGGTCTGGCTGACGGCGAGTAAGGAGGCACCATGTCCACCACCCTGCCTCGGTCCGTACCTTCCAGCACTTGTCTGCACGATGTGCGGTGGCAGCGCAGCAGCCGCAGCACCGGAATGAACAACTGCGTCGAGACGGCCCGTCCGGCCTCCGGCCCATGGGCCGGGCTTCTCGCGGTGCGCGACTCGAAGAACACGTCGGGTCCCGCCCTGCTCTTCGCTCCCTCGGCCTGGGAGGGCTTTATCGACGCACTGCGCTGATCACCCGTACGGCATGGTCGAGTTGCCCGTCGGTGAGGTCCGCGCGGGCGGTGAGCCGCAGCCGTGAGATGCCGTCCGGGACCGACGGGGGACGGAAGCAGCCGACGGCCAGTCCCGCTTCGCGGCAGTCCGCAGCCCAGCGCACGGCCTGCTCCGGCGAGGATGCGCGCACGGAGACGACTGCGGCGTCCGGCCGTACCGCTTCGAGGCGTTCGGCCGTGAGGCGGGAGTGCAGGGTCGTGGCCACGGCACGCGCGCGTGCCGCTCGTTCCGGTTCCCGGCGCAGCAGGCGCAGGGCCGCGAGGGCGGCGCCCGCGGCGGCCGGGGCCAGACCGGTGTCGAAGATGAACGTGCGCGCCGCGTTGACCAGATGGTCGATCACGTGGACCGGGCCGAGGACGGCACCGCCCTGGCTGCCGAACGACTTCGACAGCGTGACGGTGGTGACGACGTCGGCCGCACCCGCGAGTCCGGCCGCGTGCGGTGCGCCCCGGCCGCCCTCCCCGAGCACGCCGAGCCCGTGCGCGTCGTCGACGACGAGACCGGCGCCGAACTCCCGGCAGGCGCCAGCGAGTTCGGCCAGCGGGGCGGCGTCTCCGTCCACCGAGAAGACCGTGTCGGACACGACGACGGCGGGTCCGGCGTGCGTGCCGAGCACCTTGCGTACGGCCTCCGGGTCGGCGTGCGCGACGACCTGCGTGGTGCCGCGCGCGAGACGGCAACCATCGATCAGCGAGGCGTGGTTGCCCGCGTCCGACACGACGAGCGAACCGTGCGGGCCCAGCGTGGTGACGGCGGCGAGGTTGGCCGCATAACCCGACGAGAAGACGAGCGCGGCCTCGAAGCCGCAGAACTCGGCCAGCTCACGCTCGAGTTCGGCGTGCAGCTCCGTGGAGCCGGTGACGAGCCGGGAGCCCGTGGCGCCGCCGCCCCATAGCTTCGCCGCGCGGGCGGCGGCCTCGGTGATCTCGGGGTGCCGGGCCAGGCCCAGATAGTCGTTGCTCGCGAGATCGAGCAGCGGGGAGTCGGCGGGGCGGGGGCGCAGGGTGCGGACGAGTCCGGCCCGGCGCCGCGTACGCGCCTGTTCGTCGATCCACGCGAACGGCGATCCGGCCATGTGTCCTCCGGGCCTTGGGGGTTGTGCGTGAGGGTGCCTCGTGCGGGCAGTGCTCTGCCTGCGGGGTTTTGTAGGCAGTGCACAGACCCTAGCCGCCCGGCCCGCCGCCCATGATGTGGAAAAAACCACACCTCGAACGGGCTGTCTTGTACGAACTCTCCTTGGCCCCACCCCCTCGCATAGGCCAGGATCTGACCCCATGGACCTGCTGAACACGCTGGTGGACAAGGGGCTTCGGCGCGAGCTGCCGACCCGCGACGAGGCGCTGGCCGTGCTGGCCACCTCCGACGACGAACTCCTCGATGTGGTGGCCGCGGCCGGAAAGGTACGGCGGCAGTGGTTCGGCCGACGGGTGAAACTCAACTATCTGGTCAACCTCAAGTCGGGCCTGTGCCCCGAGGACTGCTCGTACTGCTCCCAACGCCTCGGCTCCAAGGCGGAGATCCTCAAGTACACCTGGCTGAAGCCCGACCAGGCCTCCGAGGCGGCGGCCGCCGGGCTCGCGGGCGGCGCCAAGCGGGTCTGTCTCGTGGCGAGCGGGCGCGGGCCGACGGACCGTGACGTCGACCGGGTCTCCGACACCATCAAGGCGATCAAGGACCAGAACGAGGGCGTCGAGGTGTGCGCCTGCCTCGGCCTCCTCTCCGACGGCCAGGCCGAACGGCTGCGCACGGCGGGCGCGGACGCCTACAACCACAACCTCAACACGTCCGAGAGTACGTATGGGGACATCACGACCACCCATACGTATGCAGACCGTGTGGACACGGTCGAGAAGGCGCACGCGGCAGGTCTGTCCGCCTGCTCCGGCCTGATCGCGGGCATGGGCGAGAGCGACGAGGACCTGGTCGACGTCGTCTACGCGCTCCGCGAGCTGGACCCGGACTCGGTCCCGGTCAACTTCCTGATCCCCTTCGAGGGCACCCCGCTCGCCAAGGAGTGGAACCTCACCCCTCAGCGCTGTCTGCGCATCCTCGCCATGGTCCGCTTCGTCTGCCCGGACGTGGAGGTGCGCATCGCGGGCGGCCGCGAGGTCCATCTCCGTACGATGCAGCCGCTCGCTCTGCACCTCGCCAACTCCATCTTCCTCGGCGACTACCTGACCAGCGAGGGCCAGGCGGGCAAGGCCGACCTGGACATGATCGCGGACGCCGGATTCGAGGTGGAGGGCACCGACGAGGTGACGCTGCCGGAGCACCGGGGGTCTGGTGCGTGCGGCTCGGCGGGCGTCTGCGGTTCCGGTGATTCGGAGGCGAGCCCCGAGGCCCGTACGGATCTGGTCGCGGTACGCCGCCGGGGCGCCGGAACGGATCTCGCACCCAATGCCTGACCTGCCCGTGAGCGAGCTGCTCGACCTCGACCGGCGGCACGTATGGCATCCGTACGGGCCGATGCCCGGCCGGCAGGAACCGCTCGTCGTGGAGTCGGCGAGCGGGGTGCGGCTCACGATCGCCGGTGAGCCGGACGAACTGGTGGACGGCATGTCGTCCTGGTGGTCCGCCATCCACGGCTACAACCACCCCGTACTCAACGACGCGGCGCGCGAGCAGCTCGGGCGGATGAGCCATGTCATGTTCGGCGGGCTCACGCATGAGCCCGCCGTGCGGCTGGCGAAGCGTCTTGTCGATATGTCGCCGAATGGTCTTGAGCATGTGTTCCTCGCCGACTCCGGATCGGTGTCGGTCGAGGTGGCGGTCAAGATGTGCCTGCAGTACTGGCGTTCGCTCGGCCGTCCGGCCAAGCAGCGCCTGCTGACCTGGCGCGGCGGCTATCACGGCGACACCTGGCAGCCGATGTCGGTGTGCGATCCCGAGGGCGGGATGCACGAGCTGTGGCAAGGGGTGCTGCCCCGACAGGTGTTCGCGGATCCGCCTCCGGTCGCGTACGAGGAGTCGTACGCCGATCATCTCCGCTCGCTGATCGAGCGCCACGCCGATGAACTGGCCGCGGTGATCGTGGAGCCGGTGGTGCAGGGAGCGGGCGGGATGCGGTTCCACTCCCCCGGCTATCTGCGGGTGCTGCGCGAGGCCTGCGACGCGTACGGCGTGCTGCTCGTGTTCGACGAGATCGCGACCGGGTTCGGACGTACGGGTGCGCTGTTCGCGGCGGACCATGCCGGGGTGACGCCGGATGTGATGTGCCTGGGCAAGGCGCTGACCGGCGGCTATATGACGATGGCGGCGACGCTGTGTACGTCGCGGGTCGCCGAGGGGATCTCGCGGGGCGAGGTCCCGGTGCTCGCCCATGGCCCGACGTTCATGGGCAATCCGCTGGCCGCCGCGGTGGCCTGTGCCTCCATCGACCTGCTCCTCGGCCAGGACTGGCAGACGGAGATCAAGCGCATCGAGACGGGGCTGCGGGAGGGGCTGGCTCCGGCATCGGAGCTTCCGGGGGTGCGGGACGTACGCGTCCTCGGTGCCATCGGTGTCGTACAGCTGGACCACGATGTCGACATGGCGACGGCGACGCGGGCGGCGGTGCGCGAGGGCGTGTGGCTGCGGCCGTTCCGCGATCTCGTCTACACGATGCCGCCGTACGTGACGGGCGACGCGGACGTGGCGCGGATCGCGCGCGCGGTGTGCGCGGCGGCGCGGGAAGGGTGAGCGTGAGCAGGGAGATGCGCGGGGAGGTGCCGTGCCGGTACTGGTGATCACGGGGACGGGCACGGAGGTCGGCAAGACGGTCACGACCGCGGCCGTCGCCGCGGCTGCCGTCGCCGCCGGACGGTCCGTGGCCGTGCTCAAGCCGGCGCAGACGGGCGTACGACCCGACGAGCGCGGCGACGCCGACGAGGTGGCCCGGCTCGCGGGCCCGGTGACCACGCGCGAACTCGCCCGTTATCCCGAGCCGTTGGCGCCCGCGACGGCTGCCCGGAGGGCCGGTCTGGCGCCGGTGCGGGCGGCGGAAGTGGCGGAGGCGGCGGGCAAGCTGGCCGCCGAGCACGAGGTCGTGCTGGTCGAGGGGGCGGGCGGGCTGCTCGTACGGTTCGACGACGAGGGCGGCACGCTGGCGGACGCGGCCCGCCTGCTGGACGCCTCTGTGCTGGTGGTGGCCTCCGCCGGCCTCGGCACCCTCAACACGACGGAGCTCACCGCCCGCGAACTGCGCGCCCGGCAGCTCGACCTGCTCGGCGTCGTGGTGGGCAGCTGGCCGAACGAACCGGACCTCGCCTCGCGCTGCAACCTCGCCGATCTCCCGGTGGTGGCGGGGGCTCCCCTGCTGGGAGCCGTTCCGGAG
>NZ_JAAKZX010000218.1 GCF_011045025.1 Streptomyces ureilyticus
GGGGCGGTGGACGGGGGCGCGGTCTCCTCGGGCAGCGGGGCCGCGGAATCCGTGCCCGTACCGCCCCAACCGCCCGTGCCGAACAGGTCGCCGGGCAGCAGCGACGGCTTCATGGCGACCAGGGCGATGGCGAGCGCGAGGGGTATGCCGAAGATCGCCCAGAGCTTGCGGCGGCGGGCGGGCCGCACGTTCATCCCCTGTACAGCGGGACCGGTGCGCCACCCCGGCGGTGCCTCGCCCCGCGCGTCCTGCTGACGCAGCCGCTCCGTCACCATGCGGGCTCGCGCGGAGGGCTCCTTGGGCGCGTCGGAGGCACGGATACCCAGCTCGCTGTCCCGTACGAACTTCTCCCACTCATCGTCAGTGGGGCCCTTGGGGTCCTCCGAGCCCCTGGGGCCCTCGGACGGCTTCTCGGCCACGGTGCTCGCGCCTCTCCCCCTGTTCAACTGCCCACCCCCGATGGGCAGACGAGGCACCGTTCTAAGCCGTGGCCGAGGGAGTTCACAAGTCGAGTACGGAGTTCATGAGTGTGACTCAGCCCACATAAGAATTCTGTGAAATCGAGGACAACCATTTACAGGATTCCCGGGTCTCACTTGCGCAACCAACAGCCACACCGCGCCTCGTACGCGGGAGGCGCCCACCTACATCTCGTACCGCGACGCCGCGGTACGCCGGACTCACCGAGGTCTTGATGAAGCTTCGCCGTGCCATGGCCGCTGCGGCCGCGACGGCCGTCATAGCCCCGCTCGCGCTGCTGTCTGCGCCCGCCGCGTTCGCTACGCCGGACGATCCGAGCACGACGACCACCACGGAGCCCGCGACGCCGACGGACCCGACGACGGATCCGAAGGACCCGACGACGCCGCCGACCACGGACCCGACGACCGAGCCCGCTCCGACGACGGACCCGACGGCCACCGATGACCCGACGGATCCGCCGACCACCGGCCCGACGACGGACCCCACCGACAAGCCCACGGACAAGCCCACGGACGAGCCCACCGAGGACGAGACCGACCCCGCGGAGCCCACCGAGGAGCCCGAGCCGGAGCCGTCCGAGTGCAAGGACTCCAAGGTCGACGTGACCATCACGGGTCTGCCCGGCAAAATCGCTGCGGGTAGCGGTTGGCACAAGTTCTCGCTGAACGTGGCCAACAACTCCGACTCCACCCTCGACGACCTCGACTTCTTCGCCGGGGCCTCCCCCTACAAGGACGGCAGGGAGCTGTTCAAGAGCAAGCAGGTCCAGCTCCAGGCCTACAACCCCCAGGACAAGACCTGGGACGACCTCAACGAGGGCGGCGACGCGGTCGGATACGTCGGCTACACCGACGAGCTCAAGCCCGACTACGAGGTCAACATCCCGATGCGCATCAACGTGAAGTCCAACGCACCGGTCGGTGCGGGCTTCTCCCTCGGTGCGAGCATCTACGGCGACGCGGACGCCGAGTGCACGGGCTTCGGCCAGATCTCCTACAAGTTCCAGATCGTGGCCGCGGGCACCAACACGGAGGGCACCAAGCCGCAGGTTGGCGGCAAGGTTCCGGTCACGAACGAAAAGCCCAACAAGAACGAGACCGCGCAGGTGACTGGCAGCCTCGCCGAGACCGGTTCCAGCTCGGCCCTGCCGATGATCGGCCTCGCCGGCGGTGTCGCCCTCGTCGCCGGTGCGGGCGCGGTGTTCATCGTGCGCCGCCGCAAGACCGGTGCCGACGCGTAACGCTCGGCGCTGACGCGTAAGGCGTAACGCTTCACGCAAGAGACGAAGGACCTGCGCTCGGAGGGGGGCGCAGGTCCTTCGTCTTTCCCACAGGCCATAGGCCTACTGCTGCGGCGGCACCGTCGGCATCCCCAGGAACGGCAGCCTCAGTGCGCCGAAGGCACCCGCCGGGACGGCGGGTGAGCGGGGTTCAACCGGCTTCAGGCGTTCGTACGCGGCTCCCGGCGCCGGACGCGGGTCCACGTCGCCCTTGTTCGGCCAGAACGACATCGCGCGCTCGGCCTGGGCGGTGATGGTCAGCGACGGGTTGACGCCGAGGTTCGCGGAGACCGCGGCGCCGTCGACGACCGAGATGCCCGGATGCCCGTACAGCCGGTGGTACGGGTCGATGACTCCCTCGTCGGCGGACGCCCCGATCGGGCAGCCGCCCAGGAAGTGGGCCGTCAGCGGCGTACCCATCAGCTCGCCCACATTGCTGCCCGCGAAGCCGTTGATCTCCGCGGCGATCGCCGAGGCTGCCTCCGAAGCCGCCTTGATCTGCTTGGGGTTGGGGGCCCCATGTCCCTGGCGAGCCGTCAACAGGCCCTTCCCCGCGCCCTTCGGCTTCAGGTAGGTCGTCAGGGAGTTGTCGAGGGACTGCATGACGAGCCCGATGATCGTTCGCTCCGACCAGCGGCGGTTGGACAGCGAGCGGAGTACGAGCAGCGGATGCCGGGCCGCGTGGGACAGAAAGCCGAGGACCCTCGACGACCCTTCCGCGTACGGCACTTGGACGATGGACAGGCCGCCCATCGAGTTGGAGCCCTTGCCGTAGCGGACCGGCTCGATATGGGTGTTCGGGTCGGGGTGGATCGAGGAGGTGATCGCGACCCCGCGGGTGAAGTCGGCCTTCGCCGCGCCGGTGACCTTGCGATAGCGCCGGTTGTCGGTCTGCGCGCCGACCAGGGCCTCGGAGTTGGTACGGGTCAGATCGCCCAGCCTGCCGGAGAGGTACGGGAGTTGGCCGCCCTCCTTCATCCGGTGCAGCAGGGTCTGCGTGCCGTACGTACCGGCCGCGAGGACGACCCGGCGGGCCCTGAAGACGCGTCCCTCACCCTTGCGTTTCTGGTCGGTGGGGAGGGTGGCGACGGCATACCCGCCCTGCGAGTCGTCGGTGACGGACACGACCGTCGTCATCGGGTGGACGACCGCGCCCGCCTTCTCGGCGAGGTACAGGTAGTTCTCGACGAGGGAGTTCTTCGCGCCGTGCCGGCAGCCGGTCATGCACTCCCCGCACTCGGTGCACGCCTTGCGGGCCGGGCCCACGCCGCCGAAGTACGGGTCGTCGACCTGCTGTCCGGGCCCGGCCTTCACGGTCCCGTCGGCGTCCTCGCCGTCACCGAAGAACACCCCGACCGGCGCCAGATGGAAGGTGTCGCCCACGCCCATCCGCTCGGCCGCCGCCTTGAGGTGGACGTCGGACGGCGTCATCGTCGGGTTGAGCCGCACGCCGAGCATCCGCCGCGCCTGGTCGTAGTACGGCTTCAGCTCCTCCTGCCAGTCCGTGATGTCCTTCCACTGCGGGTCCTCGAAGAAGGGCTTCGGCGGTACGTAGAGGGTGTTGGCGTAGTTCAGCGAACCGCCGCCTACGCCCGCGCCCGCCAGCACCATGACGTTGCCGAGGAGATGGATGCGCTGGATGCCGTACATGCCGAGTTTCGGCGCCCAGAGGTAGTTCTTGAGGTCCCAGGAGGTCTTGGGCAGCGACTCGGGGGTGAAGCGGCGGCCGGCTTCGAAGACGCCGACGCTGTAGCCCTTTTCGGTCAGGCGCAGGGCGGTGACGGAGCCGCCGAAGCCGGAACCGACGACGATGACGTCGTAGTCGTACGCCCCTTCGTCCCGCTCTTGGACAGAGTTCTCCTGTGACACGTGCTCTCCTCGTTGAGAACGGGTTGCCCTAGCGGAACCGGAGTGCCTTCATCACCCGGAGGCTCCGGCTCATGAACTGCGCGTACTTCTCGTCGTCCATCCCCAACGACGGGGCCATCGGCAGCAGCCGCTGGTGGGCGATCGTCTGCGCCTCCGTGTACTTGAGGATGCCCTCGGAGCCGTGGCGGCGGCCCAGGCCGGAGTCCTTCATGCCGCCCATCGGGGACTGGACGCTGCCGTACGCGGAGGCGTAGCCCTCGTTGATGTTGACCGTGCCGGTGCGCAGGCGGGCGGCGACCTCGGCGCCGCGGCGGCCGTTCCTCGTCCAGACCGAGGCGTTGAGGCCGTACGGCGTGGAGTTGGCCTGCTCGATCGCCTCGTCCTCGTCCTTGAAGCGGTAGACGGAGACGACCGGGCCGAACGTCTCCTCGTTGCAGACGGCCATCGGCGCCTCGACGCCGTCGAGGATGGTGGGCTCGAAGAAGTACGGGCCGATGTCCGGGCGGGCCACTCCGCCCGCGACCAGCTTGGCGCCCTTGGCGACGGCCTCGTCGACGTGCCGGGTCACGGCCTGAAGCTGGCGTTCGCCGGCCAGCGAGCCCATTTCGGCGCCGTACGACAGGGACGTACCGAGCCGCATCGCCTTGGTGCGCGCGGCGAACCGTTCCACGAAGGCGTCGGCGACGGACTCGTGGACGTACAACCGCTCGATGGAGATGCACAGTTGGCCCGCGGAGGAGAAGCAGGCGCGTACGGCGCCCGCCGCGGCCTTCTCGATGTCGGCGTCGTCGAGCACCAGCATGGCGTTCTTGCCGCCGAGTTCGAGGGAGACGCCGACCAGGCGGCCTGCCGCGCTCTGCGCGACCTCGCGGCCGGTGCGGGTGGAGCCGGTGAAGGAGACGTAGTCGGCGTGCCGGACCACCTCCGGGCCCACGACCGGGCCTTCGCCGATGACGATCTGGAACACTTCGATCGGCAGCCCCGCCTCGATCAGCAGGTCACGCGCCCACAGTGCCGTCAGGCAGGTCTCCGTGTCGGGCTTCATCACGACCGCGTTGCCCGCGACGAAGGCGGGCAGCGCGTCGCCGACCGACAGTTCCAGGGGGTAGTTCCAGGGCGCGATCTGCCCGATGACGCCGCGCGGCTGGCGCAGTTCGGTGACCTTGGTGAGGGTGGGCACGGCACCGGTGTGCCGCTTGGGCCTGAGGTACGAGGAGGCCTTGCGGCCGTAGTGACGGGCGGCCACCGCCACCGCCTGCACCTCTTCGTGCGCGTGCAGCCGGGCCTTGCCGGTCTCCAGCTGGATGAGGTCGAGGACTTCGGCCTGACGCTCCAGCACCAGGTCGTGGAAGCGGAGGAGTACGGCGGCCCGCTGCCGTACGGGCACCTGCGCCCAGACCGACTGCGCCGCGCGGGCCTGCTCGAACGCCTTCTGTACGTCCTCGGGGGTGGACTCGGGCAGATCGGCCAGCTTCTCGCCGGTGAACGGCGTGTGGTTGGCGGTACGCCCCGAGCCGGCCACGCCCTTGGTGAGCTGGGCGACCAGCTCCGGCGTGACCACATCGGCGGCCGTACGGGCGCCCTCGGGGGCGGGGGCGAGGGGGTTCGTGCCGGTCTTTGCCGGGGCCTGCGAGTCCGTCATGCGGGGCAGCGTATTCCTGGGCGAGAACTTTTGGTACCCGGTGGTAACCGACTTCACGGGGTACACACATCACGCCAGTGGCTGCTGGCGGAAAACATCCTGATCAGGACGTTAGGGGTCCCCTAACCCACCATCGACCTGCCGACCTTGAGTCGCTCGCGGGCGCCCTCGAACATCGAGGCTCCCCGTTTCTCGTCCTTCGTGCCCTTCGGCATGTCCACGCGCAGCTCGTAGTACTCCTTGGCGTCCGTGGTGATCAGCAACTGCATCACGCGGTACTTCTCCTCCTTCACCTCGTACTCGGTGTCGAGGAGCCTCGCCTCGTAGCCGTGGAACGTGGTGGGTTCGGACAGCGTTTGGGCGAAGTCGTCGGCGTAGGAGAGCGTGGCCTCGTCCGCCCAGGAGTCCATGGGCGTCGGCACGGCCTCCTCGCGGGTCAGCCGGAGCTCGACGGTCTTGTCGCCGTAGATCACCGTGCGGGAGGGGTTGCGGCGGTCCGCGCCGGAGTCGTTGCGGTCGACCAGCGGAGTGCCGGCCGGTACGGACAGGATGGCGTCCAGGTCCTTCTCCGTGTGGATGGTCCAGCCGTTCACGGTCGGGGACGAGGGAGAGGCGGAGGCGGACGCCGAGGGGGAGGCATCTCCACGGCTCTGCGCCTCCGCCCTCGGGTCGCCGCCCCGGAAGGAGATCCCGAGCCAGATGCCGCCGGTGAGGAGAACCGCACCGGCGACGGTGGCCGCGAGGAGACGAAGGCTGGGGCGTCGTCGGCGTACGGAGCGATGGTCGGGCTCCGTCGGGGACGGTCCGAAATGGGCGCGCGGGGGTCCGGCCGTCTCGGTTCGCGCCATGTCCGGTGACGGCAGTCCGGACCGTACGGTCTCGGTGTAGCCCGTGAACTCCGGTGAGACGTACGGAGGTTGGGGCTCTCGGGGCGTGGCGGTGACGACGGGCACGGTCCAGCCCTCGGCGACCGCCTCCAGCACCGCCGCGCTCTTCGCGGCGTCCGGTCGCTGACCGGGGTCCTTGGCCAGCAGCTGGGTGATCAGCGGCGCGAGGTCCCCGGCCTGCCCCGGCTTCGGCGGCTCGTCGGACAGGATCGCGGCGAGCGTGGACTCCACGGACGTACGGCGGAAGGGGGACCAGCCCTCGACGGCGGCGTACAGCAGAACGCCCAGGGACCAGAGGTCGGAGGCGGGTCCGGCGCCCTGGCCCGCCATGCGCTCGGGCGCGATGAACTCGAGCGAGCCGACGAACTCGCCGCTGGCGGTGAGGGATTCCTCGCCCTGGATGTGCGCGATACCGAAGTCGGTGAGAGCGACCCGGCCGTGCCTGCCGAGCAGCACGTTGGCGGGCTTCACGTCCCGGTGCACGATCCCGACGGAGTGCGCGGCGTGCAGCGCGCCGACGACCGCGCACCCGATGCGCGCGGTGTCGGCCGGCTTGAGAGGGCCGCGCCGCAGTACGTCCTCCAACGACTCGCCCCGGATCAACTCCATGACGATCCACGGCAGTCCGTCCTCGACGACCACGTCATGGATGGCGACGGCCGCGGGATGGTCGACCCGCGCGGCGGCCCGCGCCTCGCGGTAGAGGCGGTTGGCGGCGCGCTGGTGGGCGTCGTCCACGGGATCCCCGGGCAACCGCGGCTGTTTGACGGCGACTTCGCGCTCCACAAGCTGGTCCACGGCGCGCCATACGGTGCCCATGCCGCCGGAGCCGATGCGCTCGGCCAACCTGTAACGGCCGCCTATCAGACGGTCCCCGCGTTCACTCATGTCACATCAGTACCGTGCCGGATCGGACCTTGTCGATGTAGGCCGGTACGGCGAGGGGCGGCGGATTTCGGCCACCGGCCGTCACACTGCGGCACCGCAATCGCCGTCTCGCTGCGGCACCGCAATCGCCGGCCTGCGGCCCGATCTCCGCCCACCTGACCGAACACGTCTGAACCGTTCGGTAACGTGTTCGCCGGACACAGAGGACGGGGGAACACCGATGTCGACCACGCACGCCTTGTCCGAGGCCGGGAGCAGCCCGCCGCCGGAGCGCGACACGGTCATCGACGTACGCGATCTGCGGATGCGCTACCGAAGCCAGGACGTGCTGAACGGGGTCGGCTTCACGGCCCGTCGAGGCGAAGTAGTTGTGCTGCTCGGCCCGAACGGCGCGGGCAAGACGACCACGATCGAGGTCCTGGAAGGCTTCCGGATGCGGTCCGCCGGTGACGTGACCGTCCTCGGCGCGGATCCGGCGCGCGGAGACGAGCGCTGGCGTGCGCGCCTGGGCATCGTCCTGCAGTCCTGGCGCGACCACGGCAAGTGGCGGGTGCGGGAACTGCTGGCCCACCTCGGTTCGTACTACGCGCCGTACTCCACCGCCCTCGTACAGCGGCCGTGGGACGTCGACGAACTCCTCGCCGCCGTGGGCCTGACCGAGCAGGCGGAGAAACGGATCGGAACCCTGTCCGGCGGGCAGCGGAGGCGTTTCGACGTGGCCATCGGCATCGTGGGCCGACCCGAGCTGCTGTTCCTGGACGAGCCGACGGCCGGTCTGGACCCAGAGGCCAGGCAGGAGTTCCACGGCCTGGTACGCGGGCTGGCGGACGAGAACACCACCGTCCTGCTGACCACGCACGATCTTGCCGAGGCGGAGAAGCTCGCCGACCGGATCCTCATCCTGGCCGGTGGCCGCATCGTCGCCGACGGCGCGGCCGAGGAGCTGGCCCGGCAGGCATCGGCCGAGGCCACCGTCCGCTGGACGCGGGACGGGCAGTCCTTCGAGCAGGCGACGGCCGAGCCCACGCGGTTCGTACGTCAGCTGTTCGAGGAGCACGGAGAGGCGATCGGCGGGCTGGAGGTGCGCCGGGCGAGCCTGGAGGACACCTACTTGACGATGGTGCGGGAGCTGGAGACGGGGAGCGTCACCGGCGAGCAGGCAGCACACGCCTTCGGGAAGGGATCGCGATGAGTCCGGTGGGCCCGGCGAGTCCGGTGTGGTACGCGGCCAGAGCAGGGTTGCGGCGCGGCTGGACGGAACTCCGGCAGACGTTCACCACCGGCCAGGACCTGTTCGGGCACGCGCTCTGGACGGTCCTGCTCATCGTGCCGCTGCTCCTGCTCAGGGACGAGCCGCTGAAGGGCGCCGGCATCTCGCTCGGCGCGTTCATGCTGCCGAGCATGATGGGAATGACGCTCGCGTTCACCGGACTGATGACCACGGCGCAACTGCTCGCGACCGAGCGCGAGGACGGCACCCTGCTGCGGGCCAAGGCCGTGCCCCACGGCATGGTCGGCTATCTGGTCGGCAAGATCATCATGGTGTCGGGTACGGCTCTGGTCTCCATGGCACTCGCCCTGGCCGCCGGTGTGTTCCTCGTCGACGGTGTCGCCCGGGAGGGCGGCGGAGCGTTGCTGACGCTGGTGTGGGTGGTGCCGCTGGGTCTCCTGGCCTCCCTGCCGATCGGCGCGGTCATCGGATCACTCGTCGCCAGTCCGCGCGCCATCGGCTTGCTGATGCTTCCGGTGATGGGGATGGTCGTGATCTCCGGTATCTACTTCCCCCTGTCGAAGCTGCCCGAATGGCTGCAGACCGTGGGGCAGGTCTTCCCCGTGTACTGGCTCGGCCTCGGTCTCCGGTCGGCGCTGCTGCCGGCCGGCGCGGTCGCCGCCGAGATCGGCGACTCCTGGCGGCACCTGGAGACTGCGGCGGTGCTGGGCGGCTGGGCCGTCGCCGGGCTGCTCCTCGCCCCGTCCGTCCTGCGCAGGATGGCCCGCCGCGAGTCCGGGGCCGCGATGGAGGAACGGCGCTGGAAGGCGATGCAGCGGGTCGGCTAGGACGCGGCTAGGACTGGTTCACAGCTTGTCGATGTCCAGGTTCTCGATCGCCGCCTTCGCGACCTCGCGGCCGCGCTCGGTGAAGTCGCCCTTGCCGGGGTAGTCGATCCACAGCTTGTAGAGGTCGCCCGACTTGGTCTTGTAGTAGAAGATCCGGGCTTCGCGCGGCCGGGGCGTGTCGGAGTCCGTCTGGTCGTCGACGTAGGTGACGACGTTCTCCGCCGCCTCGCCTTCCTTGAACGACGTCTCGGTGGTGTCGGCCTTGGGCGTGGGCGACTCCGCCATGTCGCTGAACGAGCTGTCGTCCGTCTTCTCCATGGCGTCGGCGTCCTGGTACGCCTCCGAACTGGCGGTGCCCGCGATCTCGTTGAGGCTATCCTCGGACTTCTTGTACAGGTACAGGCCGATCGAGACGGAGTAACTCGGGTCCGTGTACGTGACCCAGTGGGTCTTGTCCGTGGCGCGGTCGGGCACGCCCCGCACGTAATCCGGGGGCACGGCCAGCGTCGCCGCCACGTCCTTCTCCTTGTGCGTCTTCCAGCCGTCCGGCAACGGGCCCGCGAACGGGTTGCCCATCCCCAGGAACGCGGTGACCGCTGTCGCCACGACAAGCCCCGCCGCGATCCCGATCCACCCCTTGCGGCCGATGCGTACCGACCTGCCGCCGGGGGACGCGAGTTGGACGACCTTGGTCTCCTGCGGCGGCTGGGCCGCCTTTTCCAGAAGCCGGCGGACCTGGGCGGCGTTCGGACGACGGGCCGGGTCCTTGTTCAGCAGGGCGTTGATGGCGTCGGCGAGCGGGCCCCCCGCCGCATTCGGTGCGGCCGGTGTGGCGTTGAGGACGGACTGGAGGGTCGCGGGCGTGTTGGTACGGCGGAACGGCGAGATGCCCTCCGTGGCCGCGTACAGGACGACGCCCAGCGACCACAGGTCGGAGGCGGGGCCCGGCCGCTGCCCCAACACCCGCTCGGGCGCGATGAATTCGGGTGAGCCTACGAAGCCGCCGGTGTCCGTCAGGTTCGTCTCGCCCTCGATCTGGGCGATGCCGAAGTCGGTGAGGACGACGCGGCCGTGCGGGCCGAGCAGTACGTTGTCGGGCTTGACGTCGCGGTGCAGGATGCCCGCGGCGTGCGCGGCCTCCAGCGCGCCGAGGACGTCGAGGCCGATCTTCGCCGCCTCGCGCACCCCGAGCGTGCCCTCATGCAGTGCGGCGCCGAGCGAACGCCCCTGCACCAGCTCCATCACGATCCACGGCTGGCCGTCCACCACCGCGACATCGTGCACATTCACGACAGCCGGGTGATCGAGCCGGGCCGCGGCACGCGCCTCGCGGCGCATACGCTCGAAGGCATTGGCTCGTTCGCGTTCGGGAAGATGGTCCGGTACGCGGGGCTCCTTGATGGCCACCTCACGGTCCACCGTCTCGTCCTTGGCCCGCCACACGGTGCCCATACCGCCATGGCCGAGCTTGCCGAGCAGGCGGTAACGGCCGGCGATCAGACGTCCGGTGCCGGGTTCCTGCGGCACCTGATGCTGCTGCTCGGGCACGACCTGGGTGGGCGCCGCGTGCGTCGGCGCGTGCGGCGCCGCGTACGGGTTGCCCGGATACGGGACGCCGACGGGCTGCTGGGCGCCGGGCTGCTGTCCGGGCACGCCTGGCTGCGGCGGTTGCAGACCAAAACTGGTTGGCTCATTCGACCCGTAAGGGGCTCCCCCGCTGTTGCTCATAAGACTCATCAATATCGCGCCAGATGGCGAGCTTCCACCCCTGATGCCCACCGGTCACAGACCCGTGACCCACGACGTTCCTTATGTCCCCTTTACGGGATTCTGGGCGGCCGATCCGGCGACGGAGCCGTGTCCACGGTGGACGTCGGCGAGCGCGTGCCGGTCACCGAGGGCGTGGGGCTCGTCGGCGGACTCGTACCCGGGCTCGACGGACTCGTACCGGGGCTCGTCTCAGGTGCCGAACTCGTGGGCGAAGGCGTACGGTCGCTGTCCCCGCCCCCTCTCATCAGCAACGCGGCGGCGGACACACCCGCCCCCGCCATCGCGGCGACCAGCGCGGCCGCGATCAGCGCGCTCCGGGCCGACAGCCTCGACGGCGACGGGCGCGTGGGCGAGGGGATCCGGGGCGGCGCGGTCACCGGCTGCCGCTTCGATACGTCCCGCCGCGTCGGCGCGGGGCCTGGCGGCACCGGTGGCGTACGGCCCGTTTCGAGAAACGCCCGCAGCAGCTGCTCCGCCTCCGCGGAACCGAGGCGCCGGTCGGGATCGCGCTCCAGGAGCCCCCGTACGACGGGCAGGATCGGCGCGGCCTCGTCCGGCGGATGGATCTCGGCGGCGACCACCGCGTGCAAGATGCCGCCCAACGAGTCGCGGTGGAACGGCGATTCGCCGCTCAGCGCCGTGCACAGCAGCGCGCCGAGCGACCACAGGTCGGACTCGGGGCCGGTCCTGGCCCCGGACATGCGCTCGGGCGCGGTGTACTCGGGAGAGCCGACGAACGCCCCGTTCTCGGTGAGCGTCGGCGCGCCCGCGACCCGGGCGATCCCGAAGTCGGTGAGCACGACACGGCCGTCCTCGGAGACGAGGACGTTCGCGGGCTTGAGATCACGGTGCAGTACGCCCGCGCCGTGTGCCCTGCGCAGCGCGCCGAGCAGGGCGATGCCCAGCCGCGCGGCCTCGGTAGCCTCGACGGGCCCGTGCGCGGCGATCCGGTCGGCGAGGGAGCTGCCCTCGATCAACTCCATGACCATGTACGGGCGTTCGTCGTCCTCGACCACGTCGTGCACCACGATGATGTTCGGATGCTCGAGCTGCGCGACAGCCCGCGCCTCCCGCAGGGTGCGCTCACGCTGCGAGCGGGACTCCTCCTCCGGGAGCGACGGGTCGACGGCGAGTTCCTTGACCGCGACCTGCCTGCCGAGCAACAGGTCCGTGGCCCGCCATACGACACCCATGCCGCCCCGGCCGACCGAGCTCTCAAGCCGGTAACGACCCGCGATGACACGGAGGTTCTCCCCCTCGGTCCCCATGCGCCCCATCATGCCCCACAGGTGAGCGCGTGCCAGGGGTGCCGGAGGCCGGGTGGCCGAAGCGCGACGGTTGACAGGGCCCGGCGGATGCCGAGGTCGGCGGCGGGTCGCTCGGGCGGGCGTCGGCTCCCTTGGGCTCAGCCGGCCGTGTCCGCCGCGGGCCGCCAGCCCCGGAGGATGTTGTCGAACTGAGGGCGGGCCTTCTCCCAGTCCGCCGCGGGCGCCGACATGTAGATCGCGTACTCGACGCCGTCACGGCTGAGATACATCTCCTCGATGGCCCGCCGCGGACCGGGGAACGGCGTGTCCTTCGCCACCGCCGTCCAGGTGAAGTCCCACAGGCCGCCCGGACGGTCGCGGAACACGTTCTCCTCCAGGCTGACCTGCCGGTAGTCGAGCAGCCGCTGCTGCAACTGCTGCTCCAAGTCGAGCAGATGCTCGTACGGCGTGGGGAAGTCCGGGGACTCGTCCACTGCGATACGGACGAAGTGTTTGCCGCCGTCAGGCGTGTAGTCGACCTGAAAGTCGTCCACCGTCTTCCGCTTCCAGGCCTTGCTGGGCAGGGCGAGGCTGAACCCCTTCGGGTCGTCGACCCGCACCCAGCTGTCCGGGATCCCATTCGAGGGCGCCTTGTCCCCGGTCTCCGGCGAGGGCTTCACGGGTTCGGAAGACGAGGACGACGCGCCGGACCTCCACTCGTCCGCGTACCGCATCACGGCGGCACCGCCCCCGCCGACGAGCGCGGCCAGGACCACGACGAGGGCGAGGGTGCGGCCACGGCGGCGGCCTCGCGGGCGGGCCTGTCCCGACGGCGGTTGGTACGTCGGATGGTGCGGCTGGTGGTTCGGGGCGTGGCTCGCCGGATGGTTCGTCGCGTGGTTCGGGGTGTGGCTCGTCGGGTGGTTCGAGGTAGCGGCGGCCGGATTGGGCGCCGGCCGGCCATCGATGCCGTAAGTGCCGCTGATGGTGGGGGCGTTCGACATATGCACCGTCGGCACATGGCCCTCGGCCGCGCTCGACCTGCGCCCCTCGGCGGCCTCGGCGAGCATCTGCTCGGCCTGAGCCGCGTCGGGCCGATCGGCCGGATCCTTCTGCAGCAGGGCGCCGATCACGGAGGTGAGCGGGCCCGCGTGCTGCGGCTCGCCCGGCTCCTCGTCGACCACCGCCTGCATGGTGGTCAGCGGCGTGGTCCGCCGGAACGGCGACCTGCCCTCGACCGCCGTGTAGAGCGTGGCTCCGAGCGCCCACAAGTCGGAGGCGGGGCCGGGATCATGGCCGCGAATGCGCTCGGGCGCGAGATAGTCGACCGACCCGACGATCTCGCCGGTCCGCGTGATCGTCGTGTCCCCCTCCACCTGCGCGATGCCGAAGTCGGTAAGCAGGACACGGCCGTCCCGGGAGAGGAGTACGTTGCCGGGCTTGATGTCGCGGTGCAGCACGCCCGCCGAGTGCGCGGCCCGCAGCGCACGCAGCACCCACAGCCCGATGCGTGCCGCCTCCCGGGGCTCGACGCGCTGTGCGTCCTTGACCGCGTCGGCCAGCGAGTGGCCCTCGACCAGTTCCATCACGATCCATGGCCGGCCGTCGTGCTCCAGCACGTCGTGCACCGTGACGACGGCCGAGTGGTTGATCCGCGCGGCCGCGCGCGCCTCGGCCCGGGTACGGGCGAGCAGTACGGCCCGATCGCCCTCGGACGCGTACAGCGCGGCCGTCAACTCCTTGATCGCTACCGCACGGTGCAGTACCTCGTCATGCGCGCGCCACACCCGGCCCATGCCGCCGCTCCCGATGGAGTCGACGAGCCGGTAGCGGTCCGAGAGGAGCGCGCCCTGCATCTGATTCACGTTTCCCCGCAATGTTCTTGACAGGCTCACACTAGGGACCGGTCATCGAACAGGGGAACCGGCGCGGGCACTCGGTACCGCACTGTGACGGTTATGCCTTGTGCGTAAAGGACGGAGTTGCAGGAACTGGCAGTAACCGCCGGGCCGGTGAGGCGATCCGGCGAGGATGTCCATGCCGTCAACTCGTGACCTGTCCGTAACTGGTGACCCGTCCGTGCCGTCAGCCGGTGATCTGATAGGTGGCCGACGCCTGCTCGAACAGCCGGGTCACCTCGTCCCGCTCGGCCTCCGGACCGCGCAACTGCACCACGTGGTAACGGCCGTCGGCGAGGATCGCGAGATTCCGTACGTAGATCTCGCGCCCTCCGGCGTCCTGCCAGGTGAACTGGCCCTCGGCCATGCTCCGTCCGCCCACGTCGATCCGCCGCATCCCGCTGGACGTGGCCCAGGTCGAGTCGCGGAACGGCTGCAACTCGCGCTCCTCCTCCCGCTGGTACGTCATCGGATCGTCGCCGTATTCACTGGCGGTGTCACGCCCGGGCACGATCAGCAGCTCGAACCTGCCCTGGGAGTAGATGACTTGACCACTCCCGTTCTTGGGCGCCCGATCCCAGCCGCGCGCGACCGCGACACTGAAGCCCTCGGAGTCCTTACGCAGCGTGAAGCCCTGCGGGAGGTCGGGGCCGGTGGTCTGCGTGCCGGAACTGGACGACTGGCTGGGGCTGTTCTCCTTGCTCGGCGTGCTGCTCGGGGTCTCGTCGGACCCCGGATCCGCGCCCGCGTTCCCGTCCGTGCCGGGGTTCGGGTCGGTGTCGGACGAGGCCGCGGGTCCGGGCCCGGCGGCGCCTGGCTGCACACTGCTGCTCGCGTCGGGCCCGGCCTTGGGCATGAAGACCATGGCGTACGCAACGGCCGCGGCCAGCGCCAGCAGGATCAGTAACAGCAGGGTGCGGCCCAGGCGGCGGGGCTTCGGCGCCTTCTCCTGCCGCTTGTGACGGGCCTGCCGGTCGGGCAAGCCCGCGCGACGCTTGCGGACGATCTCGCCCCTGCGGCGTACGACGGGCAGGCGCGTGGCATCCAACGGCGGCGCCGACACGACATGCGTCCCCGCCTCCGGCTCGGGCGCCGACCGTACGAGCGAACGCAGCCAGCCGCGCAGCTCCTCGAAGTCCAGCCGCTCGGTGGGGTCCTGACGCAGCAGCGACTCCACGACCGGCCTCAGCGGCCCGCACTCCTCAGCGAAGGCGGGCGGCTCCGCACACACCAGCTGCACGAGCTCGGCGGTGTTCTCCTCCGGATACGGCGCATGCCCCTGCACGGCCCGGAAGAGCAGCGCGCCCAGCGCCCACAGGTCGGTCGCGGGCCCGATCGGCGCCGCCAACTGCCAGTTCTCGTGCACCGGCCCGGCCTGCTCGGGCGCCCACCGCTCGGTGACCGGTCCCACGACGGCCATACGGGCCTGACGGGCACGCTCGGCGGCAAGCGCGGTTCCGGCTCGAGCGCCAGCAGAGCCGTCCGCCTCGGCAGTGATCGCAGAAATCGCGCGGGAGTGGCGGCACACCGGTTGGTGCGCCGTGCGGCCTGCGTTCGCCTCCGCGTCACTGCCTCGCACGGAGGATGCCGTCCGAGAGCTCCGCGCCCTTGGCTGCA
>NZ_JAAKZX010000219.1 GCF_011045025.1 Streptomyces ureilyticus
ACGGGGGTGTGCGGACGTGTGTGGGGGCGCGGGGGAACAGCTGTCCGGTGCGGGCTGTCGTGTCCGGGCGGAGTGTCGGGGCGCAGTGTGAGGAGTGTGCGCGGCTGGAGCGGACGCACTCCGTTGCCGCCGATACCGTCGCCGATGATCCGCGGCCGTATCACGTGTATCTCGCGTGGTTCGGGAGCGGGATGGTCAAGGTCGGGATCACCGCCGTCGAGCGGGGAGAGGCGCGGCTGCTGGAGCAGGGGGCCGTTGTCTTCAGCTGGCTCGGGCGTGGGCCCCTGATGGCCGCCCGGCGGAGTGAGGAGTTGTTGCGTACGGCGTTGGGGGTGCCGGATCGGATCCCGTACGACGCCAAGCGGGCCGTACGCGGTGCGTTGCCGGAGGCGGTGGTGCGGGCGGGCGAGATCGAGGCGCTGCACGCGAAGGCCGTGGGGCTCGCGGGGTGGCCGGAGGCCCTGGAGCGGATGCCGTTCGTGGCCGTCGATCATGCCGGGGTGTTTGGGCTCGACGGGTTGCCGCCGGCTGTGGGCGTGGTGAGTGAACTCGTGGCGGGAGGTGTCGTGAGAGGGGAGTTGGTGGCTGCCGCCGGGCCCGATCTCCATCTGGCCGGCGAGCGTGGGGTCGTCGTGTTGGATACGCGGCTGATGAAGGGATGGGAGCTGAGTGCCGCCAGCCAAAGTGAACCGGCCGGTCCTGTGACGGTGCCCGTGCGGGAGCTCGGCGGTCGGCGGAACGGGCTGCAGGATGGGCTCTTCTGAAAGGCGCTGGACCAACGGTGCTGGACGAAGGGTGCTGGACGTGGTGCGGGGTGCGCGCCGAGAGTGGGGGACATGAGCGATCAATCCAGTGCGCCTGTTGTCGCGCATGTACCTCTCGTCGCGCATGAACCGCCGTACTACGCCGTCGTGTTCACCTCAGCAACGAGTACGGCGAGACGGCCGAGCGGATGGAGGAGCTGGTGAAGGGGATACCGGGGTTCCTCGGGATGGACTCGGCGCGGACGCCGGGCGGGCTCGGGATAAAGGTCGGGTACTTCCGGGATGCCGAGGCCATCGAGGAGTGGCGGGGGGACATGGAGCACCGGGCGGCGCAGAAGCGCGGGCGCGAGGGCTGGTACGAGAGCTACACCGTCCATGTCGCCAGGGTCGAGCGAAGCTATGGGTTCCGGCGTGGGCAGGGCTGAAGGGGAGGAGGGGGCGGCAGCCGGGTCTTCGCAAGAGGACGCCGACCTACGGTCGGCTTCGGACCGCCCCGAAGACAGCCCCGACGTACGGCCGGCTTCAGGCGGTGCTGATGTCCGGCCGGCTCAAGAAGCCGCCGAAGTCCGGCAGTTCTGGGAGCGGCTTGGGCTGCCCGGGCTCGTCGATGTCCACACCCACTTCATGCCCGAGCGTGTTCTGCGGAAGGTGTGGGAGTACTTCGATGCCGTCGGTCCGCTGACCGGGCTTGAGTGGCCGATCACCTATCGAGGTGAGGAGGAGGAACGGACCGCTGTCCTCAGGCAGTTCGGCGTGCGTGCGTTCACCGCCATGCTCTACCCGCACAAGCCGGGCATGGCCGAGTGGCTGAACGACTGGGCCGTCGACTTCGCCCGCCGGACCCTTGACTGTCTGCATACGGCGACCCTGTTCCCGGAGCCGGGCGTGGCCGCGTATGTGAGGAGGGCGGTGGACGAAGGGGCGCGGGTCTTCAAGGCGCATGTGCAGGTGGGGGCGTACGACCCGGCGGACGAACTCCTCGATCGCGCCTGGGGGTTGCTCGCCGAGGCCGGGATACCCGTCGTGATCCACTGCGGGTCCGGACCCGCGCCCGGCAAGCACACCGGGCCGGAGCCGGTCCGGCGGGTGCTTGCCCGGCATCCGCGGCTGCGGCTCGTCGTCGCGCACATGGGCCTGCCCGAGTACGAGGACTTCCTCGACCTCGCCGAGCGGTACGGCGAGGTGCGGCTGGACACGACGATGGCGTTCACGGACTTCGGCGAACGGCTCGCGCCTTTCCCGCGCCGGGCGCTGCCCAGGCTGGATGCCCTCGGCGACCGGATCCTGCTCGGCTCCGACTTCCCGAACATCCCGTACGCGTACGTCCATCAGCTCCACGCACTGGAGCGGCTCGGGCTCGGGGAAGACTGGCTGAGAGCGGTCTGTTACGGGAACGGGGCGCGGCTCTTCGAGCTGTGAGCGTCGCTTCGCGCCAGACAGCCAGACAGCCCGGCAGCCGGATGGCCTGACGGACAGCCGGACCGGACAGCCGGATGGGACAGTCGGGCAGCCGGACAGTCTGGCAAGGGCTTCCCAGGCGTTCCCTGAGTGGCTCCTGTGTGTTTCTCAGGCAATTCACAGGTTCCGCCAAGTGACTTCTCAGAGCCGCCCAGCAATGTGTTGGCTATGACCACGACCTCGCCCCAGGGGCGCACCGAACTGCTGAGGCCGGACGGGAGCCCCGTCCGCGTGCTTGTGGTGGACGACGAGCAGTCGATCACCGAGTTGTTGTCCATGGCCCTGCGCTATGAAGGCTGGCAGATCCGCAGCGCGGGTGACGGGACCGGGGCGGTGCAGACCGCCCGGGAGTTCCGGCCCGATGCCGTGGTGCTCGACATGATGCTGCCCGACATGGACGGGCTGGCCGTGCTGGGCCGCCTGCGACGCGAGCTGCCCGACGTTCCCGTCCTCTTCCTGACGGCGAAGGACGCCCTCGAGGACCGTATCGCCGGACTGACCGCGGGGGGCGACGACTACGTCACCAAGCCGTTCAGCCTGGAGGAAGTCGTCGCGCGGCTGCGCGGGCTGATCCGCCGCTCCGGTGCCGCCGACCGGCGCTCCGACTCCACGCTCGTCGTCGGCGATCTCATGCTGGACGAGGACAGCCACGAGGTGTCGCGGGCCGGGGACAACATCCACCTCACCGCCACCGAGTTCGAGCTGCTGCGCTTCCTCATGCGCAACCCGCGTCGGGTGCTCAGCAAGGCGCAGATCCTCGACCGTGTGTGGTCGTACGACTTCGGCGGCCAGGCCAACGTCGTCGAGCTCTACATCTCCTACCTGCGCCGGAAGATAGACGCCGGGCGCGAGCCGATGATCCACACGCGGCGCGGAGCCGGTTACCTGATCAAGCCCGCGGCGTAATGAGCGGACGACGACAGTTGCGGAAGCAGCGGCGCCGACAGCCTCGGACGCTGCGGACGCGGCTCGTCGTCGCGTCTGTTGCGCTGATCGCGGTGGTGTGTGCGGTGATCGGTACGGTGACCACGATCGCGCTCCACTCCCATCTGTACGAGCAGCTCGACGGCTCGGTGAAGGACGCGGCCATACGGGCTGCCAGCCCTCTTAAGCCGGTCGGCGACCAGCGCGACCAAGACCGCGAGAGCAAGCCGAAGCCGCCGCTGTCGGAGTTCGTCACCCGAGGCCCGCAGCCACGCAACGGCGGTATGGTCGCCGCGAAGCTCACGGGCGACGACATCACCCAAGCCCAGGTCGGCAAGAAGTCCGAGGGTGACGACGGGGTAACTGACCTCGTCCCCGAGTCGCTCACCGAGGCGCAGCAAGTCGCCCTCGAGGACGTGCCGCGGGACAGCAGGCAGCACACCGCCGACCTCCCTGGCCTCGGCGAGTACCGCGTCCAATACCAGAGCGGCGACGGTGACTACTACGTAGGCATGCCCACCGAGGACGTCACAGAGACCCTCAACACCCTCATCCTCGTCGAGGTAAGCGTCACCGCCGCCGGTCTAGTCGCCGCCTCCCTCGCCGGCGCCACCATCGTGAGCGTCGCCCTCCGCCCCCTACGCCGAGTAGCCGCCACCGCCACCCGGGTCTCCGAACTCCCCCTCCACAGCGGCGAGGTGACCCTCAACGAGCGCGTCCCCGAGTCCGAGACCGACCCCCACACGGAGGTCGGGCAGGTCGGTGCCGCACTCAACCGCATGCTCGACCACGTCCACGGGGCGCTGCACGCGCGCCAGGAGAGCGAGACGCGGGTACGGCAGTTCGTCGCGGACGCCAGCCATGAACTGCGTACGCCCCTCGCGTCCATCCGTGGATACGCCGAACTCACCCGGCGCGGAAGAGAAGAGACCGGGCCCGACACCCGGCACGCGCTCGGCCGGATCGAGTCCGAGGCGAGCCGTATGACGGGCCTCGTCGAGGACCTGCTGCTGCTCGCGCGGCTCGACGCCGGGCGACCCCTCTCCTACGAGGACACCGACCTGTCCCCGCTGGTCGTGGACGCCGTGAGTGACGCACGCGCGGCCGGGCGCGAGCACAACTGGCGGCTCGAGCTGCCGGACGAACCCGCACTCGTGCAGGCCGACGCCGCCCGTATTCAGCAGGTCATGGTGAACCTGTTCGCGAACGCCCGTACGCACACCCCGCCCGGCACCACGGTGACCGCACGCGTGCACCGGCGGGGTTCCTGGGTGTGTCTGGACGTCCAGGACGACGGGCCCGGCATTCCGCCGGAGTTGCTGCCGCGTGTCTTCGAACGGTTCGCGCGGGGCGATTCCTCGCGCTCGCGCGCCTCCGGGTCCACCGGTCTCGGGCTCGCCATCGTGCAGGCCGTCGTGGCCGCGCACGACGGTGCGGTGACGGTCGACAGCGTGTCCGGGCGGACCGTCTTTACCGTGCATCTGCCCGCGTCGGCACCGGAATCGGCCCCTTCTCATGAGGCCTTCATTTCGGAAACAAGCTCGCAAACGTACTCACAGGCACACCACAGCACCACCACACGGGTGTAACAGGGCACCTGACGACAGTCGTCGTCATGCGAACCGAACCTTCTCCCGGCTCCCTGCCGGCGCGGGAGCACCTCCCGGCCGGGAACGCCGGAACGCCTGTCCTGGACGTAGTGATCCCCGTCTACAACGAGGAGAAGGACCTCCAACCGTGCGTGCGCCGACTGCACGAGCACCTCGCTCGCACCTTCCCGTACGCGTTCCGCATCACGGTCGCGGACAACGCCTCGACGGACGCCACCCCGCTGGTGGCCGCGCGGCTGGAGGCGGAGCTCCCGGAGGTCAGGTCCTTCCGCCTGGAGCAGAAGGGCCGCGGCCGGGCCCTGCGGACCGTCTGGTCCGCCTCGGACGCCCCGGTCCTCGCCTATATGGACGTCGACCTCTCCACCGACCTCAACGCGCTGCTCCCGCTGGTGGCCCCGCTGATCTCGGGCCACTCCGACCTCGCGATCGGCTCGCGTCTGGCCCGCTCCTCGCGGGTGGTGCGCGGCGCAAAGCGGGAGTTCATATCCCGTACGTACAACCTGATCCTGCGGGGCTCGCTGCAGGCCCGCTTCTCCGACGCCCAGTGCGGCTTCAAGGCGATCCGGCGGGAAGTGGCTCAAGCGCTGCTGCCCCTCGTCGAGGACACCGGCTGGTTCTTCGACACCGAGATGCTGGTCCTGGCCGAACGGGCCGGACTGCGCATCCACGAGGTGCCGGTCGACTGGGTCGACGACCCGGACTCGACCGTGCACCTCGTGAAGACCGCGACCGACGACCTGTTGGGCGTGTGGCGCGTGGGGCGCGCCCTCGCCACCGGCTCGCTGTCGCTCGACCGGCTCGCCCGGCCGTTCGGTGACGATCCGCGCGACCGCGAACTGACCGGCGTACCCACGGGGCTCGCCCGCCAGCTCGTCGGTTTCTGCGTCGTGGGCGCTCTGTCCACGCTGTTCTATCTGCTGCTCTACAGCGGCTTCCGTACGTTCACGGGGTCGCAGTTCGCCAACGCGCTCGCCCTGCTCGTCTCGGCGGTCGCCAACACGGCGGCCAACCGGCGCCTCACCTTCGGCGTCCGCGGCAGCGAGCGGGCGATGCAGCACCAGGCGCAGGGCCTGGTCGTGTTCGGCATCGGCCTCGCGCTGACCAGCGGCTCACTCGCCGCCCTGAACGCGGCGACGACCGACCCCGCGCACTCCACCGAACTGGCGGTGCTGATCGCCGCCAACCTCGCGGCGACGGTGCTGCGGTTCCTGCTCTTCCGGGCGTGGGTGTTCCCGGACACGGACACGGACCGGGACCGGGGCGACCACACGCCGTCGACCGTCGTCGTCTCGCACACGCCTGGCACGCCTGTGTACGCGACGACGCCTCAATCTCCGTACGACAACCGAAACCGGGGGGACGCGACTATGCAGCTGCAGCCGGTGCGCCCGAACGATCACGATCTGAGGAACGCACGATGACTACGCCTACGACTACGCCTACGACGGCGACTCAGTCAACTGCCGTACAGGAGACAGTGGTTACGCCACTGGTGGCCCCCGAGGACGGCAGCCCCAAGCAGCCCTTCGTACGCCGCCTGTGGCGCGGGAGGCCCGAGGACCACCGCTGGACGCGGCCCGCGTTCCTCGGTGCGCTGCTGCTGATCGGCGCGCTCTACACCTGGAACCTCACGGCTTCCGGGTACGCCAACTCCTTCTACTCCGCGGCAGTTCAGGCGGGCAGCCAGTCCTGGAAGGCGTTCTTCTTCGGCTCGCTCGACTCGGCGAACGCCATCACCGTCGACAAGCCCCCGGCCTCCCTGTGGCCGATGGCGCTGTCGGTGCGGCTGCTGGGCCTGAACTCCTTCGCGATCCTGCTCCCGCAGGTGCTGATGGCCGTCGCCACGGCGGGTGTGCTGTACGGGGCCGTGCGCCGCCGGTTCAACGCCACGGCCGGCTTGATCACCATGGCGGTCTTCGCGCTCACGCCCGTCGCCGCGCTGATGTTCCGCTTCAACAACCCGGACGCGATGCTCGCGCTCCTCATGGCCGTCACGGTCTACTGCGTGCTGCGCGCCATGGAGAAGGCGCAGACGAAGTGGCTGGTGTGGGCGGGTGCCGCGGTCGGCCTCGCCTTCCTGGTGAAGACCCTCCAGGCCTTCCTGATCCTCCCGCCCCTCGCGCTGATCTACGTACTCTTCGCACCGACGACCCTGCGCAGGCGCATCGGCCAGGTCCTCCTCGCGGGCCTTTCGATGGTCGTCGCGGGCGGCTGGTGGGTCGCGATCGTCGAACTGTGGCCGGCCTCCTCGCGCCCGTACATCGGCGGCTCGCAGAACAACTCCTTCCTTGAACTGACCTTCGGCTACAACGGACTCGGCCGCATCAACGGCGAAGAGACCGGCAGCGTCGGCGGCGGGGGTGGCGGCTGGGGCGAGACCGGCTGGGACCGCATGTTCGCCTCGAACATCGGCGGTCAGATCTCCTGGCTGATCCCGGCGGCGCTGATCCTGTGCGTCGCGGCCGTGGTCCTGCTGCGCAGGGCCGGGCGTACAGACACGGCCCGCGCCGCGTTCCTCGCCTGGGGCGGATCGCTGCTGATCACCATGGTGATCTTCAGCTTCATGCAGGGCATCTTCCACGAGTACTACACCGTCGCTCTGGCCCCCTACATCGCGCCGCTGATCGGCATGGGCGCGGTCGTGCTCTGGGAGGAGCGCGGCAGGACGTGGGCCTCGCTCACCCTGGCGGGCTCGATGACGGCGACGGCGACGTGGGGGTACGTCCTCCTGAACCGTTCCTCCGACTACCTGCCGTGGCTGAAGTGGCTGGTCCTGGTCGGGGGGCTGGCCGCCGCGCTCGGCTTGATCTTTGTGAACAAGCTCGGTCGTCAACTGGCCATGTGGGTCGTGGGGTTGAGCTTCGTCACCGCGCTGGCCGGTCCGACGGCGTACAGCCTCAGCACGCTGAACGAGGGCCACTCCGGCTCGATCGTCACGGCCGGTCCGACCGTCGCGGGTGCCCGCGGTGGCCCGGGCGGTGGTGGCATGGGCGGCGGTCCCGGCGGGGGCGGTATGCCCGGCCAGAACCAGCAGGGCCAGCAGGGCCAGCAGAACGGCAACGGTCGGACGGGACAGCCGCCGACCGGGGGTTTCCCGGGCGGCGGCATGCCCGGTGGCGGTCAGAACCAGCAGGGTCAGCAAGGCCAGCAGGGTGGCACGCCCGGCGGCCAGACGGGCGACGGCGGAGGCATGGGCGGCGCCGGCGGCATGGGCGGGCTGCTCAACGGCGCGACCGTCAGCGACGAGGCCAAGGAGCTGCTGGAGAAGGACTCCGGCGACTACACCTGGGCCGCCGCGGCCATCGGCGCCCAGAACGCCGCGAGCTACCAGCTCTCCACCGGCGACCCGGTGATGGCGATCGGCGGCTTCAACGGCAGCGACCCGTCACCCACGCTGGCCGAGTTCAAGCAGTACGTGGCGGACGGCAAGATCCACTACTTCATCGCAGGAGGGGGCATGGGCGGCGGCAACGACAGCTCCGGCACCGCGTCCCAGATCAGCGAGTGGGTGCAGGAGAACTTCAAGGAGGTGACGGCGGGTTCGTCCACCTTCTACGACCTGACGCAGCCGACGAGCAGCTGATGAGCAACTGACGGTCTGAGGAGGTCCCGCGAGGGCGGTGACCGAGGCGAGAGTGCCTCGGTCACCGCCTTTTCGTGTTGTACGGCGTATGGGAGTTGTTCTACGGTGTACAGCTACCACCTCCCGTACGCCGTAGAAGGGGCACCCATGACGGCCGCGACGACCGCCGAGACCGCCCAGGCACCTCCTCAAGGCCACCCCCAGCGCTGGCTGATCCTCACTGTGATCATGCTCGCCCAGCTCACCGTGATCCTCGACAACACCGTCCTGAACGTCGCGATCCCTTCCCTCACGGACGAGTTGGGCGCGAGCACCGCGGACATCCAGTGGATGATCAACGCGTACTCGCTCGTGCAGTCCGGGCTGCTGCTCACGGCAGGCAGCGCCGCCGACCGTTACGGCCGCAGGAAGATGCTCGCCGCGGGCCTCGTCCTCTTCGGTACGGGCTCGCTCTGGGCGGCCTTCGCCCAGTCGTCCGCGCAGCTCATCGCCGCCCGTGCGGGCATGGGCATCGGTGGCGCGCTGCTGATGACCACGACGCTCGCGGTCGTCGTGCAGATCTTCGACGACACCGAGCGCGTGAAGGCGATCGGCATCTGGTCGACCACCAGCTCCCTCGGTTTCGCGGCCGGTCCGCTGCTCGGCGGCTTCATGCTGGACCACTTCTGGTGGGGATCCCTCTTCCTGATCAACATCCCCGTCGCGCTGATCGGCCTCGCCGCAGTCATCAAGCTGGTGCCCGAGTCCAAGAACCCGCAGGGCGACCGCCCCGACCTCCTGGGCGCGCTGCTCTCGACGATCGGTATGGCCTCGGTGGTCTACGGGATCATCTCCGGGCCCGAGCACGGCTGGACGTCGGCGCAGGTGCTGGTGGCCGCGGCCGTCGGCGTACTGGTCCTCGGCGCGTTCGTGCTCTGGGAGCTGCACATTCCCTACCCCATGCTGGACATGCACTTCTTCCGCAACCAGCGCTTCATCGGCGCCGTGGCGGGCGCGATCCTGGTCGCCTTCGGCCTCAGCGGCTCCCTTTTCCTGCTCACCCAGCACCTCCAGTTCGTCCTCGGTTACGAGCCCTTGGAGGCAGGTCTGCGGCTGGCGCCGCTCGCCGTGACCGTCGTGGTCCTGAACCTCACGGCCGTCGGCGCAAAGCTGCACGCCAGGCTCGGCACGCCGGCGACGATCGCGGCCGGTATGAGCATGCTCGCCGGAGGCCTCGCGGTGATCGCGCTGCTGGGCGGTGACGACTACAACGGCATGCTGGCGGGCCTCGTCATCATGGGCGCCGGCATCGCGCTCGCCATGCCCGCCATGGCGAACGCGATCATGAGCGCCATCCCGCCGCAGAAGGCGGGTGTCGGGGCCGGGATCAACGGCACGCTCGCCGAGTTCGGCAACGGTCTGGGGGTGGCCGTGCTGGGCGCGGTCCTCAACGCCCGCTTCGCCGCGCTGATCCCGGTCGCCGCGGCCTCGCTGCCCGCCGCGCTCGCCTCCGCGGAGTCGCCCGGCGAGCGGGCGCGGATCATGGACGCGTTCTCCTCTGGCCTTGAGACCAGTCAGCTGGTGGGGGCCGCTGCCGTGCTCCTCGGAGGGCTGCTGGCGGCCGAGTTGCTGCGGCGGGCGGAGCGGGCCGATTCCGCGGGCTCCGCGGAATCCGAGTCCGAGTCCGAGTCCGTGGACTCGGCGAAGCCTGCGTAACGATGTTCCGTAGCGGCACGCATAGCATCAGGCCGCGTTGCGTCAGATCGCGTTGCATCAGGCCGCGCTCTGTAACGAGCTCCGAGGAAGGTGCGCCATGGTGAGGGCAGGCGACCGGGACCGGGCCAAGGGCTCGGCGCGGACCAGCGTCTGGCTGGAGGGAAAGCCGCGGGCGGCGGCTCGGGGTGGTCAGCCCTCCGGGCTCGACCGCGACCGGATCACCCAGGTGACGGTGCGGCTCCTCGATGCCGAGGGGCTGGCCAAGTTCTCCATGCGCCGGCTGGCCGCCGAGCTGAACGTGACGGCGATGTCGGTGTACTGGTACGTGGACACCAAGGACGACCTGCTCGAACTCGCCCTCGACTCGGTCTACGGCGAACTAGAGCTGCCCGACCCGGAGTCGGGCGAGGACTGGCGCGACCAGCTGCGCGCGCTCGCGAGCGGGTACCGCGGGCTGCTGGTGCGCCACCCCTGGGTGTCGCCGCTCATCGGCAGCTTCCTCAACATCGGTCCGCACTCGATGGAGTTCTCGCTGTGCGTGCAGCATGTGATGCGCAATACGGGGCTGCCGGCGCACGGGCAGATGGGTGCGATCTCGGCTGTCTACCAGTTCGTGTACGGGTTCGGGACGATCGAGGGGCACTTCAAGCAGCGGTGCGCTTCCGCGGGCATGACGCAGGACGAGTACCACCACCAGGCCATGAGCACGATCCGCGAACAGCCCGAGTTCGCCAAGGACTTCGATCACGCCACGGAACTCATGGAAGCGCGGGGTGGGGACACGGTGGAGGAGATGCGGGAGCGGGACTTTGGGTTTGCGCTGGAGCTTTTGGTGGCGGGCATCGAGACGATGACGCTCCGCTGGGAGGGCGGTTCGTAGGTGCGGGTGCGTTGTGGCTGACGGGCTCCGGGAGCGCCCCGTAAGGGCACGGGGCTGGGGAAAGAAAACCCCTACTCCTGTGGAGCCAGCCGCGCAGGGAAGCCGCCTGTCGCGACCGGCCCCCACCGCACCGGCGTGACCCGGATAATCGACTTACCCTGCTTGAGCATCGCGGCGCGGTACTCATCCCAGTCGGGATGCTCACCCGCGATATTCCGGTAGTACTCCACGAGCGGCTCGACCGAGTCCGGCGGGTCGACGACCTCGGCCGTACCGTCGACCTGAACCCAGGGCCCGTTCCAGTCATCGCTCAGAACGATGACGCTGACCCGCTCATCCCGCTTGGCGTTACGCGTCTTGGCCCGCTCGGGATAGGTCGAGACGACGATACGACCCGCGTCGTCGACACCGCAGGTCAGCGGCGAGGCCTGCGGACTCCCATCGGCCCGCCGGGTGAGCAGCAGGGCGCGATGGCGGGGACGTACGAAATCCAGCAGCTCGTCGAGGGAGACGGATGTGTTCGTAGCGATGTTCGGTGCCATAGAGGCAGCCTAGGGTGAACGGTCCTCGAACCGCCCGCCTGGATGCTCGTAAATTGAACCGGCCCGTGGGGCGCGCCTGAAGCTCAGGATGCGCGCACCACGGGCCAGGGCCTTCGAACTACTCGCCAGGATGGCCGAGTTCGATGTCATGGTCGTCTACACCGCGCCCGTTCACGGTCAGCGCCGTCGCCACCGGCGGGTAACCCGTCGCGATGACGGTGTACTCCCCGCTGTCCAGATCGGCGAAGGCGTACGCCCCGTCCTCCCCGGTCGTAGCGGTGCCGACCACGTTGCCCGCCGCGTCGACGAGCGTGACCCGGGCATCGGCGAGGGGCCCGTGCGGCGCCCGTACGATCCCCCGCAGCCGGGCGCCCGCCGTGAGGTCGACCTCGACTCGGGTCACTCCCGCGGCGCCGACCTCGACCGGCAGGGCGGCCGGCCGGTGACCCGCCGCGTTGACGGCGACGGTCACGGTGCCGGGGACCAGCTCGGCGAAGTCGAACTCGCCCTGCTCGCCGGTGTTTCCGGTGGCCAGCACATCACCGCGTACGTCCGTGACGACGACCATGGCGTCCTTGACGGGCACACCGCTCGCGGCGTCCCGCACCACACCACTGAGCCCGCTCGTACCGCTCACGAGGATGTCGTACGAGACCGGCTCGTCGTTCACGACGATCGTCGAGGCCTGCGGCTGGAACCCGTCGGCCGAGGCGATCAGGACGTACGATCCCGCCCCCGGCGCGTCCAGCGCATAACCACCGTCCGCGTGCGTGACCGAGCGGCCCGACTGCCGTCCCCCGAGGGAGATCAGCGTGACGGCGGCCCGGGCGACGGGCGTGCCCTCGGCATCGTGTACGCGCCCGCGCACAGGTATGCCACCGCCCGCGCCCCCGGATTCCGGGGCGTCGACAGTCGCGGCAACAGCGCGCGTCTGCTCGACCGAGGCCTCTTGCCCAACGGCAGCCGAAGCCGAAGCCGGAGCTGGCGACGGCGACGGGGATGCGGCCTCGGCAGCCTGCGCCATGCCGCCCCGCGTCCTCAGCGGGACCTCCTTGATGAACAGGGCCATGAGGAGGGCGAGCAGTGCCAGAGGCGCGGAGTACAGGAAGACATCCGCGACCCCGTGCCCGTACGCGCTCTCCACGACCGTACGGACCGGTGCGGGCAGTGCGTCGAGGTCCGGGATGCTCCCGTCGCCCGTGCCGGCGTGCCCGAAGGACGCGGCTCCTGAACCGAGGCCCGCGAGGCCGTCCTTGACGTAGTCGGTGATCCGGTGGGCCAGGACCGCGCCCAGTGCCGAGACGCCCATGGCACCGCCGAGGGACCGGAAGAAGGTCACCGTGGAGCTGGCGGCGCCCAGGTCGGTGGGGTCGACCTGGTTCTGCGTGCAGAGCACCAGGTTCTGCATCATCATGCCGACGCCGAGACCCAGCAGGGCCATGAAGATCGCGATGTGCCAGTACTCGGTGTCGTATCGCATCGTGCCCAGCAGGCCGAGACCCGCGGTCACCAGCACGCCGCCGCCGATCAGCCAGCCCTTCCAGCGCCCGGTCCGGGTGATGACCTGGCCGGAGACCGTCGAGGCGACGAACAAGCCGCCGATCATCGGGATGGTCATGACGCCGGACATGGTCGGCGACTTGTCCCGGGCCAGCTGGAAGTACTGGCTGAAGAACACGGTGCCCGAGAACATCGCGACACCGACGAACAGCGAGGACAGGGAGGCCAGCGTGATGGTGCGGTTGCGGAACAGCCGCAGCGGGATGATCGGCTCGCTCGCCTTCGCCTCGACGAGCACGAAGAGCAGCCCGAGCAGGACCGAGCCACCGACCATCGCGTACGTCTGCCAGGACAGCCAGTCGTACTTGTCCCCGGCGAAGGTCACCCAGACCAGCAGCAGGCAGACCGCGGCGGAGATGAGGAAGGCGCCGGCCCAGTCGACCTTGACCTTCCGCCTGACCACCGGGAGGTGCAGGGTGCGCTGGAGCACGATCAGGGCGATCACGGCGAACGGAACGCCGACGTAGAAGCACCAGCGCCAGCCCAGCCAGCTGGTGTCGGTGATGACACCGCCGACCAGCGGGCCGCCGACCATCGCGGTGGCGAAGGTGGCGCCGAGGTAGCCGTTGTACCGGCCGCGCTCCCGCGGGGCGATCATCGCCGCCATGATGATCTGGGCCAGTGCGGACAGTCCGCCCATCCCGATGCCTTGCACCGCGCGGAACGCGATGAGGGTGCCGGGGTTCTGCGAAAGGCCTGCCGCCGCCGAGCCCAGCACGAAGATGACGAGGGCCAGCTGGATCAGCAGCTTCTTGGAGAAGAGGTCGGCGAGCTTGCCCCACAACGGGGTGGACGCCGTCATCGTCAGCAGCGACGCGGTCACCACCCAGGTGTAGGCGCTCTGACCGCCGCCGAGATCGCCGATGATCCTGGGCAGGGCGTTGGAGACGATCGTCGACGACAGAATCGCGACGAACATGCCGAGCAGCAGCCCGGTCAGCGCCTCCATGATCTGCCGGTGCGTCATAGGAGCGTCGCCGGAAGCGCCGCCGCTGGAGGCGCCTCCTGAGTGCGATGGGGGTCCCCCCGCTCGAGCGGAGCCGAGAGTGGGGGAGTGAGAGCCCCGCACACCCGTCGGTGCGGTCGTGGCGGCCATGAGTTTCCTTCTCTTCTTACGTTCCGTCATGTCACGTCTGGTGTGGGGGTGGACGCCGCCGGCCGGCAGACGTCGAAACTGGCACGCAGCCGTCCGAGCAGGGAGTTGAGCTGCTCGACCTCGTCGTCGGACCAGTCCCCCAGGTAGTGGGCGAGCGCGTGCGTGTACCGCTCGGCGATCTCGGCGAGCATGTCCCGCCCCGCGGGCGTGAGCCGCAGGATGCGCGACCGTTTGTCGGAGGGGTCGGGGGACCGGTCGATCCACCCACGCTCCGCGACATGGGCAACATGCCGACTGGTCACCGACATATCGATGGCAAGCAGCTCCGCGAGCCGGCTCATCCGCATCTCCCCGTGCCGCTCAAGAAGCGTGAGCACGGCAACGGCCCCCGCGGGGCACTCGTGCGGCAACACCCGCCCGAGCCCGCGCTTCACAGCTCCGATGGCACTGAGCTGGCGGGCGAGCTCTTGGTACTGGTCGCGAGCGGCGGCCATCACACCCTCCTTCGTTGCTCTAGGCAACCATAAGTTGTTTGGTTGCTACAGGCAAATGAGTGGGGGAGGAGTGGCCTTAAAACCTTGGCAAAGGGGCACCTGCGACCTAGGTGCGCTTTCCAACGAGGCCCCAGCCACAACCAGCCCGTCTGGGGCACCTCCCAGCGGTAGCTGGGGGAGTTTGAGGACGAGGCCGTTCAGGCCGATACGGGGCCCGGGGGCGGAGCCCCCGTGGCGGCGCCACCGAGTCAGGGTGACCAGCACAAGCAGACGGCACCCAGCACTTGGGCAAGCCGGAGGCATTCGCTAGGGTCCAGGGCCATGGCAAACACCCAGGGCCCCCAGGGCAACAACGACCCCGCGGGCAACACCCAGATGTTCCGCGCCTTCGTCGACGAGGCCCCGCAGGGCCGCCGCCAGCAGGCCGCCCCGGCAGGCCCCCGCATCGGCGTGATCGTCGCCGTGATCGCGGCCGTAGCGATCGTGGCCGGCGTGGCCTGGCTCGCGTTCATGTAACTCGGGTACGGCGACAAACTCGGGTACGGCGACAACTCCCGTACGCCGGAGCCCTACTCCCACCGCACGGACACGTCACGCGTCTCGATGTGCATGCCCAGCGGCACGCGCCACGCGTCGACGCACACCGTCCAGGTCTTCTCCTTGCGTGCCCCGGCGTTGACCGGTACGGGAAGCTTCTCGGCCGACTTGATCGTCGCCCAGTCGATGCCGAGCGAGTCGATGATGTGCGTCTCGAAGGTCACGGTGCCCGAACGCACCGCGCTGCCCCCGGTGTTGTGGAAGTCGAGGGTGACCTTCTCGCACCAGCGCTGGTCAGTGGGTTTGCGGTCGGGTTCGCTCACCTTCAGCGCGGCGGGCGCATTGGGCGCCGTACCACTGCCGTGATCGCTGCCGCCGTCGCCCGCGGACGATGAAGGCGCCGGGCCCCCTTCAGGCCAACCCGCATCTGAAGTTCTACGACGGGCGGCGCGGCTATGTGCGGGTCGAGCTCGGACATGAGGCGG